>JBGSPE010000001.1:0-29198 GCA_041738755.1 Minisyncoccia bacterium | reverse complement strand
CCGACGTGCACGAATGGCGTAACGAGTGGGAAACTGTCTCGAGGACCTGCTCGGTGAAAATACAATCGCGGTAAAGATGCCGCGTACCTGCAGATAGACGAAAAGACCCCAGGAGCTTTACTGTAGCTTCGTATTGGGGCTATTGAATTAATGCGTAGTATAGGTGTGAGGCTTTGAAGTGGGCTTTCGGGTACCATGGAGCCGCCAGTGAAATAGCACCCTTTATTTTGGTAGTTTCTAACCAGCTGGGAAAAACCCAGTTGGGACAGTGCGTGGCAGGCAGTTTTAGTGGGGCGCTACCCTCCCAAAAAGTAACGGAGGGGTCTCAAGGTTGGTTAGGTGCGAATGGAAACCGTACCGATAGTGTAATGGCATAAACCAGCTTGACTGTAAGATGTAAGTATCGAACAGACACGAAAGTGGAGCATAGTGAACCGATGGCTCGCGTTAGATGCGGCCGGAGATTACCTGATAAAAGTTACCCTGGGGATAACAGGCTAGTTGTGCCCAAGCGTCCATAGCGACGGCACAGTTCGGCACCTCGATGTCGGCTCATCTTATCCTGGGGCTGGAGCAGGTCCCAAGGGTTTGGCTGTTCGCCAATTAAAAAGATACGCGAGCTGGGTTTAGACCGTTCAGCTGCTGATAGTAATATCGGCAGCTGAACCAATCTAAACCCGAGGAGAATACGTGAGTGAGATCAGTATTCAAAAAGACATTGTTCACGGCGGCACAAAACAGTAATGTTTTGTGAGAAGCTGACACATATCGGTAAAACCCTATTCATATATATCATATATATGAAGGGCAATACCGAGGGAAACATAAAAGTGTGCCCGTAGAGACTACACGTCAGACATCTTCTTTTGAAGATGAAGCTATAGTCCAATCCCCACAGTAATGTGGGAACCAAGATGCGTGAGACAGGTTGGTCTCCTATCTACTGCAGGCGTCGATTCTTGAGGAGAGTTGTTCCTAGTACGAGAGGACCGGAATGAACGAACCTCTGGTCTATCGGCTGTCACGCCAGTGGCACTGCCGAGTAGCTATGTTCGGAATGGATAACCGCTGAAAGCATCTAAGCGGGAAGCCAACTCCAAGATGAGGAATCATTAAGTCCCCCGAGAGATGATCGGGTTGATAGGCACTAGGTGTACGCACAGTAATGTGTTTAGCCGAGGTGTACTAATTGGACGTAGTTTCCTGTAAGGAACGTTGCACACCACGCGTGAGTAATGTTCTTACAGAATGTTTGAACGTTGTACGTTTATTTTTGAAGTAATTGTGTTTACCTGTCGATTGTAAGTTGTTAGGAGCATCTCTCAGTTAAGTATCCCCTTGACTTGAGGCACACCGATGCTCTAAACCGGTCGCGACGGTGTGTTGGCTCCCACCCCCCTTGGCACATGCCGTCGCGACCACCCGGTTCTTCCAGACATACATGCGATAAAATCGCATGTTCCTAACAACCTACAAAAAATAGAATATGCAGTTTCAGTGGTGCCAACTGTACCTATACGTTTCGGCGTTAGGCATGGTTTGCACGATTGAAGCATAAAGATTGTCAAATTCTGAACCTTTCAGAATCGAATATTTTAAGTTGGTGCTTTTGGGGGAGGGGTACACCCGTTCTCATTCCGAACACGGAAGTTAAGCCTCCTACCGCCGAAGGTACTACGTAAGTGGGAGATCAGGTAGGCGCCAACTTAAAGCATTTGATAAATGAATAAACGAGCCGGAAGGCGACTATTATGAATTTATGCAGGCGCTTAGCATATTTCGACCTCCAGGGGAGAAATAGGTTGCAGCGAGCTGCGAACTCCTAAAATAAAAGACACCGTAAAGGTGTCTTTTATTTTAGGATGCTACAAGTCGTAGAATGGATTATATGTAATCTCTACAGCCTATCAAGGTGATACCTTGATAGGCTCAGGGCGATTGATGTTACTATACTTGCATGAGTGAATTTAAAGACACGTGGAGTGAATTCTCCTCCCTGTACCAAGAATTAAGAGGAGTTGATAGTACGTTTTGGGGTAATCCTGCTACACCAGAACAAATTGAAGAATTAAAATCTATCACTGGCTTAACGAATCTTCCAGGTGACTTTTTAGAGTATCTTCAAGTTTGTAATGGTACCGGTGAGAAGTTTGTAGTATTTCCCTGGCGACTATTATCGGTCACCGATATGATAAACGAGTGGCAGGAGTGGAGTAAGCATCTAGAGTCAAAAATGGCTGAGTACAACGCTGGTGCAGTTGATCCAGGAATACGTCCTCAGTGGTATTGTTTAGAATGGTTACCGTTTGCAAAAAGTGGTAAGGGTGATATTCATTGTATTGATTTTTCTCCTGCCAATCAAGGAACACTCGGACAGGTAATTTCAGTTTTTAAAGACCGAGATGAGCGGAAATATTTAGCGTACGATATCACAGGATATGTGGCAAAGTTACGAAATGCTGCTAGAAATCAGGACATAGTTCTCATTGAGAGTGAAATTATGGCATATGAGAATACCGCAGTTTTTGGTTTGATGGCCTACGATGATGCGTCACTCATGGTAGATTCGAGCGGCCTTACACTTATCCCGCCAAGTACTACTGAGTGGCCAACAAATCAGTGGTATCACCATAGTGATAATACATTTCCACGAGTGATTACTGTTCCCGATTATAATGAAAAAGTACTAGATTTGGTGATTGATGGAGGGTATGCATTGGCAACAAAAGAATCAAAAGATACATTTTATGTCAATCTTGTACGTCCGGAGTTAATTCAACAAGTTGAAGTTTCAGCAGCCGATGAAAGTTGGCAAGATGATGTTTTCCGAAGGGAGGTCATAGATAGTCTTTTGGTGGACTCTTCTGGGAGGGGGGTTATTATTTCCTGTGACGATCTGACTGAGAAGATGGTTGCCTACCTAGAAACATCAACTGGTTTTTTAAATCACGTTTGTATCATCGGCACCAATGAGTTAGTGGAAAGACTTCTCAAAAGTACGGTAGAAAAAGGATATGCAGTGAAAGAGATTCTGAGTTGGGACACTATGGATGAGATGTAGAAATTATAAGTTCTATAATTACATTTAAGTTCTTGTCACTCTCGAAAATATTTCTGACAGAACTTTAATACAGACATTTGTTGGTTTTACTGTAAAAAAGTAGATACAACCGGAGTATTTGTTGCATTGTTTTATGAATATGTAATACTTCCTTCGTTGTTCTTAGGAGGTGCTCTTGATTAAAATCAGTCAACAGACTCATGATGCTATGGTCCAAAAAGCCAAGGAAAGAGGTGATGAGGCGGGGGAGATCGTACAAGAATGCCCGGAACCGATGACCATCGAGGACTACATGAAAAAATCATAACGTACCTACGTTCTCAGCTCGAGAAAATTTTAAAAGGCCGTCGAAGACGGCCTTTTTTGTACTTAAACAGGGGTTATAGATAATTGTAAATGTTACCTTTGATAATGATTTTCTTAAGACCGACCTGCGTAAGGTTTATAAAATATTTAATAAAAGTCTGTGTACTAACTAATCAAATTAAAGGGCTTATCCACCTCACTCAAATATTGAACAGTACAAAAACGATACAATAATTACATAGCTACTAATTTTATTTATATGCAACGTTTATTTGCCAAGCTACTAATAGTTGTATTGGTACTTTTGCATACTAATCCTGTTTTTGGACAAGAGGTTGATGGTGCCGCTTCTCTACAAGGTATATTGCCATTTCCAGGTATAGAGACTATTCAAACAACAGGAAATTTAGCCTGTTTCGATTATTATCAATTTGGTAGTGTTCAGGCAGATTTGCAAACAAACTTAGCTGAAACAGTGCCAGGCGCCACCATTACCTTTTCTGGTGATGTTAGTAACGCCAATGATTATCCACTCTTGGATGGAACGTTGTTTGTGAAGATATTCAAACGAGACGAGTCAACGTTTTCTCTTGGCGACGGAAATTCTGTCGTCGACCAGTTTGTGATAAAAAACGATATTGTTATTCCGGCAAATGGAAGTGTACCGTTAAGTTTTGATTGGCAGGTTCCCAATCAGGCTGAGGGAGGGGAATACTACGCAGCTTATTTTTTTGCGACTAATGAACGGTACAACTTAATGGGACTATCATTTACTGACGATGTGGTAGGGAACACGGCTCCATTTGGTGTGGTTTCTGATAATGTTGTCACTAAACTTTCTAAAGTTGATACGACTTTAAATGAACGTGATCACAATTTTGCTGCCTTTCCACTAACATTTAGCGCCACTGAAACCGTTACTGTGCGGACAACAATAACTAATCAAACTGACGAAGAACGAACTATTCCCTTACAGTGGAATCAATTTGCGTGGGATGCAATGAATCCAGATAATCGTCGTAATACTAAGACAGAAATAGTAACGCTCGAGCCGAATGAAACTAAAGAGTTGACGTATGTTGCCAAAGAGCAACGAGAGCCTGTTGTGTATATCACAGCTCTCACACAGGATAATGATGCTAAGTCAGTGCTAAATATCCGCTATGTTCGAGAAGGAATCCCCGAAACTCGAATCAACTTTCCTGGCGTCACTAACTTTCCAATAGTGGCCAATACTGAGACAACGCTTTTTGCCTGTGCTCACTCGACTAACGAACCTATCGTTCCGGGGAATACCTTGACACTTAACCTCAAAGATAAGGCTGGAAATACTATTCACGAATATATCTACGAAGGTGACATCAGTGGTGCTATGAGTGGGTTTGGTAATACGTTTACGCCAGATAGAAATATTAACTATGCTCTCCTTACTGCAACGCTCGAGCGGGAGGGAGTAGTGATTGAGGAAGTACAAATTGAATATGATTGTACCGCTATTCCAGGCACTGAGTGTCTTCCAGAAGCAGTTGATGACGGTGCTTTGTCGCTGACAGATTTACTAACTAATCCGTATGTACTGTATCTATTTATTGGCACAATACTACTGTTATTAGTGGTAGCTGGATTTACATATAAGCAGAAGCACAAAAGAATTAATAGTTCGACAGACAATACGACCATGCCACTCAGTTTACTATTCCTAGCATTATTACTACCGAGCTTACTCATTCCTCCCCAGCAGGCTGAAGCAAAAACAACGAGTTGGAACTACACTGATGGATCAGGTACGTATTTTTATGCTGCTGGGTGGTATGGGTACCAGGCATACGATATTCCTCCTTCTAGAACTGGGGGAGGCTGGGTGCCAGCCCTGACAAATCCTAATTACACGATCACCTACGGTGCCGATGTATTTAATAATAATACCGGTGCGATAATCAATGACGGTGCCACTTTGTCGGTAGGTGATGTATTACGATTTGAACCAAGACCACATCAGTCAGCGGACATTTCTTGGTTTGGAACTGGGTATTCATCTGATTCACCCAATGGTGACTGGGTACCAAACGCAGCAGCTTCCCATGCGTCGCCAAATGAACTTGAGGCAGGTAATACTGCTGCAGGAACTAATAATCGTCAGTCTGGGTCAACACGACTAGCTTGTCGCGCGCAAGATTATGTTGGACCTGGACCAGGTGGAGTTAATGGTGATGGGGTGTATATACCCCTCTCAGTCGCACCGCCAAATATTACAATTACTCATACTGGTACCGCAGGATTAAGTTGTAATAGTGGTAATAGGATATGTACCGTAACTAGTCCAGGAACAATTAATTCAACGTTTACGTTCGGCCCAACGTTCGGAAAGCTTTACTACCGATATACATTGATTTTATCAAATGTACAGAACGCACTCGCAGATCCTCAAACTTGTACGAATGGTAATGTGCGTGGAGGAACACCTTGCACTATCACCATAAACGGATGTTTCGGAGACAACACTCCATTGCGGCGGAATTGTGATGCTTCAAATCCAAATATTACCCAGCGTTGTAATGGTATTCCTGACTATGATTTACAAGTACCACAGCGACAAATTAGCTTTACGCTGAATGTTGCCGGCCCAGCAAATGTAGCACCAGCTACACCTACTATTTCTGGCCCAACTAGTGCCCTCGTAAACTCTTCACAAACCTTCACCATTAACGGTGGGTCTGATCCTGATGGTGATCAGGTACGATACGGAATCGCCAACGCAGCTTGTACAAGCGTGTCGCAATGGCTTCCAGGTAGTGGTTACTTTACTCCAGGTTCACAGTCATATCCGCGGTCGTGGGGAAGTGCCGGTACCTATACCATATATGTTTTGAGTGAAGATAGTAACGGCGCTCGTTCTGGTTGTGGCTCACACACTATTACTATCAATAACGCACCAGCACCAACCGCCAACTTAACAATAAATGGATCAAATGGACCATTAACAGTAAATAAAAACAGCACACTTAATTTATCGTGGTCTTCAAGCAATGCGGCAACCTGTACGCTCTTTGGAGCTGGATTACCCGGTGGTTCAGTTCCACTGTCTGGAAGCAGAAGTGTTGCGGCTAATGTCATCACGAGTTCGCCGGAATCTTACGTGTTATCCTGTAGCGGCGCTACAGACTCAGTTGCTGTCAGTGTTCAAAATCAACTTCCTAATCCACCAACTATCGCTCAGACTGCAGGTAACAACGAAGCGAGTTCAGTACAAACATTTAGCTTTACTGGTACCGACCCAGATAATGATCAAATCTATTACGAAATAGATTGGGATAACAATAGTATGGTTGATGTGAGTACGCCCGCTTCAAGTTACGTTAACTCTGGCACAACGCTCAACGGTAACCGCTCATGGCCAACACCTGGTACGTATACCTTCCAGGTCCGGACGGTTGATTTTGACAACGCTCGTTCCGGATGGACACAACACAGCATTACCATTAATCCTAGTCCACCACCAACAGCAATGCTTGAAGTCCAGATTGGAACCGGTGGTTGGGGGACTGGTAACCCGCCGCCAATCGATACCAATGATACCGTCACGCTGCGTTGGAGTAGTACACTTGCTACCAGTTGTACCGGTACCAACTTCAACACGAATGGTAATACAAGCAACGCTACTGGTTTAGGTGTACCAACGCCTACTCCAGGGAACAGCATCACCTTCACTCTGGCATGTACCGGTTCGGGGGGGACTGATACGGAAGCCATTACCGTTTCGGTAGGACTCCCAAACCTTAATCGACCAATCGTCACTCATAATCTCTCAACCACCTTTGATCCAGTTACCGGAGAATATGACTACATAGACATCCGATTCCAAACTACCAATGATGGTCAATCAGGTACTGTTGGTACCGCTCCATACAGTCTTCAGTTTGATAGTCGTACGCCGGTCACTGGTACTATTCCGCTCCTTACGAGGGGAAGTGCGTCACCAAACTTCTCCGAACGTATCAACAATGTTACGTTCGGTAGTCATACCGCCACCATTGTGGTTGATACCAATAACTCTGTCGCGGAAACAAACGAAGGTGATAACAGTGTCACCTATAACTTCGGTGGTGCTATACCACCACCAAATCCAAATCTGGGAATTACCGTTAGCCGACCGATTATTCAGGCTGGTGAAACCGTTATGATTGACTGGAATACTGGTGCAGCCTATCCAATGAACTGTTCTGTCTTTGGTCCTGGTGTCAGTCCAATAAATTTTGATCCAAGCGTGACAGGTCCTTCTGGTGACACATTAAGTCAACCAATTACCGCCATGTCAGAATTTACGCTTCGTTGTACCGAACCAATTACTAATACAACGTTTACTGATACTGCTACGGTAGAGATAGTCGGTACCCTGGAAGAAATTTAAAGTGAACAGTAATTAAGAGTTACGTCAAAAATCACCAGATTGGTGATTTTTTGTAAACATTTGCCTTATCCACCCAACGCAAAATGGGAAGGTAGCAAAGGCGATACAATACATATATTACGTAATTAACTGTTATTCACTATGATGCGACTTTATACTGTGGCCCTGATGCTGGCAATGGTACTTCCATTGGGGAGTGTAGTAAACGCACAAGAGGCACCAGCCGAAGCTCCAGCCGCCAGTAGCAATCTCTTTTGTACTGACAATTTTGCGTTAACTAACATTGCGCTTACTGTCACCGGTACCGCGACTATGGGTGTGCCACAAACTTCCATTGAGTTTTCGGGAGGTCTCAAAAATCAAAATAACATCACGGTCCCTGTTGCAGAACTGCGAGCAAGAGTGTTTCAAATTAGAGAGGATCAAACCTTCAGATTTATCGATACTTATGTGGTCGAAGAAAATATAGTATTACCAGCACAAGGTGAGTATTCTTTTGCTGACAAATGGTTAGTACCTGAAAACCAGGTAACAGGAGAGTATGCTATTGAGTACGCCATATCCTTCATGGGGGAGACAGCAATAGTGTTGGGATACAGTCCACGTTTTACAATTGTCTCAGAAAGTCAGGTAGTACAGCTTGATCACAACACGATGCAGATTAATGGTCAGCCATATCAAAATTTTGATCAATCGACACTCACCGATGATCAGAGTGTTGATATAAGTATTACGGTAATCAATCCGACCGATGAAGATAAAACTATTCCAATGCAGTGGAATCAGTATCGGGGACCATACCCAACAGAAGAGAGCAGACTCGATACAAAAACAAGCCTCCTTACCATCGCCGCTAATAGTGAAGAAGTGATTACGTATACTACCAAGCCCACTAGTGATAAAGAATTTTTAGTTAATGCAATTATTGATGATAGGGGAGCAAAGTCCTTGCAGGACTTTCAGTTTCTCAGGGCCACGCCTGACCCAAGGATGATAGTTGCTGGCGTACGTGATATTCCGCTGTCTGCCAATCAGCCAGTCGACCTATTTTATTGTGTAGCCACACCAGCTACAGCTGAACTTACACCGTATCGTTTAGTACTTGAAGTGACTGATGGTACAGGATTGGTGGTAGCGTCATTAGACCGGGATAGTATTTCTGATGCGAGTGTACCAAGTTTGACTCCTAGTAGTAATCTGAATGACATTGAGATAATATCTACAATTGAAAGAGATGGTGTTCCGGTGTCGCAAGAAACAGTAGAATATAACTGCGCAATACTAGGCGGAGCGTGTCACCAGGAATCGTCTGAAGACATAACTTTATTTGAGAGAATCATTTCCAACTCGTTGTTTCTCTATGGTGGTGCAGCTTTATTACTCGTGTTACTTACGCTGGTCTTGATTGCCCATCGCCGTGAGCAAATAGTTCGGTACAACATAAAAGCCTCCGATAGTGCGGGACCACTGTTGCTGTTACTTTTCCTGCTCGGGGCCAGTGTACTACCATTCTCGGTAGTCAATGCTCACCCCATAAATATCGGTGGACCATCAGTCCCTCCCCTTGAACCTCCCGAATTTCAGGATATCTGTGGAGCCGACCAAGGTGCTAGTAGCATTGTACTCGCGGTGAATGGCTGGTCCTGTGCCACAGCAGGGTGGACGTCTGACATTAGAACGCCCTTACCGGTAATAAACCCTCCTTTTACATGGTTTTCAGGATTTCCGCACCCTAATGAGTGTGTAGAATTAAGTGGAGGTAATATGTCGGCTCGCTATCAAGCAAGCTGTCCAGCGACTCCTTCGCAACCCTCACAACCCTCACAACCTCCACAACAACCACCAACTGGAAGTAATCCGTTATGTGATCCAAACCAAAACAACCCAATCGTAGAGTTGGGTAATGGACCAACCTGTTTAGAAATGGGGTATGACATTGACGCGGGGGCACCGGTGGGAGCTTCCGGTCCGTTTGATTGGCAGGCACGTTCGCCTGAAGGGATGTGCCTTATGGTTAGTAACGGCATGATGATTAACCAGTGGGCTACTACGTGCTCTGGTGTACTAGACCCACCACCTCTACCATCCGTTGACCTCACTATCAATGGTAGTGATGGACCATTAACTGTAAATGATACTGATACTCTCAATCTTTTGTGGACAACGACTGACGCTAGTAGTTGTTCATTGTACGGAGCTGGCCTCTCTGGCGGTGGAGTGAGTCTGACTGGCAACACGCAAATACCAGCGAGTGCAGTAACCAACTCTCCTGAAACATATATCCTTAATTGTAATGGGATAACTGACTCAGTGGTAGTAACTGTAACTGCCAGCAATCAACCACCAAACGCTCCGACTATTGTTGGTCCCGTGAGTGGTGACACGGGTATTACGTATCCCTTCACGTTTACCGCGACGGACCCTGATGGTGACCAAGTACAGTACGATGTTGACTGGAATAATGATGGCACCAGTGAAGTGACATCACTCTTGGTAAACTCAGGCATCAGTATCGTTGGAAATCGAAGTTGGCTTACCTCAGGTACGTATACCTTCCAGGTCCGGGCACGTGATATGGCCGGAGCTGTATCTGGTTGGACCCAACACACCATCACCGTAACGCAGAGTGCTCCAGCTACTGCTCTCATCGAGGTGCAGGTAGGCACGGGTGCTTGGTCAGCTAATGATCAAACGATTGACCCTGGTGATACTATCAACATCCGTTGGAGCTCAACGGGTGCTGATACCTGTGTAGGAACCAACTTCAGTACCGGTACAGGTAATCCCACCTCTGGTACGGTTGTAGCAACTGCTCCTGGTCCAAACAGCGCCACCGATTTCAGTGTCAGCTGTAGTGGGACTGGGGGTCCTGGCAACGATTCAATTCGAATCACTACCCGAGCTCTGCCAAACTTTAATCAACCAAATGTCACCTATAACCTCTCTCCAGGGTATGATCCCGTCACCGGTATCTATGATTCAGTGACCGTCATTTTCCAGACTACTAACAATGGAGGTAGCGCTACCAAAGCAAATGCGGAGTATCAAGTTCGATTCGACCGTGGTACAGATGGGTATGACCAAACTGCTACCGGAAACCTTGGTCTCCTTACGGTAGGGCAAACAGTCAATCGAACCGAAGTCTTCAATAATGTTGCCTTCAGTGGCAATCGAGTTGAAGTGACCGTTGATTCTGGTAATGATGTAGCTGAAAGTAACGAAGGCGATAATGTTCGGGTGCTTGATATGACCATACCACCACCAGATCCAAACCTCGAAATTACGGTCAGTCGACCGATTGTACAAGCCGGTGAAACGGTCACGGTTGACTGGAATACGAGCGCAACCTATCCAATGAACTGTTCTGTCTTTGGTCCCGGTGTCGGTCCAATTGACTTCAACCCCAGTGTGGCAGGTCCTTCTGGCGATACCCTCAGTCAACCAATTACCGCTAAGTCAGAGTTTACGCTGCGTTGTACCGAACCAATCACGAACACATCATTTAGTGATACTGCTACGGTAGAGATAGTTGGAAGAATAGAGGAGATCTAAGAGACTATCTTTTGAAGTAACAGACAAGTCCGACCCAATGGGCCGGACTTGTCTGTTACAATACATCGTATGAAGCAGTTTCGTCGATGGGCCTTCTGGCGTCGAGTGCAGTACGTGTCGGGTACGACGGTTTTTTTGGGTCTCTTAATCACCCTGGTTGTTTTTGTATTTTTCCCCGACAAGAGCAATTGCTTTGATGCCATTATGAGTGGAGATGAGAGGGGAATTGATTGTGGCGGAAGTTGCGTCCGGATTTGTGCCGCTGACGTACTTCCACCGGAAGTACAATGGGTTAAAAGTTTTGAAATTACCCCTGGGCAGTACAATGCTGTGGCGTACGTTGAGAACAAAAATATCACAGCTGCCACGAGAGAATTACGCTATACCTTCGAACTACTAAACGGCGGACAGGTGATTACTCGTCGTTCAGGTAGCACCGTGTTGCCACCAAACAGTGTGTACCCAATTTTTGAAGGTCGTATATTCACTGATAGTCAAGTCGTGACTGATACGCGATTGATTATAGAGGAGGCAGAAGTCTGGCAACCAGCAACGCTCGGGCGAGAGCAGTTCCGGACGAGTAATATTTCATTATTGAGTGCAGATGTCCGACCGCGCCTTGAGGTAGCGATTGAGAATACGGAACTTACACCAGCCGAGCGGGTAGAAGTTGTGGCCACACTCTTCAATGATGCTAATGAGCCACTGACAGCCTCGCAGACATTTATTGAAACTATAGAACCACGGTCTACGCAAAACATTGTATTTACCTGGCCACAGTCAATCGCGAGAACGGTGCGGAGTTGTATTATTCCGACTGATGTGGTGCTGGCAATCGATCTCTCGGGTAGTATGAATAATGATGGTGGTACACCCCCTCAACCAGTCACTGATGCCTTGGCTGCAGCGAGTAACTTCGCTAAAAATCTAAAAGCAACTGACAAGGCAGGAGTAGTTACCTTCGCGAGAGACGCCTTTGTTCCAACTGAACTTACAAGTGGACACGAGTCGACCGCCGCTCAAATTGACGGACTCACGATTGCGCCCGCTGATGAAACAAGTTTCACTAATACGTCAGCCGCCCTTGAGGTAGCTGCTTCTGAACTTAATTCAGTTCGACATAACCCAGACGCACGGCGAGTACTTATCTTACTCACGGACGGATTGCCGACAGCTCCTGATGGAGCACCAGACCCGGTTGCGGCGGCGATTGCTCGCGCGAGTGAGTTGCGTACCTCAGGTATTGATGTCTATGCTATCGGTCTTGGACAAAGTGTTGATCAGGCCTTTATTACGAGCTTAGCCACAGACTCGACCCAAGCATACCTAGCGCCATCACGAACAGATTTGACCCGTATTTATGAAGAAATCACGAGCTCATTATGTGAGTCAGGGACAGCTCGAATTGATGTGATAGCAAAGACCGAAACTAACTTTACGCCACTTCGGTAAGGCTCGCTAGTTCCCGTTTTTGTTTGATACGTTACAATTGGACCCATGAGTCAATTTCGCACGTTATTTGCTGGCTTCGATCCACTGCTTTTTTCATTGGTACTTGGAATGTCTTTAATGGGTTTGGTTACCATGTTTTCACACCTCGGTGACAACACATTTTTTGAGCGTCAGTTGATTTGGATTATTGTTTCAGTCATTGCGCTGTTGCTTGCTGTTATTCCAGATTATCGGTTTCTTCGAGTAGGGAATACTGCCTTTTTGTTTTTTTTAATCACGGTCGGGTTACTCATTTTAGTATTGTTAATTGGGGAGATTACTCTGGGGGCTCAAAGTCGTTTTGACTTCGGCTTTTTTTCACTCCAGCCGTCTGACCCAGCTAAGTTAGTATTGATTATTGTCTTGGCAAAATATTTTGCCAAACGTCATGAACAAATCGGTGACTTTAAACATATTATTATTTCGGGTATTTACGCCAGCCTCATTTTCGGATTGATTTTTATTCAGCCTGACTTTGGTTCAGCTATTATTCTTTTCTTAGTGTGGCTCGGAATGGTCCTGGTTTCAGGAATTAAGTTCCGCCATTTAGCAACCGTGTTTGCCATCGGCGCCGTGGTGTTTGTCAGTATGTGGCAACTGGTGTTTTTTGATTATCAAAAAGAGCGAATTATGACGTTCTTAAATCCGCTTCAAGACATCCAAGGGGCGGGCTATAACGCGTACCAGTCAACGGTTGCGATTGGTTCCGGTGGATTATCTGGGAAGGGAATTGGATATGGGACACAGTCAAAACTTTTGTTTTTACCTGAATACGAAACCGACTTCATCTTTGCCGCTTTTGCTGAAGAGTGGGGAATGTTTGGCGTTATTTTGCTCTTTCTCTTTTTCAGCGCCTTGGTTTGGCGGCTCTTGTATCACGCAGTAACAGCAGCCACCAACTTTGAACGGCTATTTGCCAGTGGCGTGTGTATTCTATTTGTGGCTCACTTTTTTATTCATATTGGGATGAATATTGGATTGTTACCAGTGACTGGTACCACCATTCCGTTTTTAAGTTATGGAGGGTCACACCTCATAACAGAATTTGTGGCGGTTGGTATGGTGATGGGGATGCGTCGCTACAACAAAAAGCATCACGAACTTCACGAGTTACTGGAATCGTAGAGGGCAAAGGTAGCCGTAAACATAGTTTCAATTGAAAATGTTTTTTGGACAGACTCATAGAGCGCTGTGCCAAGTCGTCGGCGCATCGCTTCGTCTCGTGTAAGCATCTCAAGTGGTACGGCTAACATCTTGGCCGAACCCTCAACCAAAAAACCTGTTTCGCCGGTATCGATAATATCGTGATTACCAGGTAAGTCGCTTGCTACAACCGGGAGGGAAGCCAGTCCAGCTTCAAGCAAGACATACGGCAGCCCCTCTTTTTTTGAGGGGAGGACAAAAATATCAAACGCTCGTAGATACTGTGGGGCAGATTTAAATCCAAGCAGGTGAACTCGCCCGACGAGGTCGCGTTGGTCAATCAGAGCAGAGAGAAGGGCCCGCTCTTCACCTTCGCCAATAATAAGAAGGTGGACTGAAGATGGCAGAACTTCCATGGCTTCAATCAAGGCTGACCAATTTTTATTGGGATGCAGTTCACCAACGCCACCAATCCAAAGTGCATGTTGTGGAACTTCCGGTGCCAGTTCACTTCGAGCGGCCGCTTTTTCAAGGAGTGGGAAGGGAGCAACTCCATTTTTAATTAATACTACTTTACCTTCGAGCTTTGGAAATTTCCGCGCTCGTTCATAGGTCTCATGTGAGATCATGATGCTCTTGTGAGCGAGCGCGAGCGTTACCCACGTCCCAAGCCAGATAAGCCACTGCTCCAGTTTTGGTCGCCAGGTTTCATCCATCGTGAGGCCATGTGAGGTAAAGATAATTGTTGGGACACGGCAGAGTCTCCCGGCTAGCGCACCAACCCCGCCAGCTTTTGAGCTCGTGACATGTAACACATCTGGTCGTTCTTTTCTTAGTAAAGAAATAATTTCAAAAAATGCCTTGATGTCATCGAGTGGTGACACGTTCCGCATGAAGTGTTTGATAGGGAAGACAGGGATGCCAGCTTCAGTCAGCTTGGTTGCCAGAAGTCCCAGGGCGGCACCGGCTTCGCCCGTGCCACCGCAGCCTACCGCTACTTGATAGCCCGCATCTCGTGCTCCTTGAGCCAATTCAAAGACATATTTTTGAGCCCCGCCGAAATTGCTCTTAGTTATCAGATACAGAACTTTCTTGGTCTTGTTCATGTTATATAGCATACGCAGGGAATGGGGTGACGTCCAGTTCATCAATATCACTTGCTAATTAGCTAGACTCCGGTAGGATTTCAATAATATAACTGTATGGGTGAACGATCACGTGAATTAACCATCCTTATTTTGGGCGATATAATCGCCTTCAACCTAGCCTTGTGGCTCACACTCTTGGTGCGGTATTTTGAGCTGCCCAGTGGCGATAGGCTCGGCCAGCACGTCCCGCCCTTTTTGATTTTTTCAGCCGTTTGGATTGTAATCTTTTTTATTCTGGGACTCTATGATAAACACACCAATCTCCTGAAGAAACTTTTAGTTAATCGAATTCTCTATGCTCAGGCGTTTAATATTTTTGTGGCTGGAGTTTTGTTTTTCACGATTCCCTTTGGCATTGCTCCAAAGACCAACCTGGTTATCTATTTGATAATTTCAACGCTCCTCATTAGTTACTGGCGGTTACAGTTGGTGCCCAAGCTTTCACCAAAGAATCGGCATAAGGCAATTTTGATTGCCAATGGAACTGAGGCCATTGAGTTGGCAGATGAGATAAATAATAATGACCGATACAATTATTATTTCGTTCGTTTGATTGATAAGGAAACTATGGAGGCCACGCCAGACTTTGAGAAAAAAATCTTGGCTTTGATTGAGCGTGAACACATCGA
Organism: Minisyncoccia bacterium; assembly: GCA_041738755.1. Lineage (GTDB taxonomy): Bacteria > Patescibacteriota > Minisyncoccia > Phycocordibacterales > UBA918 > OLB19. The sequence goes on along the minus strand of JBGSPE010000001.1, from coordinate 13,460 downwards.
ACTTATCGTGGCTGATGCAAAAGGCGAGGGGATTGCTTCATTTCTACCCGTTTTATTTGACCTCTCGTTCTTGCGTTTCAAATTAACCTTTCTTGATTTTAACCGTCTGTATGAAGATACGTTTGACCGAGTTCCGCTCGGGTTAATTCAGTACGAGTGGTTTATCACCAATATCTCACAAACTAAAAGTGCCCTCTACGACTTCTTCAAGCGAGTAGTGGACGTAGGTGTCGCGATTTTATTCATGTTTCCGGCTGTTCTCCTCTTTCCGTTTGTTGCTATAGCTATCAAGCTCGAAGATAGAGGGCCGCTCTTCTACACAACAATCAGAGTGGGTCAATTTAATGAGCCAATTACTATTTATAAATTACGGACTAAAAATGGGCGCGATGCCGGGAGTGCTGCGCTCAAGAGTACATTAGTTGATACAAAGGTCGGGTTATTTTTACGGAAGACACGAATTGATGAACTACCGCAACTGCTCAATGTCATCAAAGGAGATTTGTCATTCATCGGTCCACGACCGGAAATCCCAGAACTAGCAGCGGTCTACGCCAAAGAAATTCCGTACTACAACACGAGACATTTTTTGAAGCCAGGTCTTTCTGGCTGGGCCCAAATTAATAACTTTGATGTTCCGCGCGGTGGGGTAGATGTAGAACGCACCAAAGCCAAATTATCGTTTGACTTGTTTTACTTGGAACGCCGGTCACTTATCCTTGATGCACACATTGCCTTGAAGACGCTCGCAACCATTATTATGCGTACGGGTACGTAATTTAACTAATTACAGAGAGCGGTTGTTATACTAAGGTATATGCAACAAAAATATGTAGTCACCGGTGGAGCCGGATTTATCGGTACAAACCTCGTTGAGGCATTAATAGACGCTGGGCACGATGTCTGTGTTGTTGATGATTTAAGTGCCGGAAATAAAGACCGGCTGCCAGCCGAAGCCGCGTTTCATCAGGTTGATATTAGAGATACCGCGAAGCTGACTGAGTTGATGCAGGGATACGATATCGTCGTGCACTTAGCTGCTTTACCCCGAGTGCAGTTTTCAATTGCTGAGCCACTCCTCACGCATGATGTAAATGTAAACGGTACACTTTCAGTACTTGAGGCCGCGCGGGCCGCTGGGATAAAGCGAGTTGTATACGCCGCTTCAAGTTCAGCCTATGGTGATCAAGAAACCCTTCCGCTCTCAGTTGATTTGCCACCACAACCAAAGAGCCCGTATGCTCTGCATAAATATTTTGGAGAAGAGATGCTGCGACTTTGGAATCAGATTTATGGACTTGAGACAGTCTCACTACGGTTCTTTAATGTGTATGGACCGCACCTTGATCCGGATGGTCCGTATGCGCTTGTGATTGGTCGTTTCCTCAAACTGGCAACGGAAGGACAACCACTCACCATCACGGGAGACGGAGAGCAAACCAGGGACTTCACCCATGTGACTGACGTTGTCTCGGCTGTTATAAAGGCGACAGAGTCAAAAAATGTCGGTCACGGAGAGGTGTTGAATGTAGGAGCTGGACAACAGACTAGTATTAATACGTTGGCGAATATGATTTCACCAAATGTTGCGTACGTCTCTGCTCGACTAGAACCAAAGCATACCCAAGCTGATATTAGTCTCACGAAGAGCGTACTTGAGTGGGAACCAAAAACCTCACTAGAACAAGGCCTTGCTGCTCTCAAAGCTGAGTGGGGTATTTCGAATTCATAAATAACTGTTTTCTGTTATACTCGGCCAATATGTCAGTCGTAGATGGTCGAGCAATTGCCGAGGCAATACTTGCTTCAGTAAAAAACGAAGTAGCTACCCTGGGACGAGTACCGAAGCTCACGGCTATTACCTGTGCGCCAAACTTTGAGACGAAGCAATATCTGGCATTAAAACAACGCAAAGCCACCCAGGTGGGGATTGAGTTGGTCGTTCTAGAGTTGCCATTTGAGACAACTACCAGCGAGTGTATTGAGGCGATTGAAGCAGTTGCTCCAGAGACTGATGGAATTGTACTCCAGCTTCCACTCCCGTCTCACATTGACCGCGATACGGTCTTGGCAACTATTCCGCAGCACCAAGATCCCGATGGATTTTCTTTTGGAGAGGGTGACGCAGCCTGTCTGCCGCCAGTTGTGGGTGCTATTGCTGTCATTGCTAAACAACATCACGTGTCATTTTTAGACAAAGATATTGTCATTCTGGGTCAGGGACGATTAGTGGGGAAGCCAATCGCGTCCTATTTGCAAAAGCTTGGAGCTCATCCGACAATATTTACTTCGTATTCCAGAGAGCAAGTGGAAGCTTTGAAGCGAGCAGATATTATTGTAACGGGAATTGGTCAGCCAGAATATATTACGGGAGAAATGGTTAAAGAAGGGGTAGTGATATTTGACGCCGGGGCATCAGAAGATGGTGGGGTAGTGCGGGGCGACGTCCATCCGGACGTCGCCCCGAAAGCCAGCCTCTTCACTCCGGTCCCGGGCGGCATTGGCCCGATAACAATTGCGGTTTTGCTACAGAATCTCGTGTCTCTGGTGGGTTCTCAAATAGAGAACAATTAAGCCGTTTGTGTAGGTTACGGCATCGTAAGAGTGTGGTATAACAGAGATTATTTTCATGTATGTCAACAGATACCTCACGAACTTCACAATTCATTTTACTTTTTAGAGCAGTTGCCGCGTTAGTACTCATTGTTGCAGCGGGATGGTTTGTCTATACTAATGCAACAGCTGATGATTCCAGTCGACCATTTAAACTTGGACTTGATTTGGCCGGAGGTTCACACTTGGTATACGAAGCAGACGTTAGTGGTGTCGATCCAGTCGAAGTGCCAGAACTGATGAACGTATTGCGTGATGTGATTGAACGACGTATCAATGTATTTGGCGTATCAGAACCAATTATTCAGGTTGAAAGCAGTAGCTTTGTGACTGATGAACCAATTGAACGATTGGTAGTCGAGTTGCCAGGTGTGACTGATGTGAGTCAGGCAATTGATGAAATTGGACGAACACCACTCCTAGAATTCAAACTGCTTGATGAAGATATCTTGGCACAACAAGAAACTCTTGCTTCGCTTGAAGCAATGGCTAATGCCTCAGGTACCGGTTCTGCTGTAGTAGGAAATGTCCGAGTCGACGGGGAGCTGATTGAAGAACAAGACCCGTTTGTTGATACTGGTCTCACTGGACGATATCTTGAGTCTGCGGCGCTGGAATTTGCTGGGGGGCAAGGTGGTCAGCTTGCTAACGAACCCTTGGTGTCTGTTCGCTTTACGCCTGAGGGAGGACAACTGTTTGCTGATATCACGAGAAATAATGTTGGTTCACAGTTAGGAATTTTCTTGGATGGTGAAATGATTTCAGCACCAGTTATTAATGAAGCGATTACGGGAGGTACCGCAATTATTTCAGGAGGATTTACACCCGAAGAAGCGCGTGAACTGGCTCAAAACTTAAGCTTCGGAGCGTTGCCAGTACCAATTGAACTACAAAGCACACAAACAATCGGTGCCTCACTTGGGGCCGAAGTGCTCCAGAAAGGCGTTATGGCCGGTGCCCTTGGATTGACGTTAGTGATTGCTTTTATGTTGCTGTGGTACCGTGTGCCTGGATTTATTGCGTCGGTGTCATTGCTTTCATATGTAGTTATTGTGCTCGCTCTGTTTCAATTTATTCCCGTGACATTAACAGCAGCCGGTTTGGCAGGATTTGTGCTTTCGCTCGGTATGGCAGTAGACGCAAACGTACTGGTATTTGAGCGTATGAAAGAAGAATTTAAAAATGGTTTACCAAGTCGCGAGGCAGCTGAGGTGGGATTCTCTCGAGCCTGGAGTGCTATTCGTGACGGTAATATCACGAGTCTCCTCTCAGCAATTATTCTTTTTTGGTTTGGTACTTCAATTGTGAAAGGTTTTGCCCTCGTGTTTGGTATCGGTGTATTGGTCTCAATGTTTTCAGCGCTTGTGATAACCAGAACGTTGTTGATGGCTCTTCCTTCGGTGGAGTACAAAGATGGCTCACTGTTGGCAAAATTATTCGGTAGTGGATTTAAATCATAAGTATGTTTGCAATTAAATATAGAAAAACTCTGGTGTTAATTGCTGCTGCAATCTTTGTCATCTGTTTTGCCATAATTGGATTTCTTGGCCTCAAGGTTGGTATTGATTTTACGGGAGGTTCTCTTACAGAAGTTGCGTATACAACCGCACCGGAAAAAACTGAAATTGAGTCTGTGGTTGACACACAAAATCTCGGTGGATTCTCTGTTCGTGAGTCTGAAAACGAAACCGGTAAAACTGCTTTTTTAATTCGTACTCGTGACTTAAATGAAACTGAGCGTGCTCAAATTGAATCATCACTCACATCAATTGGAACTGAGGGAGAAGTCACTCGCTTCACTTCAATCGGTCCGGTGATTGGTCAAGAGCTGCGAGATAAAGCGGTCTATGCGATTATTGGTGTGGTGAGTATTATTGTACTCTACGTAGCCTTTGCTTTCGCTGGGATTGGTACTCCAGTCAGTTCGTGGATGTATGGATTGGTAACTATTCTCGTTTTGATTCATGACGTATTAGTACCAATGGCGGTGATGAGTCTCCTTGGATTCTTTGTTGGTATCGAAATTGACACACTATTCATTATGGCGATTCTGGCAGTCCTTGGGTATTCGGTAAACGATACTATTGTTATCTTTGATCGCGTTCGTGAAAACCTCGTTAAAAACCGCACCGAACAACGAACCAAACGAACCGAACCAGGTGGGGTAGTCCACGAAGATGTGGTATACACGCTCACTGCGCCATACGAAGAAATTGTTGGTTCAGCTGTGTCAGAAACAATGGCTCGTTCAATCAATACTTCACTCACTACTATCATTGCGCTGACTGCACTCTATTTCTTTGGCGGTAGTGTAACGCAAACCTTCGCCCTGGTGCTTATTGCGGGAGTCGTTGCTGGTACCTATTCGTCAATCTTTATGGCTAGTCCGCTGGTGGTTGTCTACGCTGACTACCTGGCAAAAAAAGCCACTAAAGCTACTGAATCAAAAATGTAAATATGATCATCGGCATCACTGGAACTGAGGGTGCGGGTAAAGGTGCGAACAGTCTGGGAGACTGTTCGCAAGGCCTTGCCAGCTTGTTTTTGAGTGCAGCGAAACAAACAAGCGACAAGGTGTACTGCGCCTGTAAGGCGCCCGTTCCTCTGAAATCTTCTTTAGGATGTAATAGTCTGAATATATGATAATCGGTATTACCGGAACTGATGGTGCGGGTAAAGGAACGGCCGTGGACTACCTCGTACGTACTGCCGGGTACGTCCACTATTCAGCCCGCGATTTGATTTCAATTGAAGTTGAAAAAAGAGGTTTGGTAGCAACTCGAGAAAATCTCCGTTTGATAGGGAATGATTTGCGCCGACTTCATGGAGATGATGTCATCGTGCAAAAAAGTCTTGAGCGAATGCAGACAGAAGGGTCGACTCACATCGTGATTGAATCTATTAGAGCGATGGCGGAAGTTATTGCACTGAAGGCTGCCGGTGGGGTATTGCTTGCTGTAGATGCCAAGCCAGAGATTCGGTATAAGCGTATTAGTGGTCGGCGACAGGCATCTGATCATGTTTCGTATGAGGAGTTTCTTGCCCAAGAAGCGCTTGAGATGAACGACCCTGATCCGCACGGTATGCAAAAGGCCGCCGTAATGCAGGCAGCCGATTTTACTATTGTGAACAATACGTCATTTGATGACCTGGTGAGCCAAATCAAAATTTTTTTAGAAGCGTCCGCTAGCTAATTTTTGTACCGACGAACTCATTTCCGTTAAGGTAATCCGTGAGAGCACTCGCGTGGTTACCGTTGATGATAGCCACCTCAAGGCCTTTAGCTTCAGCTTCTTTGGCGGCAATCGGGTCAAATGGCGAAGAGAGCCCCGGGTCCCATTCAGCTGGAATAAGAGCGCGAAAATCAGGCCAAGAAATACTTTCGATTTTGATAGCCTCAGGATTTGTTCGAGGATCAGCTGTGTAGACGTAATCAATATTTGAGAGATTGATGACGGTCTTGGCTCCAACTCGGGCGGCAATTTGCACTGCCCGCAAGTCAGTCGAAGAACCGGGGCGGTAGCCAGCGGCAATGACCACCTTTTCACCAGCTGGCACATCGAGAATTTCATCAGGATTAGTAATCATTACCCGATAAGCACTGTCTCGGAAAATTGTCCGGAGCAGATGGCCATTGAGTCTTGTGGCGTGGATACCCATCCAGTCGAGGTCATCCGCGGTTAGGTTAGATACTGCAGCTGCGGCGTCTTGGTAGTTTCGAGCAGTTCGGCCGCCTCCAGCAATGATAATAAACCTTCGTCCAAGGGCAGTTTCTGTATCAACAAGCGTTTTTAGGGTAGTAAGGAAGGTGGTATCAATGCCATCAGGAACAATCAATGATCCCCCAACTGACATGACAATGGTTTCTGGTGTAGTCATAGCGTCTTGCATTGTACGCCAGAATGAACAGACCGGGAATATATGTTCTAAACAGACGATAGTTACATGATACAATTTTGATATGTCACCTGAATTAGAAAAGAGTATTAAGGAGCGAATTGCGGCCGGAATAGGGTTTGAACAAATTGAAGCTGAGTTAGTAGCAGCAGGCTATAGCCAAGAGTCGGCCAGAGCGGCTTATGCACAAGTGAGTCAGTCAGCTACTCCAATGAGTCCGAGTGTTATAAGTTCTGGAACGGATCTCTTTAAAAAAGGATGTGAAATTGCAAAGAAGCGACTTGATGTAGTCGCCTTACTCGGGCTTTCTTCCGCCACGATGAATATTATCGCCTTACAAATTGATGTGACCGAATCATTTTCAATCATTGGAATTCTAGCGGGGATAGGACTTATTGCCTTTGTGGTGTATCTACTCGGTATTTTTGCTGCTTATTTTATTATTGCCAAAGCACCCGCACAACAGGTAACTATAGAGCAGGGACTTATCTGGTCACTCAAAAATATCCTCTCATTGTTTTGGATATCAGTGTTAGTATTTTTTATCGTTTTTACCGGACTTGTCTTATTTATTATCCCTGGAATCATACTGAGCATTCTGCTTTATTTCTCACATCTCGCTTTTATTCACGATGGGAAGCGGGGACTGCAGGCAGTCTTACGGAGTCGAGCGGTAGTTATTGGTCGCGTAGTTCAAGTACTTAAACGACTGGGGGTACTCATTTTGTATAGCATCTTGATTGCGATCATTGTCGGTATTCTTGCTGCTGCCTTTGAAGTATTAGAAATTACATCAATTCCGGTACTCGCTCTATTTGAAATTTGTACACAAATTATTACTGCGTTCTTGACAATCGTTGTTATCGCAGCCGCCAATCAGCTATACCTTGAACTAGCTCAAGACAGACCGGTTACAGAACCAGAGGGTGGTGTCGTTACGAAGTATAAAGTTATGGCGTTCTTCGGTCCGATTGCATTGATTAGTATAATGGCTCTGCTGATATTGTTGATAGGCGTTATTGGTGCTGCGATGTGGGGGTTGGCAGATGCCAATGATGACCATAGCAGCGTCAATGCCGTACGTTCACAGGTGGTGTTCACTGAACAAGTTGCTGAACAGTATTTCTTGGAGCAAGGAAGTTACACTGATGTCTGTTGGATAATTTTACCAGTTGTGACTGAGACGGAAAATGTTGAATGTTTTTCAAATGAAACGGAGTGGGTACTGGCAGCAGAAACAAATGGTGAGTATTGGTGTACTGATGTAACGGGTTACGGAAAACAAATTCCTGGTCCGCTCAATGGTCGAACCACGTGTCTCAATCTGCCAGCTGATGGGGAAGAGTCTGAACCAACGACCATTCCACAATCTGAAGCAGCCACAACAACACCAGATACCGGAGAGGTGTTACCTATGATGTAATGACAAAAGAGGGAAGAGACTCAAAAGGCGGGGCCGTACTGGCCCCGCCTTTTGAGTCAAAATACCCTTTATCAAGGTGACACCTTGATAAAAATCACTCTGAGAATGGGTAAGGAACAGACAAGAAATGTAGTTGACAAGTGAATTAAACTATGATAGGGTTTGCGAAGCTTCACATCGGGAACTTTCATTGAAAGGGATAGCAAAACAAACTGCCATCCCTCTCAAAGATTTTTACCCCGATGTCGGGGTGAAATTTGTGGCATTTGTCACTACTGTTCCTCAACATTCTGAAAGGACTACAACCATGAAGCTTTCCAACCTCATGCTCGCTTCGACCGTCGCCGCTCTGGCTCTCGGCCTCAGTGCAACCTCGGCTTCGGCTCAGGACTCTGGCTTCGGTCAGGGACTCCAGAGCCAAACCGCGGCTCCGACTTCCACCACGCCGACCCCGACCCCGACCCCCACGCCGACCCCGACTCCTTCGACTGGTGGTTTCAGCACCACCTTTGGATTCGAAATCATCGGGGGAACCTTCGGCGAAGGCTTCAGTCTCGCTGAAGCTGCTGGTGAGAACCGGGAAACTGAAGCCAATGTGCGGAAGGAAGGTTTCCTCGATCTTGGAGGACGTCTCTCCGGTGGTGCCTGCGAGCTCGATTGCTCGAGCGTTGAGCTCGATGCCGCCGGCCGTGAAGCCATCTACAGCTTCGGCAGTGCCCGTGCCAGTGGCCCAGGTTCTTCCTCGGCTGCCGTGGGCAATGGCTTGGAAGGCATTGTCGCCATCAAGGGTCGGACGATCCTTGAGCGTCAGCCGATTGCTCCGAGTTCGGCTCCCGGGCACTGAGCAGCCTTTCGGGGACCCAGCGGAACTTCGGTTTCGCTGGGTCCTCCAGTTCTTCAACCCCTAAACCCCTGTCTTGCACAGAGGGTTTTCTTTTTGTCTCAGCCCTTGCTTTTTATATAAATGTATGATATAACACTAGAGCTCGGTCAGTCTGACTGAAGGCGAGTTTCTCGCTCTTTGAAACAACTAATAAAAGAAAGGAAGTGTTATGCGCACCATCTACATGCTTTCAATCATGGCGGTGCCGCTGGCACTGTTCGCCACTCCGGCCGTCGCTCAGACGGAACCGGGTCTCCCTTTCATCAAAGCTGAGTACTGGAAGAAGAATATTTCTCTCCAGCAGCTGCGTGAGAATCCGCGGCAGTACTTTCGTTCGGAACGTGCCTTCGACCTTTTGGTCGAGTATGTCTCGGGTGAAATCGGCCAGCCTCTCATGGGGAGTCAATTCATTGCTCTGATCAGAAGTGATCAGGTCGGGGTACGCAACTGTCCCATGTCAGAACAAATCACCACGGGTTTCATCCGTGGCAATGAGTTCGACTGGCAGAATCGAAACTGTCGCAAAGGAGAACAGATCGTCTACTACCTTCTCGAAGGTCGCCGGATCGATCTCTTCTCACTCAACTGCCTTAATGGCGTTGAGGACAAGACACCGGTCCTGCCGCCGACTCAGGCAGTGAATAGGTTTGCGCCGGTTCCACCGGTACCGCTGGTTCCTCTGGAACGTCCGCAGCAACCGACGATGGTGATCTGGCAGTCGCCAGGTATCAGCATCGGTGGTTCAATCATGAGCTTCGGCTGTGTCTGTTGCGGAAGGCAGCAAGTCTTTGGCACTGCCGCCATCAACATTCCTGGACAGGTCAATCAAACGACCACGTTCGGGTTCTGAAACTTTTCAAGGGAGAATGAACATGTTCAAGCAAATCATGGGGCTGTTCACTGCCTTGGCAGTGGCAAGTACCCCGATCGCCGCTTTGGCTCAGCAAGCTGAAGCATCTTCCATGCAGCGGGCGGTGCAAATCGTTCCGCTCACGGAAGAAATGACTGTCCAGAAGGTCGAAATTGCCCCCGGGCTGTTTCTGCCGCCGAACGAAGCCGTTCTGCTCGCGCGGTACGGCTGCGTGGTTGGACCGACCGTCTCTTTGACGGCCGAACTCTACGACTGGGCTGAGCGCAAGGGTGTCAACCCTTGTGAAAAGAAGTTCAACACGAAGGTCGACGAGTTCATCGGCAAGGAATCCACCCAGGCGTACCGAGTCATGGATGGTGCCGACGGCTACGAGTATTGTGTCACCATGAAGGTGGCCAATCTCGGCAACAATCGCGAAAGCTGCCGTACGTACGTGCCGGTCGATCGACTGGTCGTCAATGGCCAGCCCGGCAAGTTCGGGGACGTCAACTGGGCAACCGGTGGGGGAACCATGAAGGCTCAGGCTATGATCTCGCTCGGTGGAGCATTGATCCAGGGACCGCTTACTGCGGCCACTGGTCAGCTCTTGGCACCTGGCTGCAACAACTGTGGTGGGCCGAGTGTTGTCAACCTTGTAGAAGCCAATGCGGCTGCGGTGCAGTCGACCATGGTCGAAACGAGGTTGCAGGCTGCTCTCGGTGGGTGTGGTGTGACCACCTGTCCCACCACTGCTCCGCCGGCACACACGACGCAACCAAACCCGGGTTACTGATTCGTTGCTCGGGTGAGGTGGGGGCGGTACTGATGTGCTGCCCCCACTACTCCTTTCTTTTATTTATGTTCTTCAATGCCGCCCGATAGCTACTATCAGGTGGCTTTTTTGTTATGCTTGCTTTTTATATAAAAGTGTGGTATTGTACTGAGCGGAAACCACATATGTAATAGTGGTAAAGATCATCACATCATACAATCTGAAAGGAATTCGTTATGAGAATGTACTCACTTCTCACTGCTGTCGCCTTCGCTATGACTTCGCAAGCGGCATTTGCTGCTTGCGACTTGGTCAGTGATGGCCGGGGAACCATTTCGAACGACCTCTTTGAGGCAAAAAATGCCCCGACTGACTCTTCGGCTATGGCCAACCTGCTTTATGGGCAGTTGGCCTCACGTGGTCCTGTCTTGAAGCAGCAATGCACTGCCGAACAGTACATTGCCGCCTTCATTCGGCTCAATCCGAGCTATGCTCCGGACAAGCCGATGCTTATCCCTGTCTTGAATGCCACATCCGTCTCTGCTCCAGCCGCGGCGGCTCCGGCTCCCAAGCCGGCAGTTTCGCCGGCCGAAGTAACTCAGGTGCGCGAGGAACAAGCTCGCGTTCGTGAAGAACAGGCCAAGGTGCAGACCGAAAAGGCGAATCTTGAGCGTGCCATCAATACGCTGAAGAAGCTCAACGAGATTTCTGCTGAACAAGCTGACTCCATCAAGGTGGCTCGGGCGGAAATCGCCAAGCTGGCTGCGGAGGATGTGCAACTGGAAGCTCGCTGGGTTGCGCTCGAAACCCGACTGACCACCCTCGAAGGCGAGGTCTCCTCGCTCAAGACGACCATGGTAGGGAAGGCGGACAAGACGTACGTCGACACTGCCCTCAAGGGTAAGGCCGATGCCGACAAGGTCTACAACAAGGAAGAAGTCGATAAGATGTTCGAGGAACTTCCAGCCGGCGAAAGTCTGCCGTGGTGGGCCAAGCTGCTCATCGCAGTCAGTGCCATCGGGGCTATCCTTGGTGCATGGGCCTTCTACCGGAAGACACCGACACCAGCTGCGATCGACACTTCGAAATTCGCCTCGGCGAAGGAGCTCGAAGCGGTGAAGGCAGAAGTCGCTGATGTTCGCGAGCAGGGTGGTTTTGCCCTCATTACGCTCGAGAACGATTGGTATGCACAGATCATGCAACTGACCGAAGGTCAGGAACGTGTTCTGAAAGTGCTTACTGATGGTAAGCTGAGCCACACCATTCTGGTGGAGCGAAGCTCTGGTGATGCCGCCTTCATCAAGGCAGGTATCGCTGGTCATGTCGGGACCAATTTGGTCGCTATCGGCAATCTGCAAACGATTGTCCGCAAGGCTACCAATCCCAAAAACTTCCGTCTGAACAATCCGATTGGACTGTCGGCAGTGGCCTAAGGTGTGGGGCGGTTTAGCGTAAGCGAACCGCCCCCACCAAACCTTTCTAGACCCATTGTTTTTCAATCTTGCGTTCTGCGCGAGAATGGAAAACGATGGCAACATCGGGAATGACTACTTCTGACGCTTGTACGATCAGTTGTAGCGTTCAATCTTTATGACTTTGTGACTAGCACGAACTCCCACCACTGTAGCTTGCCAATTGGCATTGACTACAAGTGATGATCGGGATGTGACGATGCTAGTAACTTAGACATTTGATCTTCGAACAGTTCCTTCAAACGACATTTGGTCGTATCCGAGGCCCCATCTTTTGATGAGGGCTTTTTTGTTTGAACAAAGGAGCCAAAGGCGACTACAAGGTGAATTGATTTTGAAGAAATCAAGAGAAGGTACCCTGGGGTATTGTGAAAATATACAGGCACTTAGCATATTTCGACCCCCAAGGGAGAAATAGGCTGTAGTGAGCTGTAAAGAAAATCCAAGACTAAACATAAGTACACTTCCTTTGGGTTGCATTTATACAGGCGCCTCAGCAGAATCGACCTACCGAGGGAGATTATGCTGGCGGCGAGCTGTAAAGAAACTCTGATATTCATCTAAATACCGTCACATTACCGAAGTACATTCCATCAAAGTTCCTGTATCCAGGTATAGCGCTTGCACTTTTTGAATGAACAAATACCCGAAGGGTATATTGTGAATTTATGTCCCAATTTTAGACTTTATCCCGTCTAAAATTGCTGGACCACCAACGTAATTTTAAGCTTAGGGTTATAGTACCCACTAAAGACTTGCACTTTTCTTCGAGGTCTGTATAATGCTGGTCACTGTTCATCGGGGGTAAGAAATCGGCAATGAAGTGCCAACTCAGGGGTAAGTTCCAGAGTTTCTATTTTCGAGCGGGAACCAGTGTGTATTTTGAAAATTTCATAAAACATATCTATTTTCCCAAAGATAGATATGTACGTATGTTGTTTTTGTAGTTTTTTAAAACTACGTGAAAACGACATGCATCACAGCACAATAAAATATTTTCATTGAAAATATTTTGATCCAAAGAGGCAAAAGAGTGACCGCGAGGTCATACATTCTTTTGTCTTATCCTTTAGGTAAAAAATAGTCTACTGAGCGCGCGACATATAGTACAGACGCGCATAATGCTCGTAGACGCAGATTCAAAAATACTTCGGTATTTTGAAACCTGTCTTAAATTAGAGTTTGATCCTAGCTCAGGATGAATGCTGGCGGCGTGGATGAGGCATGCAAGTCGAATGAATTTAGATTCATGGCAGACGAGGTAGGAACACGTAGGTACGTACCGTAGAGTCAGGGATAACTCGGCGAAAGTCGAGATAATACTTGATAGTCCCTTCGGGGTAAAGATTTATCGCTCTATGAACGGCCTGCGGGCTATCAGCTTGTTGGTAAGGTAACGGCTTACCAAGGCTACGACGGCTAGGGGAGGTGAGAGCCTGACCCCCACCGATGGAACTGCGACACGGTCCATACTCCTACGGGAGGCTGCAGTCGAGAATCTTCCGCAATGGACGAAAGTCTGACGGAGCGACGCCGCGTGGTGGATGAAG
>JBGSPE010000008.1:0-6533 GCA_041738755.1 Minisyncoccia bacterium | reverse complement strand
GCCCCCTGTCGGTATCGGAATTATAACCATCAAGCACCGCAAGGGTTTGTTAGCGACTCAGAACGTTCTTTCTTGACCCCTCTCAGTAGGGGCAATTAAATGAAGAAAATCTAAATATGTCGTAATATCTCAAAGAGAGGTTTATCTAGAGCTTGTTTGACTTTATGGAATATTGTCGTATTATATAGTGATATGAAGAAACTAGCTCAACGAGTAGTTTTTATGCTTATGCTTATGCTTATTTGTGTGGTTATGGGTATACCTCTTTTTTTTCCTTATCATCCTAAGGCAGATATTGATGGTCCTAACAAGGCTGAGGAGTCTCGAGAATTGGGAACCTAAACTTATACCATGACAAATCTCCACTGATTGATTTAGCTGTATGGAACGGAGTTGGAGTATTATTACTTAATAAAAAGATACCAAATTGCAACCATAACTAACACTACTATAAGTCCTATTGCTCTTCGGACATAAAATTTTCGTGGATTCATGTTTCAATTATATCAAATTGGTTAGCGATTGTGGTCAAAATCACTCAAGTCCGACTTGGAATTCTATATGACTAAACTATCTCGTAGTAGTGTAGTATTAATCAATGATAGTGTTTATAAAGAGAACAATATTGATTGGTGCGGTATTTCTGGCGATTGCAGGACTGGGAATCTGGATAACTTCTGGAGAAATCGACTATAACTCTTCGTACCACCCTTTCAAATCCGAGAAAGCAAGAGAAAAATTCTTAACATACTACGATCAGCGATCAGAGCTGTGGCCAGTACAAGCTGAGACAAAATTTGTTGAGACATCATACGGTCAGACATTTGTTAGGATTAGCGGACCCGAGGATGCGGAACCATTAATCTTGCTACATGGTGTAAGCGGTAATTCGCTACAATGGCTATCAAATATTGAGGCTCTGTCTGAAAAATATCGTGTATACGCAGTAGACATAATTGGTGATAATGGCAGGAGTGTGTATCGTAAGGAATTAAAAGATGCCAGCGATTACACCACCTGGCTGGAAGAATTTTTTACTGAATTAAAATTAGACAAGCCCTTAAATATGGTGGGTCTGTCCTATGGTGGATGGATTGCGTCTCAATATGTTTTAGAATATCCTAAAAAAATTAACAAGCTGGTATTAATTGCTCCAGTAGGTACTGTTCAGCAATTGTCAGCAAAATGGGCAGTTCGGGCCATTACTGTAGCTATTCCTTTGAAATATTTTACCAAGAATTTTATGTATTGGTTGGCCGCAGATACAGTAGAGTCTGGAGACATTGGTAAAAGACTCATAGATGAGCATATAGATGAGGCGTATCTATCAGTAAGAAGCTTCCAGTCCCGAAAAATGGTTACACCTACGTTATTGTCAGATGAAGAACTCGGAAATCTATCCATTCCAACTTTATTTATTGTTGGAGAAAATGAAAAAATCTTTTCAGCGGAAGAAGCACTTACAAGATTACGTACTTTTGCGCTTCAAATTGAAACTCGACTAGTTCCTAATGCTGGTCACGATGTAACTATGGTACAGGCTGAAACAGTGAATACTGAAATACTGAATTTTCTGAATCAGTAAATATACCTATTTTCCATCTTTACCCAACCTGCTTGCAGGGGGGGTAGTTTACTAGAAATCAATTGCCTCAGCCGTTGGCTTAAAATATAGACGAAAATTCCTAAGTTCGATTCCTTTCGGGGTCACAAAATAAGAAGCTATATTTAATAACGTCTTTTAGGATACCAAATAGGGTGTTCCAAACTTTGGTATACTGATTACATGCAAAAAACAAAAACGTTTTTAATGTTTGTCGGTAAACAATGTGGCAAAGCTGAAGAAGCAATACGTCTTTACACTTCACTCATACCAAACTCTGAAATTATAAAAGTTGAGAAATGGAGTGATGGTGAGCCAATGAGTGTCGCTGGGCAAGTAAAAACTGCACTTTTTACGTTAGCGGGTAATGAATATATGGCGTCAGAGAATACTGCAGAGCATCAGTTCGCTTTTACACCGGCAATCTCAATTTTTGTTGAGTGTCAGAACGAAGACGAAATCACTCGTCTCCATAAAGAGCTCAGAAAAGATGGTAAAGAGTTTATGCCACTGGATAACTATGGCTTTAGCCAAAAGTTTGCTTGGATTGAGGACCGATTTGGAGTTTCGTGGCAACTAAACCTGGCTGCCAACTAGCACTCTTTCCAACTCTTGAATGCTATAAGCCATCCATTCACGTTGTTTCATCAGTTCGGAAAGCCACTCTATGGGGTCAGATTGAAAAGGTAGCCACTGTGAGTGGGGTTGTTGATTTGGTACAAAAAATTGCACCGTTTGTCGCTGTTTCGTAGATATAAATCTGACATATCGTACACCCAAGGTTACTTCGCTGATTCTGTATTCTACGGCTTAAAATATGTATATTGCATTTGAAATAGCGAAAATCGCCAGTCAGAAATACGTTTTAGTATAATAGAGGTATATGAACAACAATTACACACTCTCCATCCTTCGTGACGCCCTTACACAGCGGAAGAAGATGGAAGACCAAATACGCAAGAGTATTGAACCAATCATGCCCACGCTTCGCTTTATTGCAGAAATGCAAAAGGTTTACCGAGACGTTTATGGATCGGAGCAAGAAGACGCTGAAGAAGAGCTTGTCGAAGCTAAACCAAAAGCATTAGCAAAACCCAAAACAAAGAAGGAGGTACTGTTCTCGAAGCCAAAGGTGACGCTACCCGTAGGGGCAACGTGGGCAAATATAACTATTGCCTTCAAGAATGCACATGATATCGATGTCAGTTACGGCGACACCATCCTTGGAACATACAGCTACGAGCAACTTGAGTTCGGCAAAGGAAATACAACATGGAACAAGCCAAATAAACTCTGGGGACTCTTGGCTGTACTTGCTGTCGCTGAAGAATACAAAACACCGCAAACGATAGTCTTCACCAAGGAACATCTCATGAAGGTGTGCGGGGTAAATACTGAAAATGGAGTTGAGAAACAAAAGAGTGACCTCGCAAAAAATCTTCGTTCAGTCTTTGGTATACACGATGAGCCGTTCGAGCAATATTCACCTGAGTTTGGATACCGACCAAAGTTCAAACTTCGACCTGAACCAGACATGCGTGGCGATGGAGAATTACATGCATCAGGAAAACAACATATCGATATTTATTCTGAGGACTAGACACGCCCTGAGTGAGGCGTAAAATTATTGGACATACATCGTAGAGAGCTTTAATAGTTAAGGCTTATATTATGGTGCAACTATCAGACGAATCAATCCAAAAATTTAAAGACTTGATGGAGGAAAAATCAGGTAAAGAAGTGACATGGGCGGAGGCCGCTGAAGGAGGTAGAAATCTGGTTGGTCTTTTCGATATTCTCTATAAGTGTGAAATGGAACACAGACGCTGGGACAAGCGATTGGAAACTGAGCCAAAAGGATTTGCTCTTGAGGGCAATGGTCGCAACTGTGCTGTTTGTGGCGATAGTACTCGTGAGGATACCAACTGGTACGACAAGTGGGGTATCAAGTGCCTTACCTGTCAGCGAGCTATCGATAAGAAAATTATTTCCGGTTCAATTGCTCGCAATCAAGATAATCGCTATTCTCCGTATGACCTTGAGAGTCGGTTTGGTATGAAGAAGCCAACATTAAGGAAAATGGTGAAGGAAGGAATCATTAAAGCTCGTATTGTCCCGACCGAAAGTGGTCACGTTCACTACTACATCATTTTGGAAAAGGATAATAAAGAGTTCTTTCCGCCCAAGAAAATGACTGACTCGCAAGTCTATCCGTTCGAGAAAGATGGAAAAACATGGCACCGAGTGGAGCCGTGGTACCGCTTCGTGGATCCCCGAGAACATTTAAAGGGGTACAAAATACTCGATTACCTACAATTCAGCGAAAAGGAGTCAGCCTGAAATCTCAGCAGAGGTGTGTAGAGGGCGATAACAATCCTCTATACACTTTATGTCAGCCAAACTTTCATGGCACACCGAGAGTCGTCTCGTTGACGACCTCATCCCCTACGAGAAGAATCCGCGTACGCTTTCCGATAAGCAACGCCGTGACCTCGAGGCAAGTATTACTAAATTCAATCTCGTTGAGATTCCTGCTATCAATACAGACAATACTGTAGTGTCGGGGCACGCTCGACTGAAGATTATGCAGGCACTCGGCCGTGGACAGGAAGAGATTGAAGTCCGTGTCCCGAATCGTCTGCTCACCAAGTCAGAGTTCGAGGAGTATCTATTGCGTTCAAATCGCAATACAGGCTCATGGGACTATGAGCTACTCAAGTCTTTTGATACGAGCTTCTTGCTTGATATCGGCTTCGACGACGGCGACCTCTCCGATATCTGGGATGACGTGCTAGAACTCGAAGACTATGACTTTAATGAAGAGAAGGAAGTAAAGGAAGCTGAGAAGACTGATATTAAAACGGGCGATATGTTCGCTCTTGGAAATCATCGACTTGTTTGCGGTGACAGTACCGACCAAGCAGTAGTATCTCGTCTGCTTGGTGAGCACAAAATCAATACGGTCTACTGTGACCCTCCATATAACATCTCCCTCGACTACAACAAGGGCGTGGGAGGAAACGCTAACTACGGCGGAACCGTTGATGACAAGAAAACAAACACTGAGTTCCGCATCTTCCTTAAGTCCGTTATGGAAAGTGCATTGTCGGTCAGTGAGAAAGACGCTCATCACTTCTGGTACTGTGACCAGAAATACGTTGGCATGCTCCAGAACCTCTATGAAGAACTGGGCATCAGCTATAAGCGAACGGCGTTGTGGGTGAAAAATGGAATCAACCCAACTCCAAAGATTGCCTTCAACAAATGCTATGAACCGTGTGTCTATGGCATTACTGGCAAGCCGTACCTCTCAGACAAACATAAGAAGTTCCATGAGATTCTAAATCCTGAAGTTGGGACAGGAAACGCTACGGCTGACGACATCAACGACATGATTGATATCTGGCTCGCCAAGCGTGTGGCTGGTGATGCGTATGAACATCCAACGCAGAAGCCAATTACTTTGCACGAACGACCATTGAGTCGCTGTACCAAGATTGGTCACAAGATACTTGATCTGTTTGGCGGTAGTGGCTCGACGCTCTTGGCGTGTGAGCAAATGAAACGAGAAGCATTCTTGGTCGAAATGAATCCCGTCTTTTGTCAGGTCATCATCAATCGATATGAAAAATTCACTGGCACCAAAGCTGTCTCGCTCAATTAAGGCTGGAGACATTATTACGCTAGGCAACCACACCCTTATCTGCGGTGACTCGTCGAAGGTAGACCTGAAGACGTATGGAGACATCCACCTTCTTCTGACAGACCCGCCCTATGGGATTGACTATGTGGCGAGTAAGCGTGGGTTGAATGCGGTAGCAAAAGATAAGGATATTGCGAACGATGGGTTTGTATCTGATGATGCGTACGTTGATTTCACCAAAGGTTGGCTTACTCCTGCCTTAGCTCAACTCACCAAGAAGAACAGTATCTACATCTTTAACTGCGACAAGATGATATTCGCTCTCAGAGAAGCTTGTTTAGAAGCGGGTATGAAAGTGGCACAGTTGGTTATCTGGGTGAAGGATAAAGCTATCATTGGTCGCCTCGACTATATGCCGCAACATGAACTCATCTTGTATGGATGGAAAGGTACGCATGACTTCAAACGAGGCAAAGACAAGTCAGTCATTTTTCATCCAAAGCCCCAGCAGAGTAAACTCCATCCGACCATGAAACCAATTGGACTTCTGCGACGACTCATACTCAACAGCACAAAAGTTGGTGATACCGTCTATGACCCATTCGGTGGCAGTGGTTCGACTCTTATTGCGTGCGAACACACGAAGCGAAAGTGTGTGATGGTCGAAATGGATTCCGAATACTGCGAGACTATCATTCGTCGCTGGCTCACCTTAACTAAACATGGAGAAGAAACCATCAGCTATCGACGCTCGGATTAATCGGCAACAGGAGAAGCTTCTTGAGGCTCTCGCTGAATCAGGTAACGTGAGCTTTGCCTGCAAGCGAGCGGGAGTGAGTCGAGATACTTACTATCGTTGGCGTAAAGATAATGAGGAATTTTTGCTCAAAGTTGAGCTGGCGATTGCTTCTGGAAAAGAGTTTGTGAATGACCTCGCTCATTCACAACTGATACGGAACATTCAAAACGGTGACATGGGTGCGATTAAGTTTCAGCTTGGTAATTGTCATGAGGACTACCATCCGAAGAAGACAACTTCACCGTATCGAATTGAAGAAATGACTCCACCGATTACGATTGCTTCAATTCCGTTCATTGCTAAGATGAATCGATACCAGAAGTTTCTTGAAAGTGGCGGAGACCCTGATGGAAGGTACCCCAAAATTAAGACACCTTTTCTAAGTCTTTTAATGATACCTCGAGTTGATAATTCTTTGCAAACACCGCCGGTGGTAGCTTAAAAGCGGAGTGAATCCGTCTTTGGTTATAGTAGCCAATTGTCTTATA
>JBGSPE010000007.1:0-93112 GCA_041738755.1 Minisyncoccia bacterium | reverse complement strand
GACGAGACCAAAGCCTGCTACCACGGTGATAACCGCAAACAGGAGGAACATAATGCCGATAAGCCATTTGATGACGTTGTTGGCGAGATCAGCCAGGTCACAGGCAGAACAGGAGGTACCTTCACAGGCGGCGACGAGGCCACCACCGTCTTGGGCGAGAGACACGTCGGGTGAAAGTAAAAGACTAAGAGCAATCAACCCAACCACGGCAAGACGATATATAGAAACTGCCCAAATAGACTGCATATGTTTGATAACAAAATGATAGCACAGACCACCTTTTAAATTTGCCTGAGATGTGCTATTTTAGCTGGACTCAACTTTGAGTAAAACAACTACATATTCACAATGCGTCGGTACTCAAGCGGTCAACGAGGGGAGACTGTAAATCTCCTGACTTATGTCTACGAAGGTTCGAATCCCTCCCGGCGCACTCTTTAAAAACGAGCATCCATATACGTGGGTGCCGTTTTTATTAGTGCGCCGGGAAGTAAAGTGTGTGGGACACACTTTACGTGGGATTCGAAGATCTTGCCAGCAATTTTGTGACTGAAAGGAAACAAAATGGCGACAAGGTGTACTGGTCATGTATTGACCGAAATTTCCTCCCGGCGCACGCGTTAAAAATCCTTGCTTAGCAAGGTATTTTTTATAGGCCGGAATAGATAGTTCAACACTACGTGAAATTAATTTAATTGTACTTTTAAAAATTTATGCTAAGTTTCCCATAGTCCGTACACAAGTAGAAGGAGTATATTACATGAACGGAATAGCTGGCTTTATCGCCGAACGAATCAGAGTTGAAACTAACTTTGAAGACCTCATGAGAATGCCGCCTGAGCACCGGGCGGCCGCCATCAGAAGCATCGAAGAAAAAGCTGAGGAAAAAAGCATATTCAGAAAGCACCAATTGGTGCGTGCGTGTCTGTCACCCGGGTTCTCTCTCACTGAGGGACCACTACCCCATGATCATGACGATCCAGAGCAACACTTCGATTCACGGGTAATAGGTTGGGATTGTTTCGGCCGCATTGAGATCGCTACCGTCATCCATAACAACCCGCACTGCAGTGAGTGGTGTTGGAGTGAAGATATGGTTCATCCTCGCGAAGATGAGGACTGGGCCGAGTCCAGCCCTTTCAAGATCAGCCAGGAGATATCATTTATCTGGGAGCTTAGCGGCTTTTGGGAAGACAAGGCTCTCGGCAATAAAGTCGATGCCGTCCTTCAGGGGCCACACATCGAACCAGGAGACTGGCTCGTGCTGTACGAGAAACCTTGCGGCGACTGGATTACTCGTGTCCTGAACGAACAGCAGATGCTACCGCGTTGAAATACAAACACCGACGCCGCCCCGGTATAAGGGCGGCTTTTCTTTTTTCAGACCATACAAAAGTGTCGAACCGCCTCCAACTCAGCGCACAATACTTGACAATACACTATAAATAGTGTATTGTATAAGCGTAAACTAAGAGGAGATACAAAGTGCGGTACGTTCTTTTGATGTTGGTCGCCTTCGCCGGAATGGTCCTTTCCGGGTTCATGCTTTTTGACACCTTCTTCAAAGGTGACTACAGGATGATCTGGCTCTGGATCATTTGTGTGAGTCTCTGCTCGGTGTCGACAGTGTTTGCTGCTGAGAAGGTTCGCGAACACGTCGGCAGCGAAGACTTCGACAAGTTTCGTGCGAGGCTTTCCAAAGCACTCTTCGGCTGAAAAGCCCACAACCAGCTCCGCTGGCGGAAGACACTTCAGTCTTCCCCACTGGAGCTGTTTTTCGTTTTATATTAAACAAAAGTGTCGAACCTCCTCCAACTCGGCGCACTTTTTAAAAATCAGCTCAAGCTTTGGCTTGGGCGATTTTTATTAGTGCGCCGGGAGAAAGCTCTGGGAGAGCTTTCGTAGGGATTCGAAGACCTTGCCAGCTTGTTTATGACGTAAGGAAATAAACTAGCGACAAGGTGTACTGGTCATGTAATGACCGAAACTCCCTCCCGGCGCACGCACTAAAAATAACCCTATAAGTGGGTTATTTTTGTATAGGATGGGATAGAGTTCGATACCGACTCTTTACAATTAGTTTTTATTGTTGTATTTTTATGAATAGCTTCATAGACAATTAATCCTATGAGTTCCTCACAATAGCGTGGAGTCATGTGATGTTAGAAGGTAGTCTGTCGTGGAAACGAGCCGCCTACTGGCCTCGTTATGAATCAGGAAAAAATAAAGGTGTCCTCAGAGACGCAAGTCTCGTCATCTTTGCAGTGATCCTAATCCTCTGCCCCATCCGTGCCTTCGGCGGAGGCCACTGGAACAATTTACTTTGGCCACCAGCAGCCTACGCAGTATTCGGTGTACTTTGGTGGTCAGTTCACATGATCAGAAGAGCGTGGGATAAGCTGAAGAGCAGCTATCCAAAGCTTGCCAAAATAATCGATATCATCACGTTGATAACCGCTTGGGAGGTTCGCCTCTTCCTTGAAGAAGGTAATCCACCAAAATGGTTAAGGCTATGGTGGTACTTCATAATGGCAACCTACATGATCGGCCTCTACGGCTGGAGAGGAGAATTCCTAACCCGCACCGTTGGCATCGGTCTGATGATTGCAGCTGAAGCGATGACAGACATCACCGGACTGTACCTCGCTTGGAAGAGCTGGAAAAAACCAATGGACGAAACCGAGCCGCCCCGGAATTAGGGCGGCTTTTCTTTTTTTAGGTCATACACAAGTGTCGAACCTGCCCCCTCCCGACGCACGCGTTAAAAATCCTTGCTAAGCAAGGTATTTTTTATAGACAAGGAGAGATAGTTCGACAAATATATACACTATGCTAAATTTTTACTAGAAATGATATAAACCTAGCACAGGGAATAAACTGAAATGGCTCAGCAAATAAATTCTGTTGATGACCTACCTTCTCCTGGCGTGCGCTGGGTTGCTCGCCGCAAATTAGAAGTAATCCAAGCGATTCAAGAGAACAAAGTTACACGCGAAGAAGTTCTAGTACGATACAGTATGTCAGAACATGAACTTCAATTGTGGGAAAAAGGACTGGAGCGATACGGCAAAAAAGGTGTCATGGTCACTCAAATACAATCTCGCGATTTGAGATGATATACAACAAAAGACGGCCCCGCGTTTCTACGCAGGGCCGTTTTTAAATAATGTTTCATGCAGCATTATCTGTGAGGCTCTTGTCGGCCAACTTATAACCTCGACCCCAAACAGTTTCAACGAGTGCGGCAGCATCAGGATGAACTTGCTTGAGTTTATTTCTTAACTTACAGATAAAGACATCGATAATTTTAATTTCAGCTTCATCTTCAATCTCTGTGTAGAGACCAGACAAAAGCATTTCCTTAGTCTGAACTCGTTCACCAGTACCAGCAAGGAGCATAAATAAAATGCGTTCCTTACCTGTGAGATGAATCTGTATTCCATTTACCATCACGACCTGTGTGGACATGTTGATACGAACCAACGCATCTCCGTTTCGAAATTCTCTTATATCCAGGGTCAGACCGTTACCACGACGGACTGATGCACGCAACGAAGCGGCAAGCTCTCGCGGATTTACGGGACCACGGAATAGGTCATCGCCACCATTTTCAAGGAATGCTGACCTTTGGTCAGACCATGAATCTTCCTTAGTGCCGGTAGTGATTCCAATCACTGCCGTCTGGATTTCTTTGCTCCTTAAATATCTGACAGCGAAAATACCCCAGTTCTTTTTGTCCAAATCGATCACAATAGCGTCATAGACCCCAAATTGAATCCATTCATAGAGATCCTCTGGAGTTTCCACATCATCGTCACCAGTGGTTACAGAGAAGCTTCTGCCTCTCAAAAATGCTTGGGTGGTTTCGTCCACCCCAATAACAAAGAGCTTCATTCCTGTCTCCCTATGCATTGCTTGGCGGAATAACTAACACAGTTAACTACCGAAACTGCTTCATGTCAAACAAAAGCTCCCCCCGAAGGAGGAGCTGGTTTGAGGTCTATTCGCGGACCTCTTTGAGGATAATATTAAGCTTATCGATGATATCTTCAAGACTTCTGACGTCTTTTCCTCTATCTTCAGATTCGTTATCACGATGAAGATAGAGGTTATCGATATTTAGCCCGGAAAAACGTCCAGTTTGAGATAATGTACGCGCGAGGAATGATGCAAATACCTTATAGTCATCACTCGGCCTACGAAACCGTCCACCAACTCGATACCCCGCAGTACCAGTACGATGTTCAATCAAGGCTTTGGTATCGATTACACCCAAGTTACGCTCAATCGCCTCTTGCGCAACTGTCACACGTAACTCAGGATCAGATTCAGGGATTCCTCGAGCAATATCAATTGCTTGAGTGACGGTAAGTAGAGAGTCCTTAGATCGGCTTGGATCCATCAACTTCTTCACTTCATCTGGGAGCGTATTGAGTCTCAGATAACCGTCAATGTACGTCACCGATCGACCTCGCAAAAGAGCCAGTCCTTCGATAGTGTCTCCGTCTTGCCGTAATCTTGCTAGAGCCGCAGCTTCATCAAGCGGAGAAAGGTCTTCACGATGCAGGTTTGCAATTGTTGATTTACGGAAATGTTCCTTGAGGTCTTTAACCACCTCAACAAACGATTGGACGACTGGCTCCTGACCCGTACGCTTCCAAATCAAATGAAATGCGCGCCATCGGCGCTCACCATCAATAAGAATGAAGTGGCCTGGGTGGCCAAATTTTGTACAGATCATTACTGGCTGCTGCTGTCCATCCTGCTCAATACTATCAGCCAAATCCTCAAGACTTGATCCATTGAAGAACGTTCTGGGCTGACCATCAAAACGTTCAATACGACTCAGACGGACCGGCAAAGGCCGACCCCGAGTTTCTTCTTGTGCGACATTTTGCGTTGCCATGTAACACCTCCTTAAGGTTCAGTTCTAGATGAAAAGTACTACACACTTTTACCTACGTCAAACCTGAACAAAATCGGCGCACAAACATAGACAACAAGGTGCAATTGGTGTATTTTTTCGAAAAATATCATGTTGATATTTTTAGCTTCGGAGGAACCATGAAAAAGCTCTTTGTACCGTTTCCTGTCTCTCGGCAGTGTTATTGCTCACTGGTTGTGATGCTCGCAGCGTCTCAGTTGAGACCGACCCAGAAAAGACGACCTACAGTCGCGATGTGCGGACAAAACTTTGCTTCGCCAGCGTTGGTCGCGCAAGAAGCAACTCCTTCTCTGACCTGGCAGATTCGTTCTCGATCTCGAACGTTCCGTGCTCACCCGAGGTTCTAGCCCTCGTACCAAAGGATCAGGGAGGTAGTCAGTAGCCATTAAAAAGGTTTGCCAGTTGTCCTTAACAACTGGCTTTTCTTTACTCAGTACACACTAGTTGCAACTTATTCTCCAGCGGCTTCTGGGACCTCACCCGATCCACCATCCACGATTATCTCACTACTGTTGTCAGAACTCTCTGTTCCGGCATCAGTTGAAGGTTCTCCTGTCTGTAATGGTTGTGAATCTGCCTCTTGCTCACCATGTGATCCAGTAGTTTCCTCAGGCACGGTTTGTTCTGGTTCTGGTTCAGTACTGAGTGGTGATGAATTTGAATTATCATCAACGTTAAGTTCTTCCCTGAGTTGCTCAAGTTCTCCTTGTAGTCTTTCGTTATCTTCTCGGAGTTCGTCAATTTGCTCCTGCTGAAGCGTAATCCGAGCCCAAATTTCTTTAATAGCATTTACAATCGTGGCAATAATTGGCCTCTCAGATAAAGTTAAGAAACCTTGGCTGTCTTCGCCGACTGCTTCGGGGATAAACTCTTGAACATTTTGGGCCGAGAAACCAGTATAAATACGACTCGTATCAAAGCCGGAGTCGAGGGTCCAACGGTATTGAATTGGCGTAATACCAAGAAGCTGCTGGACACTTGAGGTCGCTTGATACTCATCAACAATTTCCTTGAGTCGCTCATCAGATGAGACCAGGAGATTACCATTAGCATCAGTTTGTAAATCCCCCGCTCCAAACGTT
Organism: Minisyncoccia bacterium; assembly: GCA_041738755.1. Taxonomy (GTDB): domain Bacteria; phylum Patescibacteriota; class Minisyncoccia; order Phycocordibacterales; family UBA918; genus OLB19. Next base: position 87,085 of record JBGSPE010000007.1, on the reverse strand, counting down.
GCAAAACGTACTGAACCTGTAGTAGTGAGCTGGGCTGATGGAGTGGTAGTACCGATACCTACATTACCTGAATCAAGTATAGTAAGTTTAGCGGAGTTATTTGGACCAATCATTAATGAGCTAGCCACATTATTTACAACCCCAGTACCAAAGGCAAGAGCATCATAAGCGCTTGCAGTATTATTAATTCCAATGGCCACAGACCCATCTCCAGTGGCATCATTTGCATAACCAAACGCTTGCGCATAATCAGCACTAGCTGTATTTCCATACCCAGCCGCTGTGTTGTATGCAGCGCTCGCGGTATTAGCATGTCCTATTGCTAAACTAAAAACTCCGCTAGCAACTTGGGTAGGCAGTCCACGAAATCCTTGAATATCAAGAGCGTCAACACCTCGAATATCTCCGCTTACATCACCTCCTAAAATCGCGCCATTAGATTGGCGACTCAGTATCCCTACCCCACCAATTCGATACTGAGCGTCAGACGCAATTGAAATGGAGTGAGCGAAGGTAGAGGTGGCGGATGTGGAGGTAGCAGTGAAAAAGTTAGCTTGCGTTTCGCCTGTGTCGAGAATGGTCAGTTTGGCAGAATCACTCGGGCCTATCATGGCGCTGTTGGCAATATTGTTAGTGATGTTAGAACCAAAAGCTGAGGCGTTGCTAGCTGTTGCACGATTATTATAGCCAAGCGCTACTGTAAAATCATTACTTGCAATATTACCAATCCCTCCAGCAAATGAATAGTAACCACTCGAAGTGTTAAGGTTCCCGAAAGCATTTGAGTTGTAACCACTCGCAGTGTTGTAGTTACCAAAAGAAACAGAAAATTTTCCACTAGCTACTTGAGTATCAAGACCTCGAGCAGACTGCATATCAATCGCATTATCTCCTCGCGCATTACCACTCAAGTCCCCTCCCAATATCGCACCATTGGCTTGACGACTAAGGATACCAACACCCCCAATTCGATACTGAGCGTCAGACGCAATTGAAATGGAGTGAGCGAAGGTGCTGGTATCAGTGGTACTTGTTGCTGTCACATTACCTACAATCAACTCGCCACCTGAAATAGTTGGTACGTTTGAAGAATTTTGCCATGTTGGTAGTCCATTATCTATAACGAGCAGCTGCCCATCACTACCGATTGGTAACCCATTCAACACGTCGTTTTCTGAGGCAAAGATGAGGCTACCGGCTGGGGCATTATCAATACGAAGTCCTAAGTCGAGATTTTCGCGACCGCGACGAGCACTGTCATAAATAGCATCGGCTTGTTTGAGTATTTGATTATAAAATCCCTCATTAATCTCACTCATGAGTCGAAGAATTTGTTCACTAATGATGAGGTTTTGTGTACCAAGGTAGGTGGCGTAGTTTGGACTTCCCGGAGACACCGGATTCAAACCGATGTTAGTTGCGGAAAATAATTCTTGATTTGGGATAGTTTGACTTCCTACTAGTAACGCACCGTCACTGGCTGGCTGAAGCGGCTGATCATTTCGAGTGTATACAATCTCCTCGGTAAGGAGCCGACTCAAAGCTGTTGCAATTGGTAAATCTTTGATAGTACTAACAAGTAACTTACGTTCATACAGGAATACGGAGAAAGTCACCACAGCAACCATGAGTAGTGCTACTGCAATTTTTATCGACACTGCCGTCCTCCGAGTTGACCCAGCTTTCATATTCATATTATGTCACAAAAGAAACAAAGGATTGGGAAGCTATCCCCTTTTCACCTACAGCTTTCGCCAAAATTCGAGATTTTGGTACGGCTCTCCCGCCTTCCCAAGAATAACGGGCCAATCAACCGGTACCGAGGCAACCTTTTGGCGAATCGTGTGTAAACCTGGGACACCGTGTATTAAGTCATTTTCTGTTGTCTGTTGTTCTACCTGTTCGAAATCATGAATATACTGAGGTTCTTCTAAGAAATCGTAGATTGCTTGCATGGCTGCTTGCGGCTGTTCGGTCAACTGCTTGAACTCGACAAAATGTAATTTTGCTCGGTGTCCTCGAATGACCGCGTCGCGCACTCGATTGTACGCCAAACCCACTGGCTCATCATTGCGCATCCAAGTCTCTAACCTGCCTTCAATAGTTTGAAATTGAAAGTAATATTTTTGCTCTTGGCCCATCTGTCCACTTGCGGAACGTTTACGCCATAATTTTTCAAAGGAGGATAAAACGTCCGTGATATCTCGCACAGGCACCAAAACTTTTATCTCATGAGACAGCGCTGTTTCAGCGACCTCCAAGAGTGAGAGCCAGGAACGACTTTTATCAAAAATAACCGGCTTTTCAATATCAGCATAGTAAGCAGAGAGAATACTTTGTAATACGCGCACTTTGGCTGCGTCATTGGGTGCGGCTTTAAATTCAATCAGATTATCCCACTGGTTGCGAATACCAAATAACACGTCAGCAATCCCACTGGTCGCACTGGCGTGGAATCGAGGGTTCTGGAGAAGTAGATTTGCCAAGAGCGTAGACCCGGCCCGAGGCAACCCAGAAATAAAGTAAATTTTTTTGTCTTGTATGTGAGCCATAAAACCTTATTAAAAATAGCATACCATTTTTGCTATCAATATATTCTTGACTCTCTCTTATTCCCTGGTAATCTTCCAGAAGGTTTGTCCCCACCACATTTGGTGGTTTTATGATGGAGAGTGCGATGAAAAACAGTACTGTTTTGGGTTCCGCTATTGCCGTCTTGCTCCTCGCTGCCTGTGACGGATCAAGCCCGGAGGCAAGTCCAGTTGCGGTCTCAAGTGAGGAAGTGGCTAAGCAGGAAGCTGAGCTGGCTGAAATCGAGAGGATCAAGCAGCTCGATGATCCTGAGGAGCTATTTAAGATTCTCAGCAAAAAAGAAATCTGGATGAGTGATGTCTGGAAAGCAGCTGATGCTCAGTTGGCCAAAGTCCTCGAGGATGATTTTGCTGCAGCAAAAAACACGTATGAGTTGGCTAAATTCAAAGATTTAACTCGCGTACCCATGTCACAACTTGATGGCATGTACATTAAACGGGAGAAAGAGCTCAAAAAATAAATGCTCAAGCGATTATAAAATTGGCTCGGTCTCGTAATGAGATTGAGCCAATTGTTTTTATATGAAGCTACATAAGCCCCGACAAAAATTATTATAGTAATAATATTGACATTACTTATAAACTATGATATAAATATAACACTTGTAAGCAAGTAAGTAGTTGGTACGTCTCACCTTAAGTATAAATCTCCGACCAGCCTGGTCGCTGTTTTTATTTCAGCCACATTCTCCCCTACCGCTCTATACATACAAACATTTACCATGCATATATTTTTAAAAATTATCTTTTTTGGTGGCCTTATATCTGCGATTATCGCTGGTTTTTTCCTGACCTCTACTCACACTATCGAAGCCAAAGATGAAATCTATTGGGGAGTAAACTTTTCTGAAAGCCAAGCTGAATATCTTGGTCTTGATGCTGCTGTGGTGTATGAGTCAATCATTAAAGACTTAGGTGCTAAACATATTAAAATCCACGTAAATTGGAATGCGACTGAAATCGAATCTGATGTTTATAACTTCAGCAGTTTGGACAGACAAGTTGCTCTTGCCGAAGAACACGACGTAAAACTCATTTTAGTGATTGGAATGAAAACTGGTCGCTGGCCTGAGTGCCATACTCCGGAATGGGTTAGTGAGGTACCATCAAGTGAGCGTGAAGCGGTAATCGTAGACCATGTAGAGACGCTAGTTACCCGTTACCACACCTCCCCTGCTGTTACATACTGGCAAGTAGAGAATGAACCATTTCTTGAATTTGGTGATTGTGCAAACTGGTACTACGATATCAGTGACACACTTGTTGAAACCGAAATCGCAGCTGTACGAGCAATCGACTCTGAACGAAAGATTATCGTTACTGAATCAGGCGAGCTCTCAACCTGGAGAAGCGCAGCCTCGGTTGCTGATATCGTTGGTATCACGACCTATCGAAGTACCTGGAACACCAGTGAAGAAACCTTTGGGGTAAATCCATATACCTTTCTCTCGCCAAAGTTTTATGCCTCCAAGGCAGCTTTCATTAGAAACGTCTACCAAAAGCCAGTGATTAATGTTGAACTGCAGGCTGAACCGTGGACTTCGGTCCATCTCAAAGAAGCCAGCCTTGAGGAACAGGCACTCTCAATGAATCCTGAACTCTTTAAGGAAAATGTACAATTTGCTAAGGAAACCGGTCTCGGTACGTTCTATTTTTGGGGCGCCGAATGGTGGTACTGGATGATGGTTGAACATGATAATCCGGAAATTTGGAACCAAGCGGCTGTAATTCTCCAAGAAAGCGAGTAATAATGACAACAAAAAACTCCCCAAATGGGGAGTTTTGTGTTGTCTCTGTTACTAGCAAAATCCTGTATACTGGCGAAATGAATAAACGTATATCAACCCTACTCCGTATGTTACTTATAATCACGCTTGTTGTCCTAGTACTGCTTGCAGTAGTCGTGTATTCCTATCTGGCTCCCGGACCAGCAGTACCAGGGAATCCTCTCTACCGAAACTCCTCAGCGTCAATTGATGACCGAGTGAATAACCTTATGTCATACATGACCTTGCGAGAAAAGATTGGTCAGATGGCTCTCGTGGAAAAAAATAGCCTGGAAGAACTCGCCGATCTTCAGACCTATGGTATTGGGGGTATGTTGAGTGGCTTTGGTGGACGACCGGAAGAAAATACGCAAGCAGGCTGGTACGACATGGTGACAGAGTTTGTCTCTACGTCAAAGCAATCACGTCTTGGTATCCCGGTACTCTATGGAGTTGATGCTATCCATGGTCACTCAAATGTTCTTGGCGCAACGATTTTCCCGCACACCATTGGCTTGGGAGCAACTGGCGACACTGAGCTCGTGAGGCGTGTTGCTGAAGCTACTGCCAAAGAAATGATTGCTACAAATATCCACTGGAGTTATTCACCGACCCTTGATATGCCCGAAGATATTCGTTGGGGGCGAGCCTACGAAACATTCTCTGATGACCCAGCTTTGGTTAGCAGATTAGGCACCGCGTATCTTCAAGGTCTCCAAGGAGCCGAGCGTGGACGACCGCAATTACTCGCTACACCCAAGCATTATATTGGTCTTGGTGGCATGGTTTTTGATACATCAAGTAATAAAAATTTTCGTATCGACCAAGGCATGACTCCTCAAGATGAAAGCAGACTACGAACTCACTATCTTCCACCGTTTAAAGAAGCAGTTGATGCTGGAGCCTTGAGTGTGATGGTTGGCCTCAATACCTGGGGTGACACGAAGCTCGCAGCCTCTTCGTATTTGATGCAAACAGTCCTCAAGGACGAGTTAGGGTTTGAGGGTTTTCTTGTATCAGATTGGTACGGAGTCTATGAAATTCCCGGCGGGGATTTTAGAGCCGCGATTACAGCCATTAACGCAGGAGTTGATATGGTGATGCTACCCTTTGATTACGAACAGTTCACCCAGAACGTGTGGGTGGCCACAAAACTCGGATTGATTGACGAAGCTCGGATTGATGACGCAGTAAAACGAATTCTGAAAGCTAAGTTTGCCGTCGGACTATTTGATGAACCAGCCACAACGTCGGCCGAAGTATTTGGATCTGATGAACACAGAGCGATTGCTCGCGAAGCGGTAGCAAAATCATTAGTTCTTCTTAAAAATGACAACAATCTCTTACCCTTAAAACCCGGTACTAGTATCAAAGTGGCCGGTAGCGCAGCAGATAATATCGGTCGTCAAAGTGGTGCTTGGACAATTGAATGGCAAGGGATAGATGGTAATTGGCTTCCTGGAGCCACCTCAATCCTCGCTGGACTACAAGCCGTCGCCCCGCGTGACACTACAATTGAGTATTCACTTACTGGAGAATTTCCAACCGCAGAAAAAGCGGATATCGGAATTGCAGTTGTCGGTGAAGCCCCCTACGCTGAAGGCTGGGGCGATACCCCCGAACCAAAGTTGAGCGAAGAAGATATTGCTGCCATCGCTCGCCTACGCGAACAGAGCGAAAAGGTCGTCGTTGTGTTAGTAACCGGTCGGCCACTCATGGTCTCTGAACTCGTAGCCGACTGGGATGCTGTTGTGGTGGCGTGGCTCCCTGGAAGCGAGGGAGCTGGTGTAGCTGATGGATTATTTGGAGCAACTCCATTCACTGGCACCCTTCCCCTTCCGTGGCCAGCTTCAGTATCACAATTGCCGATTGTGAATAATCAAACCGCTAATGGAACCATTCCTCTCTTCCCTCGTTACTTTGGTCTAAAATAAAAATTTCCAATTATCGACTACAAAAATAACCCCATGGACCTTGTCCTTGGGGTTATTTTTGTAGTCATCGTCTATGCTGTTACCGGTGTTCGTTTTTTAGTTTTGGTGGGTGTTGATTTTGTTGCAGTTGCGTTTGTAGTAGCTTTTCGTCGCGCAACTTTTTTAATCTCAAAATCAAGGACCTGGGCTGATTCACCATCTTTTATTATGGCATTGGATTTATCTTTCTTGATTGAGACTTTCACGGTACCACCTTGTAACATTCCTTCTCCAACCATGAGGTTAGCTACGGGAGTCAAAATCTTACTTTGAATCACTCGTCGTAGTGGTCGAGCACCAAACTTTGGGTCATAACCTTCTTTGGCTAGATACTCACACACCTCCGGTGTGACACTCAACGTGATTTCTTTTTTCGCGAGTCGAGCAATCACATCGGCCACTTGAAGATCAACAATCTTTCGAATCACCTCGGGAGTGAGGAGGTCAAAGACAATCGTCTCATCGAGTCGATTTAAGAATTCTGGGCGGAAGAAGTGCTTCAAGCTTTCCATCACCTTGTCTTTAGCTTGGGTGTACTGAGCAGATTCACCATGATCAAGGGCAAACCCAAAGTTCGACATCCGGTCAATATGCTCGGCGCCAATATTTGAAGTCATGATAATGACTGTATTTTTGAAATTCACTTTGCGCCCCTTAGCATCTGTTAAGTGACCGGAGTCAAGGACCTGAAGCAAAATGTTGAATACTTCAGGATGAGCCTTTTCAATTTCATCAAGCAAGATTACTGCGTATGGTCGGTGACGAATCTTTTCAGTGAGGTTACCTCCCTCGTCATGACCGACATATCCTGGTGGCGAACCAATAATCTTTGACACAGAGTGTTTTTCCATGTACTCAGACATATCAATCCGAATGATTGAGTCCTGATCATTAAACATAAAGTCTGCCAGCGCTCGTGAAAGTTCTGTCTTTCCGACTCCCGTCGGACCGAGGAATAGGAATGAACCAATCGGTCGGTTTGGATCAGCGATACCAGCCCTTGAACGCTTGATAGCGTCTGCTACGAGTTTTACCGCATGGTCTTGGCCAATCACTTTGTGGATGAGTACTTCATCCATGCGTGCCAACTTCTGTACTTCTGCCTCCAACATTCGAGACACCGGAATACCAGTCCACCGTGATACCACAAAGGCAATATCTTCCTCCGAGACTTCCTCCTTTAAGAGTCGACGGGTTCGTTGCAGTTTCTTTAGTCGCTTCATTTTTTCATCGAGCTCCTTTTGTACGGTCGGAATAGTATCATAGCGAATTTCGGCAGCTCGGGTAAGATCAGCCATTGCTTCGGCTGACTCAGCGTCTTGTCGAAGCTCTTCCAGTTCTTTTTTTAGTGTACTGATTTCGTTCAGCGCAACTTTTTCATTATTCCACTTCGTTTCAAGCGCAGAAGTCTTTTCTCGGAGTTCACCAATTTCACTATCAATTTCTTTGAGACGGTCTTTAATTTTTTTCTTATTATCTGAAATCTCGACTTCTTTTCGGAGCGCTTCTCGCTCAATCTCAAGTCGACGAACATCTCTGTCAGCCAGTACCAGTTCTTCTGGCTTATTTTCAAGTGAAATTCGCAGTGCCGAAGCGGCCTCATCAATCAGGTCAACGGCCTTATCTGGCAAGAAGCGGTCAGTGATGTAGCGTGAGGAGAGGTTTACCGCAGCCAAAATCGCATCATCAGTAATCCGCACACCGTGGAAGAGTTCGTACTTCTCAGCCAAGCCGCGCAAAATCGCCACCGCATCGTCTGGTGATGGTTCATTGACATAGACTGGCTGGAAGCGTCGTGTGAGCGCTGGATCTCGTTCAATGTGCTTTTGGTATTCTTTGAGTGTCGTAGCACCAATCACTCGGATTTCGCCGCGTGCCAAGGCGGGCTTCAACATATTTGAAGCATCCATCGAACCATCTGCTTGCCCAGCCCCTACAATAGTGTGAAGTTCATCGATAAAAAGAATTACCCGGCCAGCTGCATTTTCCACCTCTTTCATAACCGCCTTGAGTCGCTCTTCAAATTCTCCTCGGAACTTTGTCCCTGCGACTAAGAGTCCTAGGTCGAGTGAGAGGATTTCTTTTTCTTTCATCGACTCTGGTACTTGCCCAAGAGCGATTTGCTGGGCGAGTCCTTCGGCAATTGCCGTCTTCCCTACTCCAGCTTCTCCGATCAAGACCGGATTGTTTTTGGTCCGACGTGACAAGATTTGGGTCACTCGTTGAATCTCGGCATCACGTCCAATCACGGGGTCAATTTTATTTTCTTGAGCGAGCTTCGTGAGATTACGGGTATATTTGGCAAGCGTGCGAAACTTCTTTGGTGACTGAGCGTCAGTTACATAATTCTCTCGAATCTCTTTGATAGTATCTCGTACCTTGTTCTTTTGAATTCCAGTTCGTTGAATAATTTCAATCGCTGGACCAGGGTGCTCAAGTGCGGCGACAAAGAGGTGTTCTACACCAACATATGAATCACCGAGCTGTTCAGCAAAAGCGCCAGAAAATTCCAAGGCCTTAGCGAGGTCTGGTGTGAGGTAGAGCTGGTAGGATTGTGAAATAGTGTTCTGTGCCTCCGGAGTTTCGAGCGCTTCAAGGAGTAAGTCAGTGAAGGCAATAATATCAATGTCGAGTCGGTCAAGAATAGAAATCACCGCGCTTTCATCTTGCATCACGAGAGCCGTCAAAAGGTGAATTGGATTGACGTGATTTTGTCCTCGCTCAATGGCGAGCTCGTGGGCTTTGCGGATGGCTTCTTTAGCTTTTGAGGTAAAATTTTGAAAGTTAGGCATAGTCAATATGAATTATACGGTACGTTGCGGGAAGTAAGGCAGACTTGTACAGCACAGAGTAGCAACAGTTTCTAGTACGTCACCGTTTCTTATATATTGCAATGAATTTAATAGGAAGTCAAACTTTTCATCTGTTCTTGATAGTTTTTAAGAACAATAGCAAGACGTTTGATATCTACAAGTTTTGTCTCGGGCGAAAGGGAGATACGGAGGGTGGAAGTAGCGCTGACAGGGTCACCAGAAATTGTTTTAACAACCACACTCTCTCCCCCGCCCGCGCCAGCACATGCCGACTTAGTGCTGACCGCAAAGCCATGTTTATCGAGTACGACGGTGGCAAATTCTGTATCTAACCCAGGCAGCGAAATATTAATATTATTCGCCAGTCTGTCATCTCCGACCGTCCCATTGATAACCACACCCTCTACTATGTCTTGCAGCACTTTCATTCCAGCGTCTCTCACGGCACTGACTTTTTCTACGCGTTCTTTATAGTTAGCTTGCGCTTCGGCAAAGGCCACACTCGCTCCTACAATCCCAGCCACATTTTCTGTGCCAGGTCGCAATCCAGATTCTTGCCCGCCACCAAAAAGTATTGGAGCGAGCTTCACTCGACGACTCGTAACAAGAAATCCCACACCCTTCGGTCCATTACACTTGCCTGCATCAAAAGCAATGAGATCAGCTTGTAAGGCATTAGCCTGACACTGCAGCCACAATGGTGCTTGTGCCGCATCAAGAAGCAAGAAGATTTTCGTTGAAAATGATTTTTCTGCTTCGTCCATCACTCGCCTCAGCGCACGGACCGGCTGAATCGTACCAATCTCGCTATTCGCATACGCAAACGCTACCAAGACCGTCTGAGGGGCGAGGAGTGATTGAAGATGGTTACGATCAATTTTTCCTTCTGAATTTACATTAACTGTTAAGACCTTCACACCCTTACTTGTGAGCTCCTTCATTGCTTCAGTAATAGACGGGTGCTCAATCGCAGTCGTAATAACTTCCATCGACTCATAGGTTCGACCTTGGTTTTTGAGATACTCAACCGTTCCAAAAAGACCTAGATTGTTTGCTTCAGTTCCTCCACTCACAAATGTCACGTACTCAGGTCGAACTTTTACTACATCAGCTACCTGCTCGCGTGCTGCCTCTACCGCCTGACGCGCAGCCAGGCCTTCAGCGTGTATCGCGCTCGCATTTGCGTAGCTATCCAAGAGCCACGGCTTCATTGCCGAAAATGCCGCCGGGGAGAGCGGTGTGGCTGCAGCATAGTCAAGATAGACCCGGGGCTTTTTAAACATTACCCAAAATCATGACACGACGTGATAAATATGTAAATCTCTGCTATACTGCCACACATTAATTTAGCAGTGCCACCAAAGTCTGGTGGTTTTACCAATGTATCGTGTCTATGGCCAAGAAAACAAAACAAATCGAACAAATCATCAAGCGACCGCCGATTGTGGTGGTGATGGGCCATATTGACCATGGCAAATCAACGCTGCTTGATACGATTCGCAAAAGTAACATCGTTGATGGCGAAGCTGGTGGTATTACCCAGCACCTTTCTGCTTATGTGGTGCCACATACGACTAAAGATGGTAATCATGAGACTATTACCTTCCTCGACACTCCCGGTCACGAAGCGTTCCAAAAGATGCGTCTGCGTGGCGCTGACGTCGCTGATGTCGCGATTTTGATTGTATCGGCTGAGGACGGCGTAAAGCCACAAACTATGGAAGCCCTTGCCTCAATCAAGCAAGCCAATATTCCCTACATTGTGGCTATCAACAAAATCGACAAGCCAGGAGCCGACATCCCTCGCACCCAAGCAAGCCTCATTGAACATGAAATCTATATTGAAGGCATGGGTGGTGATATTCCATGGACACCGATTTCTGCTAAATCCGGGACTGGTATAGATGACCTCCTTGATCTCGTTATCCTTACTGCAGACCTGCAAGAACTTACTGGTGATGCGGGAGCGCTCGCTACCGGACATATCATCGAAAGTAATCTCGATACCAAACGAGGCAACACAGCAACCTTACTCATTACAAACGGTACTCTCAAAAGCGGTCAGGTCGTGATTGCTGGTAGCGCTCTAGCACCCGTTCGTATCATGGAAGATTTCCAAGGCAAGACTCTCAAAGAAGCTAGTCTCTCAGCTCCAGTTCAGATTGTAGGATTTGATAGTATCCCAGAAGTAGGGACACGATTCTTTGCCTACGCAAACAAAAAAGAAGCCGAGGCTGCCATGACTGCGGCCGATACCTCAGTACCTGAACCAAATGAGATTGTGGTGCGATCAAGCCTCCCTACCGTCCCTATCCTTATCAAGGCAGATGTGAACGGGACTATTGAAGCTATCCAACACGAACTCAGTAAATTTGAATCAGACCGCATCACGGTCCGTGTCATCGGAACCAGTGTGGGAGATATCAGTGTCAGTGACGTTCAGAATGTGAGTGCAACGGAAAACTCTATCATTGTAGGATTTAACGTAAAAGTTGAACGCCCAGCTAAAGACTTAGCTGAACGACTTGGAGTTGAGATTGATACCTTCTCAATTATTTATGAACTTTCAGAGTGGCTCAATACCGCCCTCAAGAACCGAACGCCAAAAAAAGAGGAGAAAGTTATTACTGGAGCAGCCAAAATCCTCAAGCACTTCAGTACCCAGAAGTATACCCACGTCCTCGGTGCTCGAGTAGAAGAAGGAACTATTAAAATGAACCAACGAGTAACCATTCTTCGTCGGGATATTGAAATTGGTCACGGTACAGTTAAGAACCTTCAACAATACAAGTCTGACGTACAGCACGTTGAAGAAGGAGAATTTGGCATGCAGCTCGAGACCCGAACTGAAATTGCCCCTGGTGACGTCCTCAAGCCTCACGATATCGTAATTACCTAAACTAGTATGTCAGAACGCCAAGCAAAAGTTGGAAATTTATTGAAGGAGCATGTAGCGACCTTTATCTTACACGAGGCTAACACCAGCCCGATGATTACTGTTACGCGAGTAGACGTTTCACCTGACCTTAAAAAAGCGATTGTATTCTTTACGACTATTCCAGATGGAAAGGAAGCTGATGCCCTTATTTTCCTCAAACGAAGCGGCACCAGTGTCCGAAACTATATTAAGGAGAAGGCTCGAATGAAACGTATCCCCCACTTTGATTTCATGGTTGATGCCGGTGAACGACACCGACAACATGTCGATGAAGTATTCCAAGAAATTCAGAAGCAGAGTTTGAAGTAAGTGACAAACAAAAACCTCGGCCATACTGGCCGGGGTTTTTGACAATTATTGTGCCGGGGATGGGACTCGAACCCATACGGGATTTCTCCCACGACATTTTAAGTGTCGCGTGTCTACCATTCCACCACCCTGGCCTATTGCTAGGGCTTCTGCTTCACCCGGCGTTTTTGATTCATCCCTCGATGCGTAGGTTGTAAGCTGTGACAATTTGGACAGAGAATCCTTAGATTTTCTATTCTATTGTCATAACGGTCACCATTGATATGATCGAGTTCGAGAGGGATTCTACCATCTTGTGATTGTTCTGCCCAGCCACACAGCTCGCACTTTTGTAACTTTAAACCCTCTGTAAATAATCGCTTTTTGAGTTTGAAGCTTTGAAATTTTGAGTGACCTACCAATATATTTGAAAGTGGGATGCGCGGGTTTGGTGCGAACGTCCGGTTTATTCGCCATCCCTTACCGGTAAAATGTGTAGTTGAAATTTTATTCTCAAATATTGCGGTTTTTATTTGCTCATAATTCCCACCCGCTGGGATTAAACCTAATTTAAAAATAACTTCACGGGTGCTGTGAGATGATTTCACTGCTGTCTTTAAGTCTTTAATTGTCCAACGACGTGTTGCCATATGGTAAACGTGATTATACTCACATAATAACAAGTATTCCCCCAAATTGTTATTTTTGTTTTAGGTAAATGGTGATATAGTGGGCCGTACTGTCCTGGTGGCGAAGTGGTTAACGCTGCGGTTTGCAAAACCGCCATACGTGGGTTCGACTCCCACCCAGGACTCAAAAGTGACTTGTGTCGAGGTCTACTTTGTTGTAAACTCGCTTGACCAACCAATCCGCCCTTAGCTCAGTTGGTAGAGCAGCTCGCTCTTAACGAGATGGTCCCAGGTTCGAGTCCTGGAGGGCGGACAGCCGGAATTAAAACAACCTCAGACTTTTTAGTCTGAGGTTGTTTTAATTAGCAAGCAAACTGCTTTGCTTGCGACGGCTGTCCGAGCCGGCATGATGTAGCTTTGCTACGAGTGAGGCGGGGTCGCGAGCCAAGAAAGTAATGACTGTAAGGAATATACTTTCTGAGGACTTGTGACGACGATAAAGACCCGAAAGGGTTTTTATTTTTGTCCGGACTTAGAATGTTTGGAAGACTTTTCCAAGTTGGTAGCAACCAACAAAGAAATCTGCTATACTCGCCCACATTGCGTGAGTGGCGGAATGGTAGACGCGCTAGTCTTAGGAACTAGTAGGGTGACCTGTGGAGGTTCGAGTCCTCTCTCACGCACAGATACAAAAATCAGCCCTCATTTATGAGGGCGATTTTTGTCTGTGCGTGAGAAGGTAGCAAACTGCTTTGCTACCGTGGGGACTCGAAAGCCGGAATGATGTGAGCTTGTGAACAAATGGTAAAACAGTGTCTATACACTGTTTTACGGGTCGAGAAAATTTTGTTTGCAAAATTATTTGTGACCGAGCCTCTCTCACGCGCAATTTAAAAAACTGCCTGTGGCAGTTTTTTAAATACTCACCAACCTCGTCTTCTTAAATTTCATGCGCTTACGGATGACTTGGTTATAGAATCTGGCGTACCGCTTTTTCATTCCCTTTGGTAATCTATCAGTCAACTGACAGATAATTCCACAATATCCCTGTTTCTTTTCTATACAGGTATCACATCCAATAAATAGAGCGTGGCACACTTCATTTTTACAATGGTGGTGTGTGTCGCTCTTTGTAACTTTACATAAGTGACAATGAGCAATCACTTCCCCTCCCACTCGCTCACCGAGACGTTCATCGAAGACAAAATTTTTCCCTTTAAATTTATTCTCTAAATCTTCCTCATTCACTTGATGAGCGTAGTCAATAATCCCACCCTTTAAGTGTCGTACATCCTTAAAACCGTTATGCTTGAGCCAGGCACTGGCCTTTTCACAACGAATGCCACCAGTACAGTAGAGGGCAATCTTCTTATCCTTGTATGGTTCAAGGAGAGCAGGTGCTAAAGCAAGCTCATCCCGAAACGTCTCTACATTTGGAGTAATAGCTCCTTCAAAATGACCTACTTCACTCTCATAAGAATTTCGCATATCAACCACTACCGCATCCGGGTCTTCGACATACGCATTTATTTCAGCCGCTGTCAGATACACTCCTGTATCAGTCACATCAAATGAGGCATCATCAAGACCGTCCGCCACAATCTTATCTTTGACCTTGATTGTCAACTTAAAAAACGACGGCAGTTCACCTTCTTCTACCGCTATCTTGTATGGCACTGCAGCAAGCTCCAGTCGGCTCTGCACAAAAGCGTCAAAGGCGTCCCACTGCTCCTTCAGCACATCCATTTGCGCATTAATACCCTCGTGTGCGACGTAGATACGACCACGGCATTCTAAGCTACTCCAGGCCTCTAATAGCTCCAAACGAAACTGTTCAGGATCAGCAATTTGCACATATCGATAGAACGACAAGGTCACTCGTGGACGTGTATCAGCTTTCGCCGCCAGCTGCTTTTCTTCCCGACTTCTCAGGTCTTTATACGTAGCAGTACTCATGTGGCTCAAATCATACAAAACCCAGACACATATAGCAAATAAAGTACGTATATTATAAGCCTTCTTTTAAGAAACTATCCTTGATTTATAAGGTTTTTATTGACTTTTAGCAAATTCTATGCTATTATAATAACAGCTTGTTCGGTCACCCTTTACAGGAAATGACCTTTGAAAATTGAAAAGGATTACATATCATGGCCGATCAATTCACTCAGCCGTCCGATGCCGACATCAGCAACCGCAGCCAGATTGACCGTTGGTTAGTTCTGGCCGTATACACCATCTTGGTGTTGTGGTTGGTTCCGACCATAGTCCAGTGGTTTGGGGAACAATTTTTCCCCACCGAACCTTTACCCGGTGCAGAAACCCTTGACGTTCAAACGTCACTGGCAGGAATGATTTTCTGGTTCATCGGCCTTGGGTTGTCAGCTGGCATTCTGGTGTACTCCATTGGAAAATGGTTTATCATCAGGAATCCCACCATTGGGATGTTCGTCACCCAAGATACCCTTGCCACTCTGCGAGGGGTTCAAAATCCCAACGTCTTCTACGGGCCGGGGACGCATGTCAGCTTTCCATGGGAACGTCGCCTCGGCGAAAACAATATTTCCCTGGAAGAAGCATCCAATGACTTTGATTTTACCATCCAATGTAAGGATGGAACCATCAAAGGAAAAGGGTCCTTCCGCCTGCGTCCGGACCAAAATAATCCGGTCACCTTTCTCGGCAGTGTCTCTGGCGTAGCCAACGATATCACCGACCTCATCATCGGTGAAATCGCTGAACAGTTTAAAGATAAGACTGTCCGGGAGGCACTAAATCTCTACAAGGATCTCAATAATATCCTTGACAAGAAATTCAGAAAGAAGAAACATCCTATCGAAAAAAGGTGTGGAATTAGAATCTCTGATGTGACAGTGAGAGAACTCCTCCCGAGCGAAGATATGCAGAAGACGATGTCAGCCATCGGCGAAGCTGAAGCTATCGCGAGCGGTACTCTAATCATCCTCGGCCTAACCAAGGATGAACTCAAGGCAGAGATTACTGCAGGTCGCATGACCCAAGCTGACGTCAATCTCGCACGTGACCGATTCCTCTCTATCTCGGGTAACCTTGAGGGGATGCAAATCAACCGCACAGAAATTGACTTGTCACTTCATGGTCTCGACCCTGAAGCAGCCAAGGCAATCGCTGCAATTCTCCGCACACCTGAAGGCCGGGCACTCGCATCTCGCGTCACCGGCCAGGCAAAAGGTAAACCCAAACCGAAAGGGAAAACTTCATGACAACCAATCCTCCTGTTGCTGGCATCGCTGGCAATACACAAGCTCAAGCGACCCAAGCGACCACCAATCGCGGAAACACCATGAGCTCAACCACCAAGCTGGCTATCAACATCGGCATCGGCATCGCCTTTGCTGGGATCGGCGTTCTGCTGGCCTGGGCAAAGCTTGGCTTTGCCTGGAACCTCATCATCGCAGCTGTGATGCTCTGGGGCGGCAACAAGCTTCACGAACTGAAGTTTCCTGCCGTCCAGCCTTGGGGCACCGTACTTCGCTTAGGCGGAGGCATCACCTTTGCAGTGACGATGCTCTTCTCTGGCTTCGGTCAGTGGACCATTGCTACCACCAACTGGGCCGAAGCGAAGGTGACCGAAGCAGCGAAGCCCGAAGCGGAGACTGAAAAGTCTGAAGCTGAAGCCACGGATGGGAGCAAGATGCCGGACGTTCCGGCTGAAGGGATGCTCCTGGTGTTTGAGCCAGGCACCAAAAGCCTGACCTTCACCGTCCCCGCCAACACCTGTGGCTTCCGTAACTACATTCCAACTGCCACGGTCGATGAAATCAACCGTGGCTCGTGGATGGACTATCTCGTCCAAGGGCCGTACAGCGGTCGCAAGCGGACGCTTCTGGTGAAATCCGATCTCACCGAACCTCTCGAGGTCATGGTGGACCCCTTCACCAAGGCAGAAGCCACTGCTGAAGGTGTCGTCTTCAAGGAAGAAGACTGCAAATAATCCTTTTCAATCGATCTTTAAACTCAGAGCCCTTGGTACTTGTACCAAGGGCTCTATTTTTTATTGTTGGAGCTCAAACTTCTCCGCACACCCACTAGCTGAAGGGTTATTCGCACAATCCAGTTCATCATTAAGCCCGAAGGTTGCAGTAGCAATCTGGAGAATTGACCAAGCACTCAACATTACAACCAAACCAATAATACCGTACATGACATGTTGAGTCCCCTGCTTACGACCCTGTTCGTTACTAGCGTTAAAGATAAATTCAGCGCAACCATAAAGGAATACCAAGAAGGCAATTCCTGTTAGAAGTGCGATGAGGGGAAAAATAATCACATCATTGACCGTAGCAACAAAACTAACGGCTTCACCAACTGCTCTATCTTCGGGAGACATACTAGGATTTTAGCACGTCACACTGTCAAAAAGCTTTTTCATGGGGAAACAAAAAAGCCCCGAAGGGCTTTTTTGTTTCCGAAGGAAACTTATCGAGTGGTCGGTAGGTCTGGAATATTTTCAAGATTGTCGTTATCAAACCCTGTACCTTGAGCAAGAAGATTCACTACTCCCCAGAAAATAATCACAATTACGAAACCAAGCGTAGCGTAGATAAGAAGGCTCTTTCCTTGCTTTTGTTTGTCTTCATTGGCTCCGCCGGCAATAAAGTAAAGAAATACTCCGTACACAAATACCAAGAATCCGATTCCAAGAATAAATGGAATAAGGACGTTATTTGAGAAAAGGAGAATGTTTGTAAAGAAATCACCAAGCTCTCCGCCGTCTGGCTGGAAACCCTGACCTTGTTGAGCAGATGAAACAAGCGGAAGTGCCAAAAGACTAAGGCTGCTGATTGAGTAAAAGATTTTTTTCATAGGTTAGTTTATGCAAATAATGTGGCTATTAACAACGCGGCTACGTTTACTTAATTATATGGTACAAAACCCGGCTTGAGACGCCGGGTTTTACCATCATGTGTATAACAAAATCTTACCAATTATTCTGGAATGGTGATTTGTGGGACATTTTGAATTGCTTCTCCTTCAAGCCCAGTACTATTGGTGAGGAGATTGATGATTCCAAAGAAAATAATAATCACGACAAAACCAATCGTAGCATTAATCATCAGACTCTTCCCCTTTTGCTTAGACTCTTCATTGGCGCCACCAGCGATGAAGTATTGAAACATTCCCCACACAAAGAAGAGGAACCCAATACCAATAATAAATGGAATGAGGGTAGTGTTTGAAAACTCAAGAATATTTACCAAGAGGTCTTGGAAGGGCCCAGCGTTGCCAGACGTTGCCAACTGCGCTGAAGTTACCCCTGGTAACAAGGCAATACCAAGAACTGAAAAGATGGATACAATACGAGTCATAGAATACATAGACACTAAGTAATAATTTTTAGTATACCATATTTTATTGCATATGGCTACTCCTAAAATAAGGAGCGCTGGATAAGACCCACAATTCCCCACGTGCTGATCATAAGCACAAATACCAGGACTGCGACAATAATCAGTGACTTTCCTTCTTTTCGTTTTGTCTCATCATCAGCGTGCAAAATCCAGGCATCAAAGATTTTGTACATAATATAGACAAATAAAACTGCGAAGAGTGCTGGGATAAGAATACCAATAAAACTGAGAAAAAAATTCACCAACCCTGCAAAATCTTTTGGAGTTTCCATACCGGATTAAAAAGCTTCTACTATATTACCGATAATCTCCGCAATAGCGACCGCGCCTATAATGAGTATTCCACCGATGACTGCATAAGTAAGGGCAAGGGTGGCTTCCTTTGTCTTTGCAGCATCACCTCTTGCAGTCACATACTTGAAGCCAGCCAAAATAATAAAGAGTACAACAATCGGCGTAGCGAGAACAATCACAATTCGAAGGATAGCTACCAGCAAGTCTTCAAGTGAATCAACCTGGAGAGGATTGTCCAAGGCTCGAGAACCGCCACCTCCACCATTTGGTGTGACTGGAGGTGTTGCAGCCGGACCGTTTGGTGTAGTTGGTGGGTTTGCTGGTGGACCGTTTGGGGTTGTACCTTGAGACAATGAAATACTTGGTAACGCCACCCCGAAGGCCATAACCACTACCAAGAATAAATGTGTAAATTTCATAAATTAATTATACTCTAACTCTAAACGATCTTCGGCGTCAGTCACTGCACCACCGACATCATTTCGATTTTCATTAATGTCACGAACCATTGTTTCAAAAATAGTATTGGTCCCGGCTAAATCTGGATTTAACCAACCGTAGGTAATGGCTGCCGAAGTGTAATTAAGTCGCCCATAGGTATCGTTACTACCGGCTGCGACCAAACTACGCAAAGCAGGTACCAAATTGTACGTGTCAGCTATTTGCTTACTGATATCAGCGCTCGCTAAATCACGGAGGACAATAGCGGCTCCAGGAAAATTATCTGACGAACGAAGGACTGACAATCCATAGAACTGACCATAGGTCCGCCTGACGGTTGCGGCTCCGCCTTGCGGTAATTCAGCAATATCAAAATTGAGATTGGGATTGAGTCGCTCAAGCTCCTTTCCTTCACTTCCATACCCAAAATATAATGCTAAGTTTTCACTCACAAAGCGGTCTCGGTCTGGTGGAAATGATCGATTCCATGAGTACAGTGCGTTACTAGGGCGACTGAAGCGTGTGTAGAAGTCAGCCACGCTTTGAAATGGTCGGTCACCGCCTTGGAGTGAACTATCGAGCTGAATAACATACTCAGTATTTTGTTCTGTTACCATTGCAGAGCCACCCTGAATCAAGAGAGCTGAGATAATCCCGAACGCATTTCGAATATTACTATACTCCCCCATTGCTACCACGCTCTGC
This sequence comes from Minisyncoccia bacterium, assembly GCA_041738755.1. Classification (GTDB taxonomy): domain Bacteria; phylum Patescibacteriota; class Minisyncoccia; order Phycocordibacterales; family UBA918; genus OLB19. The sequence goes on along the minus strand of JBGSPE010000007.1, from coordinate 67,257 downwards.
GTAATAGATCTATCAGCCTGTCGCTGAATAAGTGTTGGTACGTAGGTATTAACAAGCGCTTCCCAGGTAGCTGGGGGTGTCAGGAGATTATTATTGGCTAGCATATTGCGATTCCAGTACATCATGAGCGGATCAACAGCAATCGGGTAGGCATAGACGCCATCGTTTAAGGCAAAAACTGCAGCCCCATCAAGGTAGAGACTTCGGAAATCTCGCAAGGGAAAAGAATCATATGAAATAACCTGTAAGCGTCGACGAAACTCAACGAGGCGCTCATGGGGAACCAGGAGTAAATCAGGACCAGTCCCATCTGCCAAAGCGTTAACCAGTTCATTTGAAAAATCTGCTGGACTAATTTCTCTATACGAGACGCCGTTATAAGATTCGTTAACTTCAGCCATCCCCCGTAGTACTTGCTCCATGCCTGACTGTGGCAAGGTACCCCAGATAGTTACTGTACCAACCTGTGGCAGACCATCGTTATCATTACCTGGACTATACACCGAAAGGAACAATAATGATCCGGCAATCAAAACGATGAATACGATGATGAGGCCTAGTTCAAATGGTCTTAAATTCATAACTTTCTAAAAGCTAAGCCGTAGTGGTGTTCTCCAGCTGGATAATTACGTTCAAAAATAAACCCATTGGCTTCGAACAGGACCGTAGCTTCAGCTTCGGTAATTACATGATCAGGCATCGGCCCCATACCAGCAAATGATTCAGTCCAATCAATAACAAATAACTTGGCGCCCGACCTCAGTGTTCGCGCTATTTCTTTCACCGCAGTCTCTCTATCTTCCAAAATAAAAAGCGTATTTACAAGGACTCCGGCATCGAGCGCATTGTCAGCAATTTTTAACCCACCCAACTCTTCAAGATCACACCAAAGGACTTGAATATTAGTCAGACCTGATTGACGACTTTGTTCACCAATTTTTTCAACCAGGCTTTTTTGTATCTCGCAGGCATACACGCGGCCGGTTGCTCCGACCGAAGTGGAAAGTGATCTCAAAAAGAAACCACTCCCCGTACCGTAATCAGCCACAGTATCACCCTCACGCAAATGAAAATGAGTTACGACGATTTCAGGTTTTACAAACTGCCCGCCAAGAATTGGATTCATTACATACATTATATAGGGCAATGAGTCGGTTGCGGTTATGAGATGTGTAAAACAAAAGCCGCCAGAAACCCTTAAGGGTTTCTGGCGGCTTTTACCGTCACTACTCAGTCTTTACAAATACCACGCTCGCTATCGCATCTCCCGCTCGCATCTTCATCACACGGACTCCTTGCGTGTCTCTACCGAGCGTCGGGACATCCTTGAGTGGCAACTTAATCACCTGTCCCTTCTTGCTCATAATGACGAGCTCACCTTCTTTATGTTCTTCTTGACTTAAGACAATTCCACAGACTATTTGTCCCGTCTTGTCAGTTACCTTGGCGGTTTTAATACCTGACCCACTTCGTTTTTGCAATTTATATTCTTTAGCTGGCGTAACCTTACCGTAGCCATGTTCAGTCACAATCAAAAGTTCTCTGTCCTTCACACCCTTGGTGAAGACATCTGCCGAAACTATCTCATCGCCCTTACCGAGCTTCATCGCAGCGACACCTGAAGCAGTCCGTCCCATTTCTCGAACATCACTTTCCTTGAAGCGAATTGATTGCCCCTTACTTGTCACGAGTGACAACTCATCACCCTTACCGACAAATCGAGCGGCAATTAATGAATCATTATCCTTGAGGGTGATGGCAATAAGACCACTCCGTCTGACATCTTTGAAAACTGATGCGTCGCTCTTCTTGGCTACACCATTTTTGGTAAACATGATGAGTCCCCACTCGCCATCCCACTCTTCACGACGAACCGCTAAGACTGAGGTAACCCGCTCCTCACTTCCCATTGAGAGGAAGTTCATAATCGACTTACCCTTGGTAGCACGTTTCCCTTCTGGGATTTCATACATCTTTGATTGGTAGACTTTACCGGCATTGGTAAAGAAGAGTAAGTCACTGTGGGAAGAGGTTGTAAGCAGTGTCGTGACCACATCCTCTTCTTTGGTATTAAGGTCAATCACTCCCACGCCGCCACGCTTTTGGGTTTTGTATTCTTCTGGATTAGTTCGTTTTACGTAACCACCAGCTGTTAAGACCAAGACGCTTTCCTCATCCGGAATAAGATCTTCGGGATTGATTTGTTTGACGCCACCCTTTACGATTTTAGTTCGTCTCTCATCACCATATTTTTCTGCTACCTCAAGGAGTTCAGACTTTACGATTCCCATCATCTTGGCTTTGCTCTTCAAAATTGCTTCCAAAGCCTTAATTAACTTTTGAATTTCCGCCAACTCGTCTTCAATCTTCTTGCGTTCCAAACCAGCGAGCTTCTGCAACCGCATATCGAGGATTGCTTGCGCTTGGATGACTGAGAATTTAAATTCTTTCATCAACGAAGCGTGGGCGGTTGGAACATCTTTGGCAGCTCGAATAAGCTTAATGATTTTATCAATATGATCGAGCGCTTTCTTGAGGCCGAGCAAAATATGTTCACGGTCCTGCGCTTTGTTGAGGTCGTATTGAGTTCGACGGCGGATTACATCCGCTCGGTGCTTCACGTACTCTTGCAAAATCACCTTGAGCGATAAGGTTTGCGGCACACCATCCACCAATGCCACCATGTTGTAGTGGAAGGTATCCTCAAGCTGGGTGTGTTTGTATAATTTATTTAAAACGGTTTGTGGTTGCGCTCCGGTCTTGAGTTCAATCACAACCCGGATATCACTAGTAGACTCATCGCGCATTTCTCGAATCCCTTCAATCTTCTTTTCACGGACCAAGTTAGCAATCTTTTCTTGTAAGTCAGCCTTGTTAACTCGATACGGAATTGACGTAATAATGATTGAGAAGGCGCCGCGTTTATCTTCAACAATTTCTGCTTCACCACGAACCGTCACACCTCCCCGACCATTGGAGTAAGCGTGCGTAATATCTTTTTGATTAAACGCAATCGCTCCCGTTGGGAAGTCAGGACCTTTTACAAATTTAAGTAAGTCGTCAGTTGAGGCTTCTGGATTATCAATTAGATACGCTACGGCTTCAGACACTTCACGGAGATTGTGGGGTGGAATATTTGTGGCCATTCCAACCGCAATTCCAAGCGAACCAAGGAGAAGAAGGTTTGGCACTGCGGCTGGAAGCACTACTGGTTCTTTCTTAGTACCATCAAAGTTTGGTCGCCAATCCACCGTATCTTTCTCCAAATCGCGAAGGAGCTCCTCAGCAATCCGAGACATTTTAGCTTCGGTATATCGATACGCAGCAGCCGAGTCGCCATCAACCGAACCGAAGTTCCCTTGTCCAATAACCAGTGGATATCGTGTGGAAAACGGCTGGACAAGCTTTACCATTGACTCATAGACAGCCGAGTCACCGTGCGGGTGAAAGTTACCGAGTACGTCTCCTACGACAGTAGCCGATTTCTTGAATTTAGCGGTAGCAGTGAGTCCATTAAGGCGCATTGAGTAGAGGATTCGTCGGTGAACTGGCTTTAAACCATCACGTACGTCAGGCAAGGCACGCATCGTAATAACCGACATAGCGTAGTCTAGGTAGGCGGTTTCCATTTCGCCCGTAATGCTTTGTGAGACGACACCACGCATGTGGTCGATTGGTTCTGGAGCTGCTTGAGGTGACTTTTTCGGCATATAACGCACTATTCTGACAATCTAAAAATTACTCGCTAGTATAGCACATTACTGAACCCTGCCTGAAGTATCAGCCGGAGTAGTAGTAGCACTTGTATCAATAAACAATTGGACTTCTCGTGGTGTCGTACTTCCGGTTGTACTCGCTTGTGAGTTTGTAGCGGTACTGAATTCAGGCTCGGTTGGAATCGGCGGGATGATTACATCTGATTCACGAGTTGTTTCTTCTGGAACTTGCTCATCTGTTTCAAATGCTTGCTGGGCACCCGCTACTTGTTCTTTAATCTGGTCAATCAGCCCGCCAAACATCCGGGGCTGATCAGTCGGAACCGCCGTTACTGACTCACTGATTCCAGACGGGTCAACCAAAATCCAGACTGCGAATACAACGGCCGTAAATGTACAAGCTACACCAAAGGCAATGTTATTACGAGCCGCCTTTGATTTCTGCCGCAACGTCTGTATTTTTGGGAGCTTCATAGAATTAGCTACTTAACACTGCCACTGAACCACTAAGCTCTTGTACTTCTTTTCGCTTGAGTACCAATTTATCAACTGGCTTTAGTCCTTCTTCCCCCTCTTCTTTCAGAAACTGCTTCAACGCATCCGGGGTGTAGTGCATTGGGATAATCAACTTAGCTTCAAGCTTAACGGCCAACTTACTGGCTTGCGGTACAGTTAAGAGTTCCCCGCCACCAATTGGAACGAACAATATATCGATGTCACCCAGTTCACTCAATATCTTTGGGTCAATTTCAATATCGGCCAAGGCACCAAGGAAGACGATATTCATGTCTTCGAGCCACACCTGGTAGATAGTGTTAAAAATAGGTTGTTTGTCGTAAATAGTTTTAACGCCAAATCCACGAGCAATCACTGAGCCAATCTCATATTCACCCGGACCATCAACCACAAACGGTTGTTTGTTACCGTGCGCCACCTGATCAACCCCATTAAAATCTGGGTGCCACATTGAAACCAGTGCTACATCTGAACCAAATTTAGTACTTTCAAGCTTTGATTTTTTGGAAATTGGATTGAAGGCCAAGGTAGTGTTTCCAAAAGATACTTTAAAACACTGCCCGCCGTGATACGTAATAATCATAGTGACAACAGTATACGACACAGCCCCCAAAACACGAAGTGTTTTGGGGGCTGTGTCGATGTGCACAATCTACTTGCAACATAATAAATTTTTAGTACTATCGAAATTGCAGAGAGGATCGAATATACACGAGAAGCCGCTGCAAGCAAAGTCCATCTGAAGGAGAATCATCATGAGCCATCGCTCCATGACCTCGACGAGCCGGCCGGCAACGAACGCCAGTGCTGCCATGCTCGTTGCTGCGACGACCGCGACCGACCTGACCTGATCAACGCGATGCCGACAAGTCTCTGCGTAAGCAGAGTACCCCGTGGAGGTTCTAACATGGCCAAGTACAGTACATTTTCTCAGTAGCAATGCTGCTGAGCTGGGTTGAGAGGAATACCGTCCATTTTATCTCTCGGGAAAATCCAGAACCAAGGGTACAGACCCTATTCCAAGCGCCCCATCTTTACGCTTTCAAGCGGAAAGATGGGGCTTTCTATACTTAAAACCAAAACTGCTTGTCGTGCTTTCTCTGTTGTCAGGAATGCTTGACATTATTACAATAATATGCTACATTATGAGGGCTGTTGTTTTGACAGCTGATCCCTAGGCACTTGGTCGCGGCGAACTGCGCCCCGCCCGTCTCCGGATGTCTATCTGCCTGCATGGCTAAAGACATACCGCGCGCCACGGATCAGGGCCGGTGGCAGGAACTCTATTCCTGACACCGGCCCACCGCCACAATCGTCGACTTTTCGGGAGAACCCGCGACATGAAAATGCGAGAGACTTGCCCTCTGTCCAACTAACCATTAAAGTGTTAGGTACGCAGGGGGAACGGCGCCAAACATCCGTTCTTAAAATAAATCAATCTTTGATTTGCCTCTAGTAGTAAGGTGCCTGTCCTGGTTGCCGCCTGTGACACACATTGAACCTGAAACGGCATTCACCCGGTCATGAGGGGAGATTCATTACGTCAAACACTTGTCAGCCTTGCTGAAAGCAGTTTGCAAATGACTCCCCTCAGACATTCCACACGTCCACTCAATTTCTGGGTGGCGTTTTCTATTAATATTATTGACTTTTTATACTGAAACCGTAACATAGTGAGCCGTAGTTCTAGAAAGGTCTCAACATGTACGCTTCCAATGAACCAGATGATAATAAGTATCGCAACGTAAATGATATCGATTATGGAAAGTTGGTACCAGACCAAATGGGCGATATGGTGAACAATCCGCCTGATCACCAGCGAAGCTGAATGGAGTTGAATAAAAATCGGCAGAAACGCCGTGGCCCTTAGATAGAGGTACAACCACCTCTGCCTAAGGGCTTTTTATTTTGACCATCATTAGAGTAGACAAATAATCGTATTCTGGTATATTGCACGCACCGAAAGGTTTAATAGTTTCTCGCGACACACGTTTAACCCTGCACTCACGAACTATGGCCGGGTGGAAGAATCTCACAGAGATTCTTCCACCCTTGCGACAAGGTTGTGCAGACGCGTGTCGTCGGAATAAATACATAAATAATAATATGTCAGAAGTAACTGCAACTGCCGGACAACCGAGCATTATGCAAACCTACCTCGATAATTCCCCTGCCCCATTGGTAGATGGACAAATTGTTGAAGGAACTGTATCAGCTGTGGGCCGAGCCCGCGTATACATCGATGTACCACCATACGGTACTGGTCTTATCTATGGACGTGAATACATGAATGCTCGTGATATTCTCCGCAAAGTATCTCCAGGCGACACCATCGCTTCAAAGGTGGTGAGTACCGAAAATGAAGATGGCTACATCGAACTTTCACTCAAAGAAGCGCGACAAGCCCTCATCTGGGCTGATGCTGAAGAAGCAGTGAAGAAAGGTAATGTCATGAGTCTTGAAGTGAAAGACGCTAACAAGGGCGGACTTATTATTGAATGGCAAGGTATCCAAGGATTCCTCCCAGCTTCACAACTCTCTGCTGAAAATTACCCACGAGTTTCAGACGGTGATAAGGATAAAATCCTCACCGCCCTCAATGACCTCATTGGTAAGCATCTTTCAGTCGTGATGATTACAGCAGACCAGAAAGAACACAAACTCATCTTCTCTGAAAAGAGCCTCCAAGAAAAAGAAGAGAAGGGTGAAAAGGTTAACAAGTACGAAGTTGGTTCAATTGTGGCTGGTGAAGTCACCGGTGCGGTGGACTTTGGCGTATTCGTTAAGCTTGAACCGGGTCTTGAAGGGTTGGTACACATTTCAGAAATTGACTGGGGTCTTGTTGAAGATACGAAGTCGCTCTTCAGCGTTGGTGACCAGGTATCAGTCAAGGTGATTGAAGTGAAGGATGACAAAATTTCTCTTTCAATCAAACAACTCAAGGAAAACCCATGGGTGTCAGCGTCTAAGAAGTTCAAGAAGGACCAGGTGGTTGATGCGGTTGTTATTAAGTACAACAAGCATGGTGCTTTGGCCTCAATCGAAGAAGGAGTTGCTGGTCTCGTACACGTATCAGAATTTGAAACCGAAGAGAAGCTCAAGAGCAATCTCTCACTCGGTTCTGTCTACAAGTTCAAGATTACCCTCTTCGAACCAAACGATCAGAAGATGACACTGTCATACAAAGAAGCGAACGAAGCGTAAGAAGGTCTAAAATCTCCGATTGCTGCGTTGACCGCAACAAAAAGCCGCTCACTGGACAACTCGTCCCATTCGCGGCTTTTTGTTTTGTCGCCTTGCACTTGGAAGATTTAAGACATTCTTAAACTCTCTAGGACCGGCCTAGGCAGAATGTGAATGTGTGCTACTATTTTTTGGAAGGAGAAGAGGCATGCCTGATCTTGAAAAGCGAATAAATTCGGAACCCACACAAACCACGCAGAAAACCCAAAATAACCAGACAAACCGTGACAGGAACTCAGGTTACTACCAGGGTGATCAAGGTGGTTACCACGACTAAGTCGTAAAAGTGGCCAGAGCACTGCTCTGGCCACTTTTTAGTTACTCATCAAAAACACATCGAGATGCCCACTAATTATATTTATTCATTGCACTTTGAAGGCCGTTTTTAAGAAGTTCTTGCAAGGCAAGATAGGCAGACTCCTTTACTATTTCAAGCTTCGCCATTTCACTTCTGGTAAACGACTTCAAGACAAACCGTTCAAGCGGTCCTCCGCCCTTTGGTCGCTTCACTGCACCAGTAAATAAGCTCCGAGGAGCGATCCCAATCCGCATGCGGATAAATTCTTTTGTTCCTGTTTTATCAATAATGGATTTAATCCCGTTATTACCACCATCCCCTCTTCCTTTCGCGAGCCGCAGCTCACCAAGTGGTAAGTCGATGTCATCATGAATTACAATCAATCGTTCCATCTCGTCTCTTGGAAGTAATTTCACCACTGCACTGCCAGAATTATTCATAAAGGTATCTGGGTAGAGCACTGAGACAAGTTGTCCAGCGATTTTGCCACTCGTTGCTCGACCACTCAGCTGCTTCTGCAGCAGTGCTTCTGGCAGAGAAGCTTTCTCGCAAATAGAGTCGAGAATCTGCCACCCCACATTGTGTCGCGTGTCCTGATATTTTTCACCAGGGTTCCCGAGCCCAACAAGATAATACATAAAAGTATTGTACACAAAAAACTTCCTGACGCGTAGTGAGACACACATTTTCCACAAAATTTGTGTTCGTATTTTTTATTGCGTATAATGCTCATTACTAATCGCTATGCAGCTATTCTCTAACAAAAAAACTGATTCAATTGATGAAGAATCACTCAACCATCGAGAACCTCATCCCTTCTTAGAAATCGTCCGCTTCTCCCTTATTGCTATTTTGATTGTTATCCCAATCCGAATGTTTATTGCTCAACCATTTATCGTCTCTGGCGCATCCATGGAACAAACCTTTCATACTGGCGAGTACCTTATCGTTGACCAAGTGACTCATTACTTTAATGACCCGGTTCGAGGCGAAGTGATTATCTTCCGGTACCCGCGTGACCCCTCAAAATTCTTTATTAAGCGGGTGATTGGTCTCCCGGGAGATACTATTACTATCGAAAACGGTCAAGTTCGCATTAGTAATGAAGCTGATCCTGAAGGTTATATCCTAGATGAACCATATATTGAACTGATGCCACCGGCTGCTCCACTCATGGAGACCTTGGGTGAACGTGAATACTTTGTCATGGGTGACAATCGAGGCGAGAGCTCTGACTCTCGCAGCTGGGGCGTCCTCCAGGAGGATAGAATCGTCGGCCGCGCGTGGCTCAGACTCTTCCCGCCGACGATGATTGAGTTTTTACCCGGAGCCATTGAAGACGAAGCAGTTACTAGTCAAGAATAATCAATTTGTTCATGTCATACTCTCCCACCGAATTTCTAAAAGTCGCCCACGCTACCGCTGAACACTTCGGCTTTCAGACCATTGAGCAACTACGCAAAGAACCTGAATGCAAAGATTGTATTACAACTATTCCGCACACTGTTACTGCTACAAACAAAAAGACTGATGCTCACGGCGGACTTCTGAGTAACGGGGTGGTGACATATTGTGATGAACGACTCCATGCCCTTGGCCGACCAGTCCTCCTCTATTCTCTCGAGCAAACACCACGCACCGGCGAACCGGCAGTTACGTTCCATATTTTTAATGTTGAACGAAGCATTGCAGAAGCGATTCTCATCCAAGCTTCACGAGCGCTAGCCACCGAACTTGGTCACACCGACCACACCGTACGCATCAACTCCCTCGGTGACAAAGACTCACTGACACGATACACGAGAGAACTCACCAACTATCTCAAGAAGCGACTTGATACGATGCCAAGTACTGCTCGAGAGCTCATGAAAGAACACCCACTCAGTGCCCTTTCTCACCTGATTGAAATCGAACATGATATGGCGAGTCGCAGTCCAAGTCCGCTGGAATATTTGAGCGACCCTAGTCGTAAACATTTCCGTGAAATTATCGAATACCTCGATATGAGTGAAACACCGTATGAGATTGATCCAAAAATGATGGCTCATCATGAGTGCTACTCAGACGCTATCTTTTCAGTTGATATCGTTACTGAAGACGGATCTCCTGCTCCACTCAGTATCAAGGGTGGTCGCTTCAATGAATTCTTACAACGAACGACGCGGACCAAGACTCCAGGAGTAGGTGCTGTTATTGTCTTCAAGAACAACAAAGCTCCAGCTCGTGTCCCAAGGCCAAAAACAACCACTCCAGCGGTGTTTGTTGTCCAACTAGGTTTTGGTCCAAAAATTCGCAGCCTGATGCTCATTGATACCTTACGTCGAGCTGGTATACCGGTATTCCACAACCTCGCGAGTGACTCACTCTCAACCCAATTACGAGAAGCGGAGGCGAGAGGTGTTCGATACACCTTGATTATTGGTCAAAAAGAATTTGTTGATAATACCGTCATCCTCCGTGATATGAACGTCCGTAATCAAGAGTACGTTGACCATGACACTCTTTTGAAGCGTCTCAAGCGGAAAAGTCCTGTAGTCGCTTAGAGCCCCTTGCGTATATTTGTAGTAAGTGATATGCTCTTGGCCACATATGGCAACCAATGTTCAAGTCGTTAAAAACAATAACGAAAGTAGCGCAAACGTCATTCGACGGTTCACCAAGCGCGTCCAGGGAGCGGGTATCGTTCCAAAAGTTCGAAGTGGTCGATACCACACAAGAATTAAGAGTCGCAATGTCCAACGGACAGCAAAACTCAAAAAACTTGTAAAACGAGTTACCTACGAAAAGTTGGTCAAACTCGGAAAGATTCAAGAATTCCGACCACGACGTTAAAGAAAAAACCGCTCATAATCACATGAGCGGTTTTTTTGATTTCAGGCCCGTGTATAATGGTACGCACACCTATGTCATCTCTTATTATTACCAGCACCGTCGCCTATACTCCCACACAGCCGTTTCTCGCTATGAAGGATACGATTATGGGTAAACGGTATGAAGTGAGCCTTACCTTTATCGGTGCCACCAAAGCCAAGCAGCTTAATCAAGCATATCGTCAAAAAGACTACGTTCCTAACGTTCTCTCATTCCCTCTTACCCCAACTGTCGGTGAGGTCTATATTTGCCCGACTGTTGCCAAGAAAGAAGCCAAGAATTTTAATTTAAGTGTTGACGGATACATTGCCTTTCTCTTTATCCACGGCCTCTTACATTTGAAAGGCTTGGACCATGGGGATACAATGGATGCACAGGAAAAAAAATATCTGAAGCGATTTCGGATAACCTAATACACACGTAATGTCAGATCATATTATCACCGGTATCGATGTAGGAACCTTCCATGTAAAAGTGGCGATTGCTCGCCTACCTAGAAACGCCGGAAGCCAAGCCAAGCCGGAAATCATCGGTACTGGCTTAGCTGAGAGTCGCGGCCTCAAGAGCGGCTACATCATGCAAGAAGGCGATGTGGCCCGAAGTATCAAAAGCGCCCTCGCACAGGCTGAGAAGGCCGCTGGTGTGGTTGTGAAGCGAGCTCACGTGGCTATTGGGAGCATCGGTCTTGAGGAAGTCTACTCTCATGGTGAAATTATCCCAGCACGAGCAGATTCAGAGATTACCTCATCTGATCTTGAAAAGCTCATGCAAGATAGTGAGGACCGGGTGATGGATAACATTCCCAATCGTCGCATCCTTCACGGTATCCCCCTTCGCCACAGCATCGACGGGAGACCGGTCATGGGACGCCCACAAGGTCTTCGTGGTACCAAACTAGAAGTCGATAGTCTTTTCATCACCACCTTTGAACAGCATGTTAATGACCTCATAAAAACTATCGAAAGCCTTGGAGTGTATGTGGAAGATGTGATTGCTTCCCCACTCGCGGCCAGCTTTGTCCTTCTTTCAAAAGCCCAAAAGCGTGCTGGTTGTATCCTGGCTAACATTGGAGCTGAGACAACCTCCATCGTTATCTTTGAAGACACTACTCCAATCTCTCTCAAAATCTTCCCTGTTGGTTCCACTGACATCACGAATGATATTGCTCTCGGCTTACGTGTCACCCTAGAAGACGCAGAGAAGATTAAGCGCGGAGCAATGACAAGCGCCACCTTCTCTAAGAAGCGGGTTGACGAAATTGTGACAGAGCGACTACAGAGTATCTTTGGACTCGTCGATAATCATTTGAAAAAAATCAAACGTGATGGGTTATTACCTGCAGGCGTTATCTTGACCGGGGGCGGATCAAACCACCCACAAGTAGTTGAGGTTGCCAAAACATCTCTCTCCCTCCCTGCCCGAACCGCCACCTTGGAAATTGGAAAAAATCTCAAAGTAAAAGATGCCTCTTGGGCAGTCGCGTACGGCCTCTGTATGTGGGGTGCCAGTGACACCGAAGAAGCTTCTACTATCGGGATTGTAAAACATACAAAACGAAGCCTCGTTTCTTGGCTCAGTCAGTTTCTTCCATAACATTTTATACTTTTGTCAATTACACAGAAGTCAGGTCTGTCAATATGGTGACAGATAATTTTATGACGTGTATGATAGCTAGGTTATAAGACTACTCGTACTCAGGGGTGGGTATCGGTAGAAGAAATGGAACTTAGTAATTATTCTGTATGGAACAAATAAAATCAGACGTTGAATCCTTCGCCCGCATTCGTGTGGTGGGTGTTGGTGGTTCTGGAAAGAACGCCGTCAATCACATGGTGTCTTCAAAAGTGAAAGGAGTGGAGTTCATTGCTATCAACAGTGACGCACAAGATCTCCATCACTCACTCGCGAAGAAAAAAATTCACATTGGTAAAAATCTTACTCGAGGACTCGGAGCTGGTGGTAACCCTGACATGGGTCGTCGCGCCGCAGAGGAAACTCGTGAAGAAATCGCTAATGCAATCAAGGGGTCAGATATGATCTTTATTACCGGAGGTATGGGTGGTGGAACCGGAACTGGTTCAGCACCGGTTGTAGCTAAGATTGCTCGCGAGAGCGGAGCGCTTACGATTGCTGTTGTCACCAAGCCATTTTTGTTTGAAGGACAAGAACGAATGCGACTGGCTCTCCAAGGTATCGAGGAACTCAAGAAAGAAGTAGATGCCCTCATCACCATTCCAAATGACCGACTCCTTGCTATCGTTGATAAGGAAACTACCGTACGTAATGCTTTTGAGCAGTGTGACAATGTCTTGAAACAAGCAGTTGAGGGTATCTCAGACCTTATTACCATGCCTGGTATCATCAACGTCGACTTCGCTGACATTCGAAGCGTTATGGAGAATGCTGGTTCAGCCCTTATGGGTGTCGGTGTCTCATCAGGTGAAAAGCGAGCCGAAGAAGCAGCTCGAAGTGCTATCAATTCCCCACTCCTTGAAGTTTCTATCACGGGAGCCAAGGGCGTCCTCTTTGCGATTGCTGGGGGCGATGACCTCGGAATGCTTGAAATCCAAGATGCTGCTCGTGTGATTACCGAATCAATCGACTCACAAGCTAAGGTTATCTTTGGAGCTATCAAGGACGACAAGTTGAAGAAGAATGAAATCAAGGTAACGGTTATCGCTACCGGCTTCCCCGAAGAAGCGGCTGCCCGGAGTCATATTGCTCGTCGAGCACCAAGTATCCAAAATGAACCAGAGCCAGAGGTAGAAGCTGAACCAGTAAACCGCGGAAAAATCTTCAACTCACTTCCACGTAAAGCTGATGAAACAAGAATTCCTGAACCCACCCCAAATGTACACGACATCCCAAAGCGTGATCCAAAACCAGTTGATCAACAAGACGACACCGATGACGAAGACGACTGGGGCGCCGTTCCGGCCTTCTTAAGAAGGTCAAAGCTTAAATAAGCTTTGACGGAACTGCGAAGCGGAGCGTTGTGAAGTGCGGCTCTGGCCCGCCGCACTGAACAGCGAGCTGGGGTCGCGAGTACTTAGCAAAATATTTATAATAAAATAAATATTTTGGTTAGTAACTCGTGACCGGTTCCTACCAACCTCTACACACCAAACAAAACCGCTTTCTAGCGGTTTTGTTAAATCAAATATGACGATACCTGAAGATACACATGTACAGTTAACTTTACATCTTCAAACAATCTGGTATACTATTCACGTTTACATTAATATTTCAAAAATGACTTACGATCTGATTATTATCGGTGGTGGACCAGCCGGTACTGCCGCTGGTGTCTACGCCTCTAGAAAGCAACTCCGTACCTTATTCGTTACGAAAGAATGGGGTGGTCAAAGTACCGTCTCACCTGATATCCAAAACTGGATTGGTAGTCCACACATTAGTGGTGACGATCTCGCCAAGAGTCTCCGCACCCACCTTGAAACGTACGCAGGAGACTGTGTCGATATCGTGAGTGGTCAAACCGTAGTGAAAGTAGAAAAGACTGAAGCTGGTACGTATCTCGCCTCCCTATCGGACGGCACGACACAAGAAGCGTTAGCGGTACTACTTACAGCAGGTTCAAATCGTCGTCGTCTGACAGCTCTCAACGCCGACATGTTTGAACACAAAGGTCTTACCTACTGTGCCTCCTGCGACGGACCACTCTTTGCTGGACAAGATGTAGTGGTGATTGGTGGTGGTAATGCTGGCTTTGAAACAGCAGCTCAGTTACTCGCCTACACCAAAAGCGTAACGCTCTTGAATAATGGTCCGGCGTATAAAGCCGACCCGGTCACAGTTGAAAAGGTACTCTCACACCCTAACATGCGAGGTATTACAAACACTGAGACAACTGAAATACACGGTGATAAATTTGTGTCAGGCCTCACCTACAAGGATAAGCTCACTGGTGAACTCCACACCCTCAACGTCACTGGTATTTTTGTGGAGATTGGTATGCTCCCGAACACGGACTTTGTGAGTGATATTGTTGCCTTAGACGACTACAAGCGCATCGCCATTGACCCGTGGACTCAGAAAACGTCCGCGAATAATATCTGGGCCGCTGGAGACTGTACCAACGTGAAATACCACCAAAACAACATTGCAGCCGGAGACGCTGTCCGGGCTCTTGAAGACATCTACGTGACGCTAAAAACCAAGTAATAATAGAAAGTCCAACATAAAACACAAAAGCACCCCCTCCAGGGTGCTTTTGCTTTGTACAACGTAGAGCTTCGGCCTGCACGCTTTGCTCGTAGCCTCGAGCGTAAGTATAGAATACTTCACCACCGTGCAAACCTATTACAAGGTTCTCATACCAGGCAAAATAGTCAATTTAAAATGCAGATGACGTATTTTAAGGGTTTAGGGGAAAACCTGTGTATAACCCTGTATAAAAGCCCTAGGAAAAGTCTGGATATAACTATGCGGATAAGTCGACTAGGCGCCTTAGTGCAAATTGCGTGATTTTTGTTCTAGAGACCAGCGAAGAAGGTACCAACGTAGTAAGCCAAGAGAGCGGCAGTACCACCCACTAATACCACCTCAATGAGCGATGATTTGAAACCACTTCCCACCACCTTCCACTTCATAAGCCCAAGCACAATGAGCGCAATCAAGGTGCCAACTGAAGAATACACAAACGCAGTCTTTGGATCTCCCGAGCTTTGCAGCATGAATGGTAGAAGCGGAATCGCACCAAATACCATGAATGATAAAAAGGTGGCAAGACCAGTGAAGACTTCGTTCTCTCCTCTTGGATCAGACATTTCATGTTCATTATTCATCATGAAGTCGAGCCAGTACTCTTCATTCGTACGATAAATCCCAGCGAGCGTAATTGCATCTGTCTCTGTGAACCCTTTTTGTCGAAGTAGTATCAGTGTCTCAGCCACTTCAGTCTCTGGATTTGCTTTCATTTCAGACAACTCAGTTCCCCGCTTTGCACTATAGAGATCCTTTTCTGAACGAACTGAAAGGAAGTTTCCTAACCCCATAGAAGCAGCATCAGCAAAAAGGTTCGCAAGTCCAAAAAGTAACACCACTGCAAATGACAATTGGGTCGTCTCACTGTTTGAAATCGCCGCCCCGGCAAAACCAGCCACCACCGCAAACGTGGTTACAATTCCGTCAATTCCTCCATAAATTACTTCCTTGAAGTATTCAGCGAATTTATCCGCCAAGATATTTTGTTTTGTTTGCATAGTGGCCACATCATACCACAAAAACCTTCAATGACTTTTTTACTCAAAAGCGTATAATAAAAATACTTATTACCTAACAAACACTCGTATGCATACTGACGATCACGGACCAAAGCCCTACGTTGTACATGTAGAGGCACTCACAACCGAAAACACCAATTTTCGCACCACCGCGTGGACCGGACAGTTCTTGCAGATGACCCTCATGTCAATCCCAGTCGGAGGTGAGATTGGTCTTGAGATTCACCAAGGCACCGACCAATTTATCCGCATCGAAGCAGGTGCAGCGTTAGTAAAGATGGGTGCTACAGAAGAAACAGCGGACTTTACCTCCGAAGCAGGACCAGACTTTGCTATCTTTATTCCATCAGGCATGTGGCACAATATCATCAATACTGGCGACACAGCACTCAAGGTGTATTCAATCTACGCCCCACCTCATCACCCTAAAGGCACCATTCACAAGACCTCTGAAGATGCCCTAGCGACCGAAGCAGAGCATAGCCACTAGTCTTCGAATATACTCACTAGCTTTTTTGGAATAATCTGCTATTATTTCGGGCACGTTTTGCGTACCTTTGCTGGCACGCAATATATACCGCCCGCAAAACGTTTCAAACCACTTGCTACATTACGGTAGCATTTGGTCCTATCGTCTAACGGTTAGGACGCCAGGTTTTCATCCTGGAAATCGGAGTTCGATTCTCCGTAGGATCACAAATCAGCCGGCCACAATGTGAATACATTGTGGCCGTTGCTGTTGCAGGTCTCACAGTGAACGCTATACTGTTAACATGAAACAAAAAACACTTATTGGTGGAGCTGTAATACTCATTTTGGTTGGAGCTTATCTTGCCACAAGGCAACACACCGACCACACTTCTTCTATGACCAAGGAAGACCATGTGCAAGATGGAACTATGGACCACTCAATGATGGTAAATAGCGAAGAGGAGTTTATTACGATGATGATTCCTCATCATCAAGAAGCGATTGATTCAGCAAAGATTATCTTGGCGGCTAGTAGCAGTTCGGCAGAAATTATACTCCTCGCTGAAAATATCTTGATTGCTCAAGAACAAGAGGTTACCACTATGATGGATTGGCATATACGGTGGTTCGGGAGCGCTTATGAACCAAGTAATACCTATACACCTATGATGCGAGACTTGAGCTCACTCACGGGAACCGAACTCGACAAGGCATTTCTTGAAGACATGATTCCGCACCACCAAGGCGCTCTTATGATGGCCGAAAGTGTCCAGCCACATATTACCAGAGACGAGTTGCGTGGCTTTACAGCAGGAATTATCACCACTCAATCAGAAGAGATTAAGGCTATGCGAGAACTGCTGAAAACTCTCTAAAACACCCCTGCTATACTGGGTACTATGAACAAACGTGAACTCTTTTGGGGAAATCCAGAAAAACAAACCTTCCCCGCTCTCAAGAAATCAATTGAAGCAGACTATCTCATAGTCGGAGGTGGAATTACTGGTCTTGCAACAGCCTACTTCCTTACCACACATCGAAAAAAGCGAGTGGTGATTATTGAGAAAAACACTGTTGGCTCAGGTTCTACCGGTCACTCAGCAGGCATGTTGGTCCATGAACCAGAACATGCCAATTGGTATGAACTCATCACTGCCTACGGTACCAAAGCTACAAAAGCGTATTTTGAAGCCCATATTCAAGCAACCAAACTAGTGAAAAGAATCATTGTCCAAAACAACATCCCTTGTGATTTTGTTGAACATGACTACCTTCATCTGAGCGACGAGGAGGAGAGAAGTAGCAGCGGATTTTATATGAACTATCGCACAGTGCAGAAAACTCTCGATTCACAGCTTGAACTACTTACTGACACAGCACTCAAGAGTGAATTCGCCTCTACCCTCTATACTGCAGTAAGACGAAGTCGCCGACACAACATTTCAGTAAACCCGCTTGCGTTTGCTCGTGGATTTGGGAAATACCTAGAAGCAAAGGGAGTGCAGATTTATGAACACACTGCCCTCCTTAAAAAACTGTCTCCAACCACTGTACAGACTGACGGAGGTATCATTACGTATAAACATATTATTTATTGCCGGGGAACAAGCGAACCGCATAACGCAATTACCCCGTTTCTCACCACCATCGGTGTCACCCGTAAACTCACCAAAAAGGAGTTGGGTATGATTGGTCTTTTAGATAAAGATATGTTTGAAAATAGTACTACTCGGCCTTCGTTTCATTATGGAAAGGTCACCTCTGACAATCGACTACTCGTTGGCTATGGTGACAAGCCAGTTTCAAAAAAGAATTTTTCCTACCCAGCATATCTACCACATGTAAAAAAAATTGAACAATTCCTTACCGCAAATTTCCCTACGCTAGACCTACCTTTACAGAGCGCCTGGAGTGCTCCGTATGCTCTCACCACCAAAGGATTACCTATTGTAGAGCTACACAATGAACAGGAACTTACTATTAATGGAGCAGGTCTCCAAATTGGATGTATTGCCACAGCTTCATATGGAGTACATACACTCCTGCAAAAACCACACCCACTCGAATTACTCTTTAATAAAAAATAAGCACCGTTCGGTGCTTATTTTTATTGTCCTGAAGTAAAAGTCTGCGTAGTGCCACAGCGGAGGAAAAAGGTATCTCTTCCTCGATCATCTTGGTCTTCATACTGCACACACATTCGGTAGTGATATGTAGTGCCTGGGAGTAAGTCTGAGATAGTACGAGTAAAACTATCTCGGCCATCAAGGTCATCATCAACACTGACTCGCTGGAGACGATCAATAGACTGACTAATCCGTGCAAACGAGCCCCGCTCAACCACGCCTTCAATACCAGCTCTGTCAGTGCCGTACACAAAGAAGGCTACACCATCGAAGAAGTCTTCCATATCCGCTGACCCAGTAATAGTTGCACGAGTACCTGAGACGGTCACAGTACCAGTCGTTGCGGTTGGCTTATTGCTTCGGTCTCGTCCATCGGTGACAAAATTCCGTACACTATCACAGACCAGTCCATCTCGTTCTCCATCATACTCAACACAGGCTCGATAGAAGTACTGCTGACCATTATCAAGACCATCCAGCGGCAGGGTGAATTCATATTGTCCCCGCAAGCCAGTCGCGATTCGAACTTTTTGCAACTCTTCATCATCTTCTCGCACACTACTGAAGGTACGATTGTTTTCAGATACGGCTCGTACCAAAGATTCGGATTCACCATAGACTAAAAATGGAATACCATCGACACCATCATTCATCGTAACCTGACCTGAAAACGATGCTTCGCTATCAGTGATGTTTAGCGGAGCACGAAGACTGATACGCGGTGTTCGAAAACTATCATTCGATACGGAAAAGGTTGGATTGGTGACAAACGTCTTGGTAGAGCCACACGTCACCGCCTTTGTACCAGCCAGTGTTTGGTATTCGGTACAAATTTTGAAATAGTACTGTGTATCTTTTGCTAAATTACTCACACGGCGTTCATACGCTTCAGAGCCATTAGCACGTCGGTCGAGGATAAGTACCTGAGCTCGATCATCAGTAGTTGGTGCAACATTAGTACTACGGTAATTTTTAGCTAATAGTTCCACTCTTCCTTCATTGTAGCCGTACACGACAAACACAACTCCATCTTTATAGGTTCGGAGCATAGCTGAACCACGGACAGTTGCACTCGTGGACTCAAGGTTGCGAGCTGCAAGAGTTTCTACACTAGGTAGACGCGTATCAAGAGAAACTCCTTGCACCTCGCCAGAGCGTCTGAACTGATTATCAAATCGATCTGAAAGTGAAGTTCGTTCATTGTTTGATCGAGCAGGTGTAGAGCGAGAGACTTCACGCTCTACTGTAGTACTCGCATTTGATTGCGGAGCCAACCCACCTTCAATACCCCCACTTAACCCAAGGAGGACCAAAAATCCAATAACAGCAATAGCTAACGGCATATAAATATATTATAACATATATTTATATTAAAATCAAGTATTGGCCATCTTGGGAAAGCTATGTTTAAAGCCTTATTCTACCGTCACACTTTTGGCTAAATTACGAGGACGATCTACATTGAGACCTCGTTCTACCCCTATGTAGTAGGCCAACAACTGTAGCGGAATGGTCGTAATGATTGGCTGCAAGAGTGGCGAGACTTTGGGGATGTATATAACGTCATCTGCCAAATTTGGTGCCGTATAGTCACCGTGAGTCGCCACCATGATAATCGGTGCATTTCTAGCTTTTACCTCTTCTATATTTGAAACCATCTTATCGTACACATCATCTTTTGGTGCAATAGCTATGACTGGAAAATCTTTATCAAGCAAGGCAATCGAGCCGTGTTTCAATTCTCCTCCGGCGTAGGCTTCAGCGTGCAGGTACGTCACCTCTTTTAATTTTAATGAACCTTCGTACGCAATCGGTGCATGGAACTTTCGTCCAATAAACATTGCGTCACGGTACTGAGCATACTTTTTAGCAATCCGTTTTATATCATCGGTTTGCTTCAAGTACTCGGTAACAATCTTCGGCAATGCTTCGAGTTCCCTCGTAATCACTTCACCTTCAGCTTGGGTCATCCCCTTCTCACGACCTATCAGTACGGTTAGGAGTGCAAAGACGGTAAGTTGTGAGATGAAGGCCTTGGTTGAGGCTACTGCAATTTCTGGACCAGCATGGTTATAGACCCCAGCATCGGTCTCGCGCGCAATGGTTGAACCAACGGCGTTGATGATACCGATAGTGAGGAGACCTTGCTGTTTGGCAAAACGAAGTGAAGCAAGCGTATCAGCTGTCTCACCTGACTGACTTACTACCAAGACCGCGCTATTACTATCGGGTAGATTTTTCTTGTAGCGATATTCGCTCCCAAGCTCCACCTCAACCGGCAGATTGGCGTATTCCTCGAGGAAATAGCGTCCCACTTGCGCAGCATAATAAGCAGACCCACAGCCAACGATAACCAGACGATTTATCGAGGTAAGGGTTTCAAGGACACTTTCAAGACCGCCAAGCTTTACTCTTCCCTTATCCACCACCAAGCGACCGCGAATCGCATTTTCAATTACCTGCGGTGCTTCAAAAATTTCTTTCAGCATGAAGTGTTCATAGCCATTTTTCTGCACGTCCTCGATAGCCCATTCAATCGTTTCCGGCTTGCGAGTAAAAAGCTCTCCCTTTATCGAATAGAGCTTATAGTTGTCTTTTTCAATAACGGCACATTCACCATCTTCAAGGAAGATAATATCCTTGGTGTGAGTGAGGAGTGCCGACGGGTCTGACGAGACGAAGTTTCCATCTCTTCCAACCCCGATAGCAATCGGACTCCCCATGCGAGCAACCACAATTTGTTCTGGATTATGGTGAGAAGCCACCGCTACACCATAGGTACCTCGAACCATCTGTAGCGCCCGTCTGACGGCTTGTAGTAAGTCTCCGGTGTATACCGTACCTATGAGCTTGGCGAACACTTCACTATCTGTATCAGACTCAAAGCTGATTCCTCGCACGACAAGTCCTTCTTTAAGTTCTCGGTAATTTTCGATGATGCCATTGTGAACAATCGCAATTGAACCACTCATATCAAAATGTGGGTGAGCGTTCTTTTCTGTCGGTGCACCGTGTGTCGCCCACCTGGTATGCGCGATTCCAGATGTGCCCGGAATAGTCTCAGACAACTTAGCTGCCAGAGAATCGATTGGACCAACTGTCTTTACAGCCTGCTGCCCCGGAATGAAGATACCTGAAGAGTCATAACCTCGATACTCAAGGGTGCGTAAACCCTCAACCAAAAGCGGCATTGCTGTTCTCGTCCCGACGTAGCCAAAAATTCCGCACATAAATAAATTACTTATTGTATATACTAATAATACCTGAACTACTGCCAAAAAGTTATAAAGAAAGGCCCCGTCAGAGACGGGGCCTTTGTTTTATTCAGTCAGAAAGCCTCCAGCCTGGTGCTCCCACAAACGTTGATATACTCCTCCAGCTGATTTGAGAGCATCGTGCGTACCATCTTCTACGACCTGACCTTGTTCAAGTACCAAGATTCTATCCATCTCGCGCAACGTTGAGAGACGGTGCGCTATCGCAATTACAGTCTTACCAGTCATCAGCTCTGAAAGCGCTGCCTGAATCGCTACTTCACTTTCACTATCAAGCGCGGAAGTAGCTTCATCAAGCACCAAGATCGGAGCATTCTTGAGTATGGCCCGAGCGATGGCTACTCGCCGCTTTTGGCCACCTGATAGCTTGATGCCTCGTTCACCCACCATGGTGTCATATCCGAACTCAAGTGCAGTGATGAACTCGTGAGCCTGAGCGCGTTTTGCGGCTTCAACAATATCTGCTTCAGTTGCATCTGGTCTACCATATGCAATATTTTCTCTAATACTACGATGGAAAAGGGCTGGCTCTTGTGGAACGATAGCGATATTCCTCCGCAAAGAATCCTGTGTTACCGTATCAATAGCTTGATTATCAATCAAAATACTTCCACCGCTTATATCATTTTGCCGCAAGAGCAGTGAGACAAATGTACTCTTTCCGGCGCCTGATGGCCCTACTAAACCGAGTCTCTGACCAGGTGAAATTATCAGATTAAAATGTTTAAAAATATTATTTACTCCATATTCAAAGACAACATCCTTCCATACAATCTCACCACGGGGGACTAAAAGTTCTATGGCTCCAGGCTGATCTGTTAACTCCATCTCCTGCAAAATTTCTTCAAGGCCCTCTTCAACATTTCCGTACTCGCGAATAAATCGATTGAGGGCTTGTCCAATAATAGTAAACATATACCCTACCCGACCGAGTAAACCGAGTACTAATACTAATACCCCGGCTGTAATCGCTCCCGTATCAAGCAAGACATACAACATGACCAAAACTGTCGTTGTCATAAAAACAGCAAAAAAGGCATTAATCAGCATAATCCACTCACCAAAAATTGATTGCTTTATATCTTTTTCAGCTCGGTCATCAAAGACTCTGTTGAGCCGACGTAATTCAAAATTTCGCTGCGAAAATTGCCTGACAATACTCATGTTGGTAATCGTATCGACTCCTTCACCTCGAGCTTTTGAAGAAGCAGTTGCGTACGCGATAACAAACGGCCGACGACAATGTACAGCCCAAATATTAAACCCTAATACAATAAAGAACATGCAAAGTAGCACCAGTCCAATTCGATAATCAATTGTAAAGAACAAAATCAATGTCACGAGCAACCCAACAAACTCAGAAAAGAAGGTCCAGACAATCTGAAACGCCATCCCCCCACTACCGTCAACAGCATTTGAAACTTTGTTAGAAAGAGCACCCGCAAACCGATTACTAAAATACGTATGACTATGGCGCGTAAGGTATTCATATAGCTCAGCGTATCCATCACGCTGGAACTTAATAACCCACATTATGAGCGCAAAGCCACTTAACCGGTAACAGATACTATTACTAAATGAAACCAATAAAAATAATCCTCCCCAAAATAGAAGAGTCTCTTTTTGTTCAATCAGGGTTGGTGCAGCAGTAAAAACATCAATGAGCTGCGATGAAACATAAAAAATTAAGACATTGAGTGTTTCTGCAAATAAAACCAGCAAGAATACTGAGGTGCCTAAAAGTTTATACTTAGAGCCCAAATACCATAAAAAACGTAACGGGGTATTGGGAATAGTTTTATGAGATGTTCTTATCATTTTAGTACTCCGTTATCTATTAATATTGACTTTTTATGACTATGTGCTATTTTATTAGTCGCCAAGCATTCTGATCTTTAAGGATATTAGCAATGGTAAGTACCGCGCTGGCCTCAGCCATTCGTGAGGAGGCAAGCATAATTTTCCAGGATACCTGCGAAAGGTCAATCAAAGAAGTCTTACAATCGGAACGTTTTCTCGCTTTATCTGAAAAGGTTAAGCGTGAAATACCCAATCTGACTGACGCTGATATTATGCGTCATCTTATCATTTCATATGCCAAAAAACTCCGCTCGGAGTAGGAGCACTCAAACACTGTTTGAGTGCTCCTTTTGCAATGCTTCAATTTGTTGCAGTTTTTCATGCATATGAGCACTAATTGCCCAATCCTTCACGAGATCCCTGTTCCGAAGTACGTCTCCTGAAAATACATGGATTTTTCCGTCAGTTTCTGAATCATCTGCAAAACGGTCAGTAATATGCCACTCAACAATTTCTAACCCATCTAATGCTCCGTACCGCTGTAATTCGTTGATTGTCTTTGTATAGATAGTTAGAGTATCAATTAACCCATTGTGAGCATTGCGACGAATCTGATCAATATTCTGAAACTCAGCCACGAACTCATTCGGATCCATTCGAAACTGCTGCTCTTTAATATGATGAAACTTAGCGATGGTTTGGACATATCTTCTGGTAGCAAACCTTATCTCGCGCGCTCGTTCTTTAAGAATCTGAAAACCTTTTCGCATCTCTTCATCTTCGGGATCGGCCTCAAGCTCTGTGGTTAATTTTTGCAATACAATTTCTAGACTGCTTTGAATATCATCGTAAGTTAGAATTTCATGTCGCTCGTAGTGTTCAAAAAGATTCTGTATTTCTGTATGACAAATCCTTGCATGTAATACCGAACAATCACAAGACATATCATCAGGATGGGCACGACAATGCTGCAGAGCTCTATCGAGCGCGACCACCACATCTTCTACGTGCTCAGTTGGAGTTTCGGTAGATTCAAAGTCAGTCGAATGTTGTACTTTGGGTATATTTTCCATATCCTAAATAGTACCCTAAGCAACACTTGATTCCAATTATTAAATAATATGGTAACATTCTCGTCGTTAGATTTATTTGTGCGATTAGTAGAGTGGTAGCGGTAAAAATGTCTCCCAGACATTTTTACCATCTCATTGAAGAGTTCTTTAGAATGAAATGTGTGTGACCGATTAGCTCAGCTGGTAGAGCGCTACATTGACATTGTAGAGGTCACAGGTTCAAGTCCTGTATCGGTCACACACATTTGATTCATTGTGAAATCGAACAAAGGGCCCTGGATTCTTTTAGAATCCAGGGCCCTTTGTTTTCTTCTGCTATTTTGCCTGCTTCGCTGCTGCGATTGCTCCCTCCTTTGTCTTACACATGAACATAAATCGTCCTTTGTGGCAAAATAGGGCTCCACTAATACCAGAGACAGTCTCCAACTCTTCATCTTTTAGTCCCGCCCATTCAGCCGGAAAAAGTGACCTAGCAGCAAATGATTCATCATCCGAAGGTACTACTTGAGCCGACCATTTGTCTCCTTCATTACCTACTGGTGTCACTATGGCCAGTACTCCTTCAAAATCACTAAAGATTCCTCGCTTCATCGGACTATCAAATACCAAAACCTGTTTATCTTCAGCTTCATCATATACTCGAGTCGCCTCAGCTTTCAAAATTTCCTTGGTTTTGTAATTTTCAATGACTCGCACGAGATAATTCCGAGCAACCTCTACCGCTTTGAAAAAAGCCTCATCTTGACTAGCGTCTGAGCCAAGCGGTGGCATAAATGACTCTAAAAAAGAAAATAATTCCAGTGGCGGAATACTGTACTCATTTACCGTATACAAAGCCATCCCATTATCACCAGCATCGATTACTTGGGCGAGGCGTGTATCAATTTTCTCGGCAATTTCTTTTGAGCCTGCGACCTGCTCACCATACGCTTTCCATACGAGGCCAAATGCCGCATATGGGATACCATTCTCCCGAACCGGTGCTCCATTTTGATGATGATCAAACCGTTGCCGAACTGGTTCATACACTCCCCCAACATCAAGGACGATATCCGCTCGTTCAATTTCAGACTGTTCTCTGGTTCGTACTATTTCTAACTCCTCCGACGCCAGTGCTAATTGGAGTACTGCGACCCCAAAGATTTCATCTGCATGAAAGCGTCCATCATGAGTGACAATTTTTTTCATCGAATTACGGTACCACACTTTTGCGTAAGGACAATATCTCCGCTATAGTGCTCACATGTTGTTATTAAGCATTGAAACCTCCTGTGACGAGACGGCTCTGAGTATTGTCAAAGTTTCAGGCGAATTCCCCCACGCGACCTACCAAATTCTTGGTAATGCGCTCTGGTCACAAATTGATATCCACCGAGAATATGGTGGTGTGTTCCCGATGTTAGCCAAGCGCGAGCACGTCATCACCGTCATTCCTATGCTTGAGAAAGCCCTCGCCGAATCTGGTATTGAGGCCACCGATAGCCCAGAACTTAGTCCTCACGCTAAAGACGAAATACGGACACTACTTATTAGAGAACCATCACTGGCTGAAGCGTTATTAAAATTCCATGAAGAACGTGGTGCCTATGCCTTTGATTTGATTGCGGTCACCAATGGTCCAGGACTCGAACCAGCATTGTGGGTAGGAGTGAATTTTGCCCGAGCACTCGCCCTCTTGTGGGACGTGCCAATTGTGCCGGTTAATCATATGGAAGGACATGTCCTCGCCAGTATCTTTGACGCAGAGCGGGATGATCAGCTAGCTGATATTCCGTTTCCAGCTATTTCATTACTCATCTCTGGTGGACACACCGAACTTATCCTGATGAAGGATTGGGCTCAGTATGAAAAGGTTGGACAAACAAGAGACGATGCCGTTGGTGAGGCGTATGACAAAGTCGCCCGCATGCTTGGCCTCCCCTATCCTGGCGGACCAGAAATAGCCAAGCTTGCTGAAACCGCTCGCAAAGAAAAGCTTCCAAAGTTTGCTGACTTTCCGACTCCTATGTTGAATTCTGGTGACTTGGACTTTTCTTTTTCTGGTCTAAAGACGGCAGTACGATACGCAACACAAGGATTAGAACTGTCTGAAACCGACATTAAAGCTATTGCTCGCGACTTTGAAGATGCAGTCACAAAAGTACTCCTTAAAAAATCTCTCGCTGCTGTAACTACCCACAATGCGCAGACACTCATCGTTGGCGGGGGTGTCAGTGCCAATCAACACCTGAAGCGAATGTTTGAATCAACCTTCCTCACTGAAGCACCTGATGTAACCGTCTACTTCCCCCAACCAAAGCTCTCGACCGACAACAGTATCATGATTGCCCTTGCTGGCCATGCGAGAGCAGCGAGTGCCCTCGCTCCTCGTGGCGCTGATGTCATCAGGGCTGACGGGAACAAAAGCCTTGCCTAATCAAAAATCTGTGTTATTCTCCTGGTCGCTTTAAACGGAGGTTACATGCCTGATAAATTGTCTGATTCGATAGCTTTTATCAACCCCGACGGTTCTTTTACTCGCTTAGACGAGGCTGAAAAACTTCACATCATGAAAGCTCTTGAGTTGACCATGAACTGGTCAAAAGCAGCCAGGCTACTTGGCATTGGCCGTTCAACCCTGTATCAAAAACTAGACCAGTATGATCTGCGGGACTACGTCAACGAGTTAAGAGTATCAGCAAGGCAAGCAAAACATGAAGAAAGGGAGAATATAAGAACTTCTCTTCAGATCACCTCGGATACCAGTGAGCTGTGCGACATGCTTCAGATTGACGAAATGACTCTCAAGAAAAAAATGGCCTATCACGGCCTATATTTCTTGTCAGCCGAAAGAAGATTGTACTTGGCTAAACTAGCCAGAGAGGCAGAGGAACTTCAGATACTTAACATGTTGAGAATTGCGGCTTAAATAAGTCCATGAGGTGTTTACAAAGCGGGGGAACTATCCCCCGCTTTTTCTTTTATCTGATGTTACTGTCTTTCAAATGATAATCTCTACTATGCCTTTTTATAAGGCTTTTTTCGTGCTACTATCGAATTTATCTATGAATGATAAGCAACCAAATATCCCCGAGGTATTTCTTAAACCTTATGATCCGGCACAGCACGAAGATGATTTGTATGCCATGTGGGAAAATAGTGGCTTTTTTAATCCTGACGTCTGTGTTGAGAAAGGAGTAGCTACCCCTGACGCAGAACCATTCTCTATCGTCCTACCTCCCCCAAACGTCACAGGTACCCTCCATATGGGGCACGCCGCCATGCTCGCGATTGAAGATATTTTGGTCCGGTATAACCGCATGCTTGGTAAACGTACCCTCTGGATTCCCGGCACTGACTCAGCCGCACTGGCTACTCAATCAAAAGTGGAAGGAATTATCTACAAGCAGGAAAAGAAGCGTCGTGATGAAATCGGTCGTGAGGAATTACTTAAGCGAATTGATGCGTTTGCAGAAGACAGTAAAAACACAATCATCAACCAGACCAAGAAGATGGGTGCCTCAATGGACTGGAGTCGCTATGCTTTTACACTAGACCAACCACGCTACAAAGCTGTAATGGAAGCATTTATTAAAATGTATGCAGACGGACTTATCTATCGTGGAGCGCGCAGTGTAAATTGGGACCCAGCGATGCAGACGACAGTATCCGATGATGAGATGGAATACGTCGAAACCAACTCCCCCTTCTATTACTTCAAGTACGGACCTTTTACGATTGGTACAGTTCGACCAGAGACAAAATTTGGTGACAAGTACGTCGTGATGCACCCAGAAGACAAGCGCTACGCCCAATACGAACACGGACAACAAATTGAAGTGGAATGGATAAATGGACCTATTACTGCGACCGTCATCAAAGACGAAGCGGCTGACCCGGAGATGGGTACTGGCGTCATGACCATTACCCCTTGGCACTCACAGGTTGACTTTGAAATTGCTGAGCGTCATGGACTTGAGCGTGAACAAATCATTGATGAGCGAGGTATTTTACTTCCAATTGCTGGAGAATTTGCCGGACAACACATCAAGAAAGCCCGGGCAGAAATTATACTGAAAATGCAAGAGAAGGGTTTGATTGAAAAAATCGATGAAACAAACGTAAACAAGGTAGCCACGAACTCGCGTGGCGGTGGCACAATTGAACCACAAATCAAAGAGCAGTGGTTTATCGATGTAAATAAAGAGTTTACAATGGGACCATCTGAGATTCCTGGAGTGAACCAAGGTGATACGGTGACACTGAAGACTTTGATGATTAAGTCAGTTGAAAATAACGGCGTATCTATTTTACCTGAGCGCTTTGAGCGCGTGTACTATAACTGGATAAATAATCTGCATGATTGGTGTATTTCAAGACAAATCTGGTACGGACACCAAATTCCTGCTTGGTTTAAGGATGGTGAAGTGAAAGTACAGACTACCTCCCCTGGCGAGGGTTGGAAACAAGATCCTGACACCCTCGACACCTGGTTTTCTTCAGGCCTATGGACCATGTCAACTCTGGGTTGGCCAGAGCAAACAAAAGATCTTAAGACCTATCACCCCACCACTGTTCTTGAAACTGGTTATGACATTCTTTTTTTCTGGGTGGCCCGCATGATACTTATGAGTACGTACCTGGTCGGTCAGGTTCCCTTTAAAAACGTCTATCTTCACGGTCTCGTACGTGACGAGAAAGGCAAGAAGATGAGTAAATCACTTGGAAACGTAATTGATCCACTCACGATGATTGAAAAGTTTGGAGCTGATGCGACTCGTCTGTCTTTAGTTATCGGTGCTGCTCCCGGTAATGATATGCCGTTATCTGAGAGTAAGGTGAAGGGGTATAAGAATTTTGCGAATAAAGTTTGGAACATAAGTCGTTTCGTACTCACTCACACAATTGATACAGACACTACATTACCTGTTACTTTGAGTAGTCGAGATGAAGAAATCTTAGCGACACTCAAGACTACAGTGGCGGAGGTATCAGCCGAAATTGAAAAATTTAATCTCTATCTAGCCGGTGAAAAAGCGTATCACTATATTTGGGGCGAATTAGCAGACGTGGTACTTGAAGAATCAAAGCCAATTCTGGCTGGAGAAGATATGGCAGCAAAGCAAGCGCGCCAGAAGGTATTGATTGAATGTCTCACTACTTCCCTCAAACTGCTCCATCCATTTATGCCGTACGTGACGGAAGCCATCTGGCAAGAACTACCAAAGGAAATGAAAGATTCTGAGATGTTACTAGTAGCAAAGTGGCCTTCGTCATAGTATCCCCTTTATAAAGCCGGCCGGAGCAAAGCTCCGGCCGGCTTTTGCTACAATAGTGATAAATGGAATCGACATATTTTGCGATTGCTTTTTTAGCGGGACTCATACCGGCGTTATTTTGGGTATGGTTTTGGCTACGAGAAGATAATCGCCAACCAGAACCATACATTCTTTTGGCCATCAGCTTTATCGCTGGGATGGCAGTTGTGCCGATGGCCCTACCGTTGCAAAAACTGGCCATTGATTTATATGTCGGAGCTAATGTCATCCTGGTGTGGGTAATTATTGAAGAATTACTCAAGTACGCTGCCGCTCTGGCAATTGTGATGTGGAACAAAGAAGTCGATGAGCCGATTGATATGGTGATCTACATGATTATGATTGCGCTCGGGTTTGCGGCTCTCGAAAACTCATTATTTATCTTTAATCCTCTTGTGGCAGGTGACTATCTCAACTCCGCTCTCACCGGTAGTTTCCGCTTCTTGGGCGCTACCCTTCTCCATGTACTAGCTTCAGGTACCATCGGTGTCTTCCTTGCTCTAACCTATTACCGCTCAAAAATTACCCAGGTTATTGCTGGTACAATTGGGTTGTTCATGGCTGTTGTGTTGCATGCCCTATTTAACTTTTTTATAATGGATGCAAGCGGAGAAACCATTCTAGGCGTCTTTCTCTTTGTATGGATGGGAGTTATAATTTTATTTCTTCTCTTCGAAAAAATTAAACAACTTGAATGTGCCCATAATCCCAACACCTGTTAAACAATTATGAAAAAACCCTCATTTCTAGACCGACTCACTGGTGGCAATCAACAAGATCGCGACTACGACCGAATCCTTGATGAAAATCATGAATTTGGTGAAGAAGATAACCTTGCTGTTGAAGACAGTTATCAAGAAGATGATGCTTGGGATGACCAAGAATCAACGGGCAGTACGCAAGACGGTGAACTACCTGTCGATATGTACCAAACTGATGAGAGTATTGTGATTCGAGCCCTTGTCGCTGGGGTAAGTCCAACTGACCTTGAAATCTCTATCACCCGCGACATGGTCACCATCCGTGGTGTGCGAGAAGAATTTCAAGAAGTCCATGACGATGGATACTTCCATCGAGAATTATTCTGGGGTGGTTTCTCAAGAACACTCGTCTTACCAGAAGAAGTTGCGATTGACGAAGCCGAGGCACAAGAAAAACACGGCATGCTTGAAATCAAACTTCCCAAGCTCGACAAACACCGCACAACACAACTTAAGGTCAGAAGTAACGCAGGTCATAAGTAAACAAAAAATTGCCACAGAATTGTGGCAATTTTTTGTTTTGTGCTTGGGAGCAGGCTCGAACTGCTGACCCCTCCCTCTTCAGGGGAGTGCTCTACCAACTGAGCTACCCAAGCAAGGACTGAATATGTGAATCAGTGCCGGCTATTGTACCTGTTTTCACAATTATTTCAATCATGGGGAACTAGATAACGAGTGGTGCCAAATAGCGGATAATTGATTCGAGATTATCAGTGTACGGAGCCACGAAGTAGAAGTAGGTGACAAATGGAAGCCCAAGGAGTACAGCTATCCATACAATACGAAACCAGAAGCCCCACGTTGCGCCCCGTTGGAGTTTTTTAAGAATAAGATTATTCTCAGCCAGAAGCCTTTGGTTCTCTACCATCAACTTTTCGATTGTGTCGTGGTCTTGGTGATTTGAATCCATATTGGGTAGTATACCAAACCATCTGCCACCTTTGCTTGATTTATGCTACCCTAGAGGCCACAGAAGCCTTTGTAGCTCAATGGATAGAGCTACCCCGTCCTAAGGGGGAGATGTGGGTTCGATTCCTGCCAGAGGCACATTTAAAAGATTTTTAAATGTGCCTCTGGCAGAAGTAAATAGTTTTACTTCTGTCAGGAATCGAAGGGTGATTTGATATTTATGACAATTATCCAGGCCCGGAGGGGATTCCTGCCAAGGGCACAATAACAAAAGCGCCCCGAAGGGCGTTTTTGTTTGTCTGGTTTTACCTTACAGCTTGAGAAGTTCTTTAATCTTTGGCTCATCAAAACCAATAATCACATCATCACCGATTTGAATTACAGGTACGCCCATTTGCCCTGTCATATCAATCATCTCAGTTCGTTTTGCTGCATCAGACGCAACATCATACTCTGTGTACGCAACATTATTTTCCTTAAAAAATTCCTTTGCAGCATGGCAAAAATGACACACTGGGGTACTATAAATTGTAACTACTGTATCCATACGTTGACTTTAATATTAACCAAGATAGTATAACACTTTTTGACTAACGCCAGAACTCATACCAAGCTGGTTCTTCCTCTGGCACAATTTGTTCCGAAGACTCTGGTTCAGGTGGATCAACAATCACTACCACTTGCTCACCTTCAAGCGCCACATCAAATTGCCGGCGCATTTCAGCTTCAATTCCCCGCTCATCTGACAAATACTGCACCTGTTTCTCTAAATCATCTTTTCGCTTTTGAAGCGTTTCCACCGTCGCTTCCTCTAGCTCACGACGTTCTGCCATCTCTGCGGCCATTTGGTAACGAGTAAAGGCGCTAAAAAGCACCCCAATCACTATCACCAGGAATAATAGCTGCACCAGACGTGAACTGGCGAGAACTCGGAGTTTTCGTTTTTGATGAAAATCTAACACGCTGTAATTATACCCCTATTTTACTATTCTTCCCTATACGGTAGAATAGCAGTCATGAGTTTCTTATTTGATCAACGAACCAAAAAAGCTATTAAATGGGTCTGGGCAGTCTTGGCTATCTTAATTGTTATCAGTATGGTATTTGCCTATTCTGGAGGCTCTGGAGTGCCCCTATAAAGAGTATGGTTACTATGTAAAAGACGGTTCGCATGCGAACCGCCTTTTACATTATTTTGGTACTTAATCACTCTTCATCATTTTCATAAAGACATCTTGAGAAATATGAACCTTACCACGCTCGAGTGCCTTCGCTTTCCCTTTCTTTTGTTTCTCCCGGAGCTTCATCTTTCTCGTAATATCCCCTCCGTACAAGTGTGCAGTTACATCTTTCCCAACCGCTGAGAGTTTTTTGGTAGCGATAATTTTGCCCATAACTTTGGCTTGAATTTTAGTCACAAACTGTTGTCGTGGGAGTGCTGCATACAACTTATCGACAATGGCGCGCGCATCAGTCTCAGCCCGCATCATACCCACCACTCGAGAAAAGGCTGGCACCTCCTCCTCAGCAATCAGGACGTCGAGCTTTGTTACCGTAGCTGGACGAAGCTCTGCAATTTCATATGATAATGAAGCATATCCACTACTAGCATTTTTTAATTTATCAAAGAAACCACGCATAAGCTCCCGTAAAGGAATCTCAACTGTCAAAATCGTACGTCCATCGCCAAATATCTCAGTATCAATCACACTTCCCTCATGCTCATAGAGCAAGGTAAGGATATTACCCATATAGTCTCCCGGTAAAATAATTTGACCCAAGACCCATGGTTCTCTGACCGTTACCTTCTCACCATGTTCGGGGAAACGGTTGGCAGCATACACTGACTCAATCCGACCGTCAGGCCATGTCACTTCATAGGAAATAGACGGAGCGGTGATGATAATATCGATATTGAACTCACGACGGAGGCGTTCGGTTATAATTTCCATGTGGAGCATTCCCAAAAACCCACACCTAAATCCTCGGCCCAAAACTCCAGAAGACTCTTCTTCAAACGATAGCGACGAGTCTGAGAGACGAAGTCTATCAAGCGAATGTCGCAACTGAGTAAACTCGTCTTGATTCTCAGGGAAAATTGAAGACCATACAACAGGTCGCGCTTGTTGATAGCCAGCCAGTGCAACTGCTTGAGAACGAGCTGGGACAAGGGTATCCCCTACTGTTGCAACTCCTGGCTCTTTGATACCCGTTACAATATAGCCAATTTGTCCGGACGATAGCTCGTCCTGTGGTGTCTCTTGCGGAGTAACCACCCCTACTTCAAGAACCGTGAATTGGTGACCGCTTACCGCAAACTTCACCATATCACCCTTCTTTACCTTTCCATCAAAGACTCTCATAAAAACAATAATCCCTCGGTGGTTTGAGTATTGAAAATCAAAAATGAGCCCCCGGTAATCGCCAATGACTTTTTGTTCGGGAGCCGGGATTCTATCGCAAATAGTAGCTAAGAGTTCTGGTACACCCTCACCCGTCTTACCTGATACCAGCAAGATACTCTCGCGCTCACAATTTAAGAGACGCATCACTTCCTCGCCCACCTCTTCTACACGGGAGTGAGGCATATCAGTTTTGGTCAATACCGGAATAATAGTGAGCGATTGATCGATTGCCATCTGGAGCGTAGTCAGGGTTTGAGCCTGCACGCCTTGGGTGCTATCGACAAGGAGCAATACTCCCTCGACGGCCTTAAGCGCTCGGGACACTTCGTATGAGAAGTCGATATGTCCTGGAGTATCAATGAGGTTAAACTCATACACCTCACCAGCGTGCTCATAGCGCATTTTTACCGGCTGCATTTTGATAGTGATACCCCGTTCACGCTCAAGATCCATCGAATCAAGTACTTGATCCTTCATTTTTCGCTGCTCAACGGTTTTGGTGAGCTCAAGCATACGATCAGCCAAGGTTGATTTTCCGTGGTCAATGTGAGCAATAATGCTGAAATTTCTGATGTTTTTACTCATACGTGTTGCACTACTCTACCTTAGAACCAGAAAAAAACTAGAGGCTATCTGGTTGCGGTGCAATCACATCAGTTTTAAAGATTCGCGAATGGAATGAACGGTAAATTTCAAAGAGCTCAGGAGAGTTGAATAATCGATATACTAATATAACAGCTGTCACACCCATCAAACCAGCTACGAGGCCTTGGAGAGAAATCCCGATGAACGTGTTTTGATTAATACCGTCAACCACAAAAATAAGTGCTGCATATGCCGAGACGCCACCAGCAATTCCAGCCGCGCATGATTGAAAGAAGAGTCTCCATAATGGTCGATAATTAATCCCAAAGACACGTTCAGAAACGATGAATAGAATCGTTAGTTGTAGAAGCTGTCCACACACAAAGGCGACTGCGAGCATGAGAACTTCTGTTCCTGGTACTCCTTCGAGACGGAACAGATCAGTGACAAAGAATTGAAAGTCACTATTAGCTACATAGAGAGTACGGAGCCATAGTGCCAAAGCAATTGATACTACGGCCGTACCAAGCGAAACAAACAATGGTGTGAATGCTCTTCCCCCAGCGTAGAAAGCGCGTATTAACAGCAAGAGCGCACATTGTGCAACAAGTGAAACGACAAACACTGCCAGGGCAGCTGCTGTGAGTCTCGTATCAGCCCAATCAAATGATCCTGTACCGAGCAAGACTCGGACAATCTGAGCACGCAGCACGATTATTAATACGATAATAGGAACAGACCAAAAAATTATGTGTCGTAGTGCAGTTAATAACTGAAGATTAAATTCCTTAATATCATTTTTTGCCAAGAGCGTCGAAAGGGTTGGAAACGCAGCTACTGAATAACTCATCCCTACAATTGCCAATGGTACTGACTGGAGATTAAAAGCGAACTGAAATACTGAGACAGAACCTGCCGCCATCGTACTCGCCACTCCAATAAGAATAAGTAAAACAATTTGGTTTATTGAGAGCGTAAATGCTCGAGGGATAGATACCCACAATACTTCTCGGAGTAATTTCCAATCAAACGCGAAAAAGAAACCGAACCGATACTCACTCTTCAGTACAAAGGGTATTTGAATAAGGAGATGTCCGAGAGCCCCGACCACCACACCAACGACCAATCCAACCAAACCAAACCAAGGAAAGAGGAAAATAATACCGAAAATAATACTGATGTTATATAAAAGCGGACTAATGGCGTAGAGCACAAAGCGGTGACTGATTTGTGTCACGACTCCACATAAACTAGAGAGGCCGAGGAAAAATACTTGTAACAGTAGTATTCTCATCAGTAACACCAGCTCTCCCATCTGCTCCATAAAGCCGGGGAAAAGTACTGGGGCGACAAATGGAGCAGCAATAAAAAGTCCTAGCGCTACAAGGCTGTACACTATCAAGAACAGTGAAAACACTTGCGAGATAACACGAGCGCCGGCTGCGCTATTAACTTGCTCTGTGTACCGACTGACAAACGGAAGTAGTACATATACTGAGAGTACAGACGCAAAGAGCACATACAACAAATCTGGGATTCGAAACGCAGCGTAGTACAGGTCAAGCTCAGGTCCTGCGCCGAACATATGAGCCAAAAGCCTATCTCGCACGACGGCTAATATTTGTGAACCGATGGCAAATAAGGCAAGAATATACGCAGCTTGGTGTAAGCCGCGTACTTCCTTGTACATAAAATTAAAGACTCGCCGAACCATACTAGGTATTACTCAGTATCAGACGAAGAAGTTGGGGGTGCGACTGTTGACGATTGCTCTGAGTTACTTGGTGGTGTATTAACTGGAGAAATAAGATCGGTATCTGGAGCTTCTTCAGCCGTAACACCTTCACCATTTGCTTGCGTAGGCGAGCCCTCAGTTACTGACGGCTCAAGTGCTGAAGACTGCGGAACAGCTACCGTACCGGTTGATTGAATCTGAGCAATAACATCACGTAGTTCAGCGTTATCTGGATTAGATTCTTCAACAATCCGAAGCTCACGTAAGGCGTCCTCTGGTCGACCTACCTGAACGTACGTCAACGCAAGTAAGTAGCGGGCGTTCGCAAAGTTTGTATCT
This sequence comes from Minisyncoccia bacterium, assembly GCA_041738755.1. Taxonomy (GTDB): domain Bacteria; phylum Patescibacteriota; class Minisyncoccia; order Phycocordibacterales; family UBA918; genus OLB19. Next base: position 30,594 of record JBGSPE010000007.1, on the reverse strand, counting down.
CGCGCGATAGCTGCCTCGAAGGCTGCAATTGCTCCACCCTGATCATTGGCTGCATTGAGCAAGATACCAAGTTGGTAATACCGAGTAGGGTTATTAGGTTCAAGGGTGATAATTTGACGAGTTGTAGCAATGGCCGCATCTGTATTCCCTTCTTGAATATCAAGCTGTGAAAGTAAGAAGAGTGCTTCGGTGTAATTTTGTTTTAAAGCAAGCGCGGCACTAATTTCTTCACGAGCCCGCCCCAGGTCGTTAAGTCGAACCGCCATATAGGCTTTCATGAGTGAATATGAAGGGTTGAGAGGATCTCGAAACTGTGCGTCACCATAGGTTGCTGTGGCTCTGGCTTCTGCATCAGCTAAGCCAGCAACCGCTAGAATACTGTAGACACCGCCGAGTACAGCGTGTAAATCAGGATTACTTGGGTCAAGGCTAAGAGCACCTTGAGCCAAGATAATTGCTTCTTCAGCAAGTGCGACAAACCGTTCTTGATCTTGTTCGGTTGGTTCTGCAATAGCAGCAATCTCTTGTAATTGAGCTAAACGAGCTTGGGCTCGCAAACCAATGAACGTATCATCTGGAAACAGTATCGTGGCGGCTTGTAGTTGTTGATCAAATCGTTCAATTGAATCAGCCGTCTGGGCGCGAGTAAACGTAGCTTGAGCAGCGTATTGCTTTCCTACTGAAAAAAGAATACTTACCGAACCCACAATTGCAATTATTGACACCGTCATAAGGGCAAACCCTCGACTTCTAGTAGTAACCAGCGGGAGAACTTTGATTGCTTGCGGAACCAAGGCTTGGTAAGCAACAAAGGTTAATCCTGTAAATAGTGCAGTGAGTAGTAATGTCGTAGCATTTGGTACATAGACATATGACATCCCCCAAAGGAAAACCGCTCCAACAAACGTGACTACCCCAAAGTAATTCCAAAACGGGTCAGTGTTTTGACTCTTTAAGAGCATTCGGTAACCGAGATACAAGAACCAACCCTGAAAAGCAATCAGTAATGTTGTGCCAAGTACACCTAAGGTAATAAACAGAGTCAGCATAAAGCTGTATCCGGCAGTGAAATCAACTGACCAAAAAAGTGTTTCGTTGATGCTCCTGTCTTTGTAGAGACTCCAAGCATCGGCGAATCGATTTGGACCAATTCCCAGAAGAATGTCTTCTTGGTACACAGATTTTGCAATATCAATTGTAGCTGCTGCTGAGGGACGTACTTCAAGGTAACTGACACCAGTTGCATTTGAAATTTGTGTACCGACAAACTCACCCGCAAAAATAAATACGACACTCACGACACAGACAAAAGCTGTAGCAATCGTAAGGAGTGGCGGAACTGTCGAGTCAGCTTCTCCGGTTCCAGGGAAAAGCGTATTGCGAGAGAGGATGTACACGAGAAGGAGTAGTCCAAAAAATCCCACAACAATCCAAAGGTAAAAGAAGTTTACCATTGCCATCAAAAATGTCGCCAAAATAGTAAGTATAAAAATGGCAATTTGCAGTCCTTTTCGTAAAGGCAAAAGTAATAATGTTATTAATCCAATAATAATTGAGAGGGCACTCAAGATAGCTAAGTCGTTGAACCCTCCAATCGGTGAACTGGTAACAGCACCAAAACTTCCCAATGAAAGAAAACCTGCCCCAAAGAATATCCGGACAATCGAATACAGAACAACAGCTGCAACAGCGGCCACAAACCCAGACACGACCCGCAGACTCATCACTTTAGACTTTTGTAGGACGAGTGGGATTGTCATCGTGAGTGCCATAAGCGCTAAGAATCCTGCTGTTAGTGGTTCAAACACCTGACCTCGAAAAGCATCCTGCACATCGCCCGACAGCAACGCACTCACTACGGCCGCAACAACCACTCCCCAAAAAAGCACGAGTGCCATTGGAATCACGGTCGCAAATTTATTTGAACGGAGTGCTGTTAGACAAAGTACTGATACCACCGAAAGACCAGCCGCCAAAGCCAGGAAGGCTTTATCAAAATTCAGTGACGCAGGTAGACCGGGAATAAAAAATACGGGAAGCAGTGTAGCCAAGCCAATGAGGATATAATGGAGAATTTTTTGGAGCAAAGCTCCTGCTTTATCAACTTTGGGAGCTGACACTGGCTGCGGCGACACGGGAGATGTTCTAAGAGAAGTAGCATCGCTCTGAAACGTCTTTGGTATAAACAGATTTCCTGACATGAATATAATAATTACCTGATGAGTTCTCTTATCATAAAACAAAAAACACCCTTACGGGTGATTTTTGTACACATAAGCCGAATTCTGTCAGGATATTACTCCCGGATGACCATATACCTGGGGTGATTGTTGCCAATCACCTCTTGCGGCTCTCTCCAATAAAATATTGAAGCACGGCCTTGCACGCCGGTAAGGATTTAGCCGTTTCACCCACTTTGTTACCAAAATGACTACTCCTTACATAATATATTACGTAAGGAGTTCCTTTGCTTTCGCTCCAGACGTCTCTGCTCGCACCTCTCGTCAATGACGGACGGGCGTTACCCGCTACCAGACTCCACATTACTGTGGGCGTGTTCGGACTTTCCTCCCCCGAAAGGGCGATCATCGTGTGTCTGCATTATACAATACAAACATCAATAATGGAAGCTCTATTCTAATACAACTGGAAGCACCACCTGGTCTCCTGCAACAATCTGATTAGCTGCTACAAATCCAGCGGCTGCTTCAATTACATACCACGCCGGCGTAGGCGAACCGAAGGATTCTGGAAACGACTCCGGGGTAATATTTTCTTCGAGGTGAACAATGACACCTGTCTCATCAACCCAGATAATATCAATCGCATAATTCATATCTTTCATCCAAATCGAGTGACTACCAGCCGCACCAAAGGCAAACAGTTTGACGACGCCCATCGGCAGATACGGTGTTCCGGACAAACCTTTAATTCGTTCCGGCAATGTATCCGCAACCGAAGCCTCTACAGACACGTCTGCGATGGTTATCGGTACGGTTGTGGGATAAATTTCACGCCATACATCTTCATTGTCTGGAACAGCAACGGGTGTCGTTGTCGCTGGCGGCGTTTCAATCGGTATCTCATAATCTCCTCGCGCCACCCCATCAAGAATAGCCTGGTGATTTGCTTTCATCGTGAAATACACAAAAGCCACTCCCCCACTTAACACCAGCAAGATAGCTACCATGACAACTCGTTCGGCGGTTTTCATATAAAAACTAGTATATCACTCGGTCTATAGAAGTATAATAGTTGCCAATCCTAAGAAAATAAAGAACCCAAATACGTCTGTAGCGGTAGTAATAAATATCGTCGCTGAAGTAGCTGGGTCTTTACCTAATGCTTTCATAAACAACGGAATGAATGCTCCAAAGAAACCAGCAATTACCAAGTTGCAGACCATGGCAACCCCAATTACAAAGCCTAGACCAGGACTTTGATTCCATAGTACGGCAACAATTGCCACCAACACACCGTTAATGACTCCGTTAATAAACCCAGCGCCTACTTCGTTAAGAACTGGTTTGAGGCCAGTTGCAAGACTAATTTCTCCCATGGTAATTCCTCGTACGGTAACGGCCAGTGTTTGGGTAGCAGCGTTTCCACCCATCCCGGCTACAATAGGCATGTAAATAGCGAGTAGCACTAACTCATTTAATGTATTCTCAAAAAGACTGACTACCGAGGCAGCAAGGAAACCAGTGCCGAGGTTTATAATCAACCATTTGTATCGAGCGTTGACTTTTTTCCACACACCATCACTCGCACGTTCACTCGCATCAACTCCAGCAAAATCATAGAGCGATTCTGAACTTACGTCACTAAACAGTGGCCTTACGGTATCAGCATAAATTATTCCCAGAACACTTTCATCATGATCAAGGACCACAACTTTTTTGCTTTGTGTTCCCGTCAATAATTCAATAATCTCAGGAACGTCTGACTTGTATGAAATCGTTGGAATTGGATGAAGGTGCTTTTTTAATTGACTGGCATTTCGTTCACGAACCATTGCCGCAAACGGCACCTCCCCCACCAAACGTCCTTTTTCGTGGACGAGCAACTCTGGGTACTTACCCATTTCTTCATAATGTTCATCAATCACTGCCGCAGCTTCACCGATTGTCAGAGTACTGGGTAAAAATAAATAATTAAAATTAATGAGTGACAAAGATGCTTGCGGATGAAAGCGTAAGAAATAATCCATCTTTTCTCGAATATCCCCTTTCAGCCGCTGAATAACTCGTTTCCGCCGTTTTACATTAGGAATTTGTGCGACCGCTCGCTCAGCCTGGTCCATATCCATATTGTCGAGCATGTTAACGAGCTCTTGATCTTTGAGATGAGAAAGAATGGATTGTTGTACATACGGTGATAATTCTTGAAAGACAACACTTCGCTCCGGAACACTCAAGCTACGCAAAACAGCCATTCGTTCGGATGCTCGATACGTTAATGTTCTGGCGTGCGCACTCAGCGGCTTATGCATGTATGTAGTATAACAAGCAAACAAAAAACCACCGGTGTACCCTCTGTACAGCCGGTGGTCATTTGTAGCTAGATAAGGATTTCAATCGTCGCCGTCTCGCGCAAAGTTGCGATAAACGTTGAAACGATTTCTTGTTCCTTACCACCTCGGATTTGTTCAATGACTTGCTCTCGAACTTCTTCAAGCGGTGGGAGTCCAGCCTCTTCACCACCCGCTCCAGCGTACAGACTTTGGATTTCCTCGTCTGTTACATTGATATCGGTTTCTTCAAAGACCTGGTCAAGTAATGCTTGAATAGTCAATTCGTTTAAAATATCTCGTCGCAGTGTCTTGTCGTTAATATTGAATTGAGCCATTCGTTCTTTCAAAACATCTGCACCACCAACCTCTTCCTCAAGTGAAGTTAGTCGATTGCTCACATCTTCATCAGTGATACTGATACCTCGTCGCGCAGCTTCTTGCTTTAAGAGTTCTGTGTTCACCAGCATTTCGATTGCCTGCGAGTTGATTTGTGTTTGTAGTTCAGGACTACTCAAATCTGCTCCTTGGGCTTCTGCTCCAGCAGTAATTTGAGCTACACTCACATTGAAGTCATACTCCGAAATATCAGCGCCGTTTACTGATGCTACGGCTGTTTGTCGCGCAGCGAAGTTTTCAATTCCATCAAACAGAGGGATGTTCATTCTCCCCTGCCTATCCATAGCGTATAAAACGCCAAGAATAATAATTGCAAGCACTACTGCTGCTCCAGCGTAGTACTGCCACTTTATCGGTGACTTAGTCTCAGTCATAGTAGCTGGCATAGCCTCGTCACCACTAACCATGTCATTAGAGTGAGTATGGTCCTCAGTGGATTCCATGGTGGTTGATTCAGATTCTGTACTTGCTTCATGAGTTTCAACAGCATCCTTGTGCTCTTCAGGAGCAGGTGGATGAGGTACCACAGGTTCGTGAGAAGGAGTGGTGACTGGCTGATTTTCGGGTTCGGTCATAATACGTAGTTCAATTTACAATAAATATAATATGGATGTGTAACACATCATCAGTCTAGTGCCGATAGCAACAATAATACACTACTTCAAACGGGGCGACAAAGCGCTTTGATGCTGGGCGCTCCAGCTAGCGAGCACAATGGCTGTAGCAGCTGCTGCATTGAGCGACTCACATTGCGGATGGATTGGAATAGAGATTAATTCATCACATAATTCTTTCGTTTTCTCTCTCAAACCTGAGCCTTCATTACCGAGTACAAACACACTCGGACGAGAGAATGTTTCGCTGACCGTACTTGTCGTACCATTCCCCTCAAGTCCATATACCCAAAAGCCTAGACTTTGTAAATCGCGCAGTGCGGTATTTACATTACTAATAGTGACGAGAGGAATCCGAAAGGCCATTCCAGCCGAAACCTTTACCACCGTTCCTGTCACCGGTGCTTGATTGTGGGGTGGAATCAGTACTCCTGCTACACCAAACGCAGCTGCCGAACGAATCACTGCTCCAACATTGTGAGGATCTTGCACTTCACCGAGAACCAGGAGTGATGTGTGTGGCTCTGCGCGCAATGTTTCTTTGAAGGTTTTATACGGAATAGTCAACTTATCCGCCCGAATACCGGCCACAATTCCCTGGTGTGTCGCTTTTGACGATACACCGCGGGGTGGATTCTTTTCATTAAGCACTTTAAGACTCACCTTTGCGCCATCCAATAACGCTAGTATTTTGGCATCAGCAAAGTCTCGTACTACGTGTACCTCATGGAGAACATCTGGACGCATTTCAAGCACCTCACGAACCGCATGTTTTCCGTAGATATATTCAATTTCACCTGACATAATCGCCATGCTAGCACGTTTTTACTAATTTACTCACTACTCACGTACAGTATTGGCCCATCACAAGATTTGACAAATTATCTTTTTGTATTAGTATAGTCGAACGCTTTTGTCACTCGTGTGGGGCCAATAGCTGCAGATGTCTGACTTGATTCAGGTTTCTGAATTACTTACTACCTGCACGCCCCGGAATTTTAAGAATTTTCTTAGTTCCATTAACCAATTTTTTGATGCAAACAAATAACTCACGACGTCCACAAACTGGACGCCGTCCTTACTCTGGTTCAGCTCAACCTGGACGTTCAAGTGGTGGTACTCGTCGCTTTGGCGGTGGTGGCCGACCTCAAACTAGTAGCCGTGGCGGCAGTCGAGGTGGTGGCCGAAAGCAACCAACCTTTGACCCCTCACAATTCATTAATAAAAACCCAGCTGAAGTAGCTGAAGAAGTGTACGTCTCAAAGCACACCTTTAATGATTTTGGTTTCCATCCAGATATTGCGATGGCAGTTGAAAAACAAGGAATCGAAACTCCTTCACCAATTCAGGACCAAATCATTCCTTTGATCACCAATGGTCAAGATGTAATTGGTCTCGCGCAAACTGGTACTGGTAAGACAGCGGCCTTCTTGCTTCCCCTTATTCAAAAGACACTTAAAGACAAGAATCAGGTTACGTTAATCCTCACTCCGACTCGAGAATTAGCGCTTCAAATTGAAGCTGAATTCCGAAAATTTGCTGCTCCCTTTAAACTCTTTGCCGTCACCTGTGTGGGAGGTACGAGTATCCGACCACAGATTATGAAGCTACGACGTGGCAATCACTTTGTGATTGGTACCCCAGGACGAATCTTGGACCTCATCGAACGAGGTGACTTGAAGACCAACAAGATTTCAAACGTGGTGCTTGATGAAGCTGACCGAATGCTTGATATGGGATTCATCCATGACATGCGTCGAATCTTGAGTACTGTCACACCAAACCGACAAACCCTTTTCTTCTCAGCCACTATGAATGCCGAGGCGGAAAAGTTGGTCAACGACTTCATGCGTAAGCCGACAACTATCTCAGTCAAGAAAAAGGATGTCACAAACAGTATTGCGCAAGACGTAGTCATGTATGAGCACGCTCATAAATTCACGAGCCTCTTAGCCCTTCTTGCCAAAGACGAACTCAAGCGTGTAATTATCTTTGGTTCAATGAAGCACAGTGTTGAAAAGCTTGCCAATGAACTTTCAAGTCACGGCATCAAAGCTGAATCTATCCACGGAAATAAGAGTCATGGCCAACGACAACGATCACTCACCAACTTCAAGAGTGGTCAAGCACGTGTCTTGGTAGCCACCGACGTAGCGGCCCGAGGTATCCACGTTGATAACGTGACACACGTCATCAACTACGACCTGCCAAACACCTTTGATGATTATGTTCACCGTATCGGCCGAACTGGCCGCGGAACCCAAAAGGGTCAAGCATTGACCTTTGTACCGAAGCACTAAGATGATAAAAAACCGGCGGCCCTGATGGGGCCGCCGGTTTTTTATTTCAGATAACTATCGAAGTAAATCGCGTGACAGGTATACCCGCCAGGATTTTTAATCAGATAATCCTGGTGATAATCCTCAGCTGGCCAAAACCGAGCAAGTGGCTCAAGTGTGGTAACTACCGGATCACTCCAGCGCTCTGATTCGTTCACAATTTCAATCATCTCCTCAGCAACGCGCTTCTCTTCTTCGGTGGCAAAAAATATTGCGGACCGATAGGCTGTTCCTCGATCATTTCCCTGCTGATTCAACGTTGTTGGATTATGAATTTGAAAAAAGAAATCGAGAATTTGCTGATAACTAATTTTCTCTTCATCATATTCAATCAAGACCGCCTCGGCGTGTCCGGGATGGCTTTGATAGGTTGGGTTCTCATTGGTTCCGCCGGTATACCCAGCTTCGGTGGCGATAACGCCAGGAAGGGTGCGGATTAGGTCTTCGAGACCCCAGAAGCATCCTCCAGCGACTACTGCTTGTTTAATCATAGATATGTTTTATTACCTCTCTTATTCCTTACAGGAACTGTACACCTTGTCACTATTTTCTCGCAAGCTCGAAACTAGTTGGCAAGGTCTTGCGAAAGCGTCCCACGCTTTCTCACCCCAGAAGCATCCTCCAGCGACTACTGCTTGTTTAATCATAACATGTGTTTAATTACTTCTCTTACTACGGTGTAATTATAAATATAGTACACAGGATTTATACAATAATTATTTGACATCCAATAAGTTTTAGAAGATAGTGAGGTTTGAGAGTGTTTTTTAAGGAGACAAGAAGGAGGAGAAATATGGCCTGGTTTCGAAAATTTGGTGTCTGGTGGTGTCTGGCCCTGGCAGTAATAACATACTACGTCTTTGTTGTTACAGTGCTTCCCACGTATAAGCAACGATTTATGACACCGCGCGTACAAATAAGCAGTAATGACTATAGTGTCATGCCAGCCAAAGCGCCTGGCCGGCAATGTACTGCCAAAAATAGTAAACGACGGTGCGTCTGAACGAAGACAGAAAGCCGGTGCATTATGCACCGGCTTTAAAGTATTTATTCATCAAACTCCCGAATTTCATTGAGATCAAGAATGCCTTCTTGGTGCAGCCGGGCCTGGATTTGAGCAGCTTTGGTATAGCCCTGGCGGATGACTGATAAGACATCATCAATCGTACCATCTTTCCCGCTACTAACGAGGTACCATTTGACTCGAGCGTATTCGACTTCACTGTAAAGGATTTGTGTATCCATACCCCTTAATCATAGCGTACTCGAAGACGCAAAATACCGACAGCAGTGAAGAACTGTGATTTACACTACCGCAGGTTTACTCTTAACCAATAAAATAACAAAAAAGTGAGCAAATGCTCACTTTTTGTCCTTACACGAGACAGTGTTATCGATACTTTTCAAAATAGAGCTGAGCAGCAATCTTAGCCACCACCATCACTCCAAGCGCTAGAGCGACTTCTGTATCCACCATATGATGGACCAAGCCTTGGTAGACAACCGCTGCTGTCAGCACAATTGCACCAGAGAGATACGCTACCCGCCCTGCATTCATGCTATGAATGATTGCTCGCTCATCACCAGGTGCTTCCCGCAAAATTGACCCTGTCCATACTCCAACCAAGACAATAATTATTAGGAGCGCAACCAACGCAGCTGTTGGCGGCATAAAGTACATAAACGGATCAGTCAAAAGGACCAGCAGTATTACTAAAGCAAGAGCCAGAACAATGTGTGTAAGATTATTTTTCATACGTAATGGTGAATATTTTTTCGACTGGTTGTTTAAATATTTCCGCTATTTTAATTGCCAACAAAACTGATGGGGTGTAATTCCCTTTTTCGACAGCAATAATAGTCTGCCGACTCACACCAACAGACGAAGCCAATTCTTCCTGGGTCATTGTCGCGTTTATGCGTAGCTCTTGTACTGTATTTGCAATGCTTTCTTTCATAGTAGTGATATAAGGCCATTGTGACATTTTAGAACTCAAATGTCAAGCCGACTAGACACTCCATTGGACGGTGTTGGTGGTTACTCAAAGTTCACTGGTATCTCCAGCGCATCATCGTTCTGTGACAGACCAGATGGATTATCTTTTTGAAAGATAATAATACCTCGCTTGTAGGGCGTCTCAGGAGGAACCGTAAACGTAATTTCACCAGTAAAAGGTACAAATTCTGTAGTCATCCAATCTGCCTGTGCCGTCACAAATCCTTCACCAATAATCAAGCCGTCCCAATCAGTCACCGTAACCGGAAAGGACCCTTCGAAGTACCACTGCCCACGGGCCATGCCACTCACCTGAAGCGGACTAGAAACTACCGAAAGTGGTGTAGGGTTTCGAACCAAAATCAACTCACTTTTAGCAGCAATCTGCGCCATGACATCAGACGGTACCTGATTGGCAGCGGGTAGGTTTTCCATCTCCAACCCCTCATCAAGTACCACTGGCTCAGTGTCAGTATCTCTATCGTACACAAACGTTGAAAAGGTATATATCCCTATCGACACAGCCGCAATTACGACAAGCAACCCTCCTAAAAACGTTTTCATTACAGAAAGTATACCAATTTATTGGAATAATTTCCTTTATTTCAAAATTTATTCAACAACCACCTCTACCGCATCAGGAAACGAGTTGTATCCTTTAGCCCGCATACTGGCACAATATGCCCCCGTATCATATATTCTCACCTCATCTCCAATGGTAGCTTTTTTAAATGTTCGTGGAAGAATTTCTTCTGGGTCGCCAGGACCCGGGGTCAAAATATCTCCTGACTCGCAGTTATGCCCTACTACCACGTACGTGTCAGTTTCTTCTGAATTATTTACTACCTCTATTCCGTGCTGCGCACCATAGAGACTACTCCGTAAGAAATCATTCATCCCGGTATTCAATCGCAAAAATTGATACCCTTCTTTACCTGTATCGACAATATCATCGACCGTCGCAATAAGCGTTCCCGCCCCAGCTACCACAAATGTCCCGGGTTCAATTTCAAGAGCAATCTTTCTGCCGGTCTTTTTATAAAATGCTTCCAACTTTGCACTGAAGAGATTCATGATTGCATTAATATCAGCTTCTTTCTCATTTCCATACCGGTGAACTTTGTACCCGCCACCAATGTCCAAAATCGTAGCTGTTTCTATCTGTTCTAAAATACCAAGTGAAATATCCATCACTTCCCCCCACACCTTTGGGTCAGCTCCAGAACCAATATGGATATGAACCTTGTCTATTTCTACCTGAGCGGCTTCAACCCGAGTCAGTATCTCCCCAATATATTCGTGCCAAATTCCAAAACTTGAATTTGTCCCACCGGTACTGGTTCGATTATTGTGACCATGACCAACAGGTGGATTAATTCGCACCGCTACCGTATGTGGTCGATGGGGACACGCAAGAAATAGTTCAAGCTGCTTGAAGGATGTCGCCACAAAGTGCACACCAGCTGCGAGTAATTCGTTTAGGTTATGTGGCGATTGTTGTGACGATAGTGAGATATGACTACCCGGTATACCTAGCGCCAACAGATCAGCGGCTTCATAACTCGAACTTGCATCAAACTCCATTCCAGTATCGTGGAGCAAAGCGACGATATCTTTATGAGGATTTGCTTTTACGGCGTAGCGTACTGTCAACCCATACGGCGCTGTGAGGTTCATGAGTAGTTGCGCTCGTTCAAGTAATACTGCTTTCGAATATTCGTACCGTGGAGTAACCATTGCAGAGTATTCTACCGCATTGCGTATCAAAATAAACCTGAATAGTTTCACTACTCTATAAAACCGCCGGACCCTTGGGCCCGGCGGTTTTCACTATTTTGTATTACTCCGACGAATATTCAAATACAGGACAATCAAAAATAAAAAGGTAATAGCTGAAAGGAGTGGAAACGTCACAAAGCCAAAGGTGTTCATCACCTTACTGGCACAGTCAGCGCTCCCATCAGCGAGACATGGTAGTCCGCCAGAAGCCAATACGTCAGCCGGTACCATTTGGTAGATGTAATGATAGACAGCCACAATGAAACCAAAGATTGAGAGACCAATTCCATAGAGCGGATAGTAGAGCGTATCTTTTGTTTTTACAGCTATGATACTCATGAGTGCTTGAGGGTACAGAGCCACACGCTGCAACCAACAAAGCGAACATGGAATAAAACCAAAGTATTCTGAGTACACCAGTGTCATCACCACACTCCCTACTGTGGTACCAATGATAATCGCTTCAACGTATGGCTTTATAAATCGCGCATACAAACGACTCTCGTACCGCAGATAATCAACTGCCAAAACAACAGTCACTCCAAGCAAAGCCAAACCACCCAGCGAAAGGAGTAGGTTGAGCGTGCCGAGTGGACTAAGAAATAGGAGTGAGTACATAGTATTTATTTAAAACGTATTACCTAAGTATACAATAATCTAACATCAAACGCTTTTTTCGTAGCTGGGGGTCTGGAACGATATTGGAAGTGTTTTTTGATTATTTAGGTCTCTTAGGTATAATTAATCTGTCTGCTCCGAAACAAGCCTCTACATCTCCTGGCAGGTGCACGCTCTAGTAGGCCAGACACCCACCTCATTTTGGGGTGGTTTTTGTTTGCTGGCCGTATGGTACGAAGTTGGAACTTTTTTATAGTACGATTGAGTCAAAGTTATCCAAAATAAATTTGACTTCTTCATACATATAGATCTTTTCAGGTGAGTTCGTATAATCATGCCATTCGGTTATTTCACCTTCAGTACAGGTTTTGTCAGGACTCCAGTAATAATAAAATTCATACACTTTTTTATCATGTGTGATTATTGCCCAATAATCCATTGTGCCGTCTTCACCAAAATTAGAAGCGATAAATACTTTTTCAGAATCTATATCTTTCTTGCTAAGACATCTGCTCACCCCAGACCAGGTTCCATCTTCACGCACTGCAAGATTAATTTTTCTGTATTCCTCTAGATCTTTCATATATAAATTATACCAAAGTTCCAAAGTAAGGCAGCGGTATTAAATTTTAGATTGGAAAATAAGCCTCAAATAACGTGCTGGCGGACAGGGACTCGAACCCCGATAGACGGCACCAAAAACCGTAGTCCTACCATTAGACGATCCGCCATTATTCTATTGTTTGTTCGCTGTTTGCAAATGACAAAGTCACGCGCCCACTAGACTACCATAAAGTTCTGATACTTTGAACCCCCCTTCTACCCTACTTGGACTCGTAGGCTGCTTTCACAAAAGCCGTAAAAAGTGGATGTGGTGCAAGCGGTCTCGCAGTGAGTTCTGGATGGAACTGCACACCAAGGAAAAATGGATGTACATTCGTTGGCAACTCAGCAATTTCCATCAGTCGTCCGTCTGGTGAGGTACCGGTGAACATAAGTCCAGCTGCTTCAATAGCTTCAATGTAGTCTGGATTGACCTCGTAGCGGTGACGGTGACGCTCCACGATATCAGTCGCTTTATATACCTTTTGAGCTAAACTGCCCTTTTTGAGTTTTGCTTCATATTCTCCAAGACGCATTGAGCCCCCCATATCTTTTTGCGCAATTTTCTCTCGTTGCTCTGGCATGACGCCAATCACCAAGTCCTTGGCTTTCGGATTGATTTCTTCAGTACTCGCATCAGTGAGCTTCATGACATTACGAGCATATTCAAGAACCGCCAACTGCATTCCATAGCAAATCCCGAAGTACGGAATCTTTTGCTTCCGGGCGTACTCAATCACATTGAGCTTACCTTCGATCCCCGTCTTTCCAAACCCACCTGGTATGAGTACGCCATCAAATTTCTTGAGGTCTTTGAGCTTTGTTTTGTCAGTAAAGTCTTGGGCTGAGAAGTAGGTAATCTCTGGTTTGAGGTTAAGCGAGTAAGCTGAATACTTGATAGCTTCAAGCACTGAAAGGTACACGTCAGAGAGAATAAAATCTCCTGAACTGAAGTACTTTCCTACAACCGCAATCTTAACTGGTGAACTATCATTCTTTGAGCGAGTGACAAATTTTTTCCACGCACTTAAGTCAGCTGGCTTCTTGGTTGAAAGACCAAGCAATTCACAGAGACGAAGCGAGAGCTTGTCATGTTCGTAGTTGACTGGAATATCGTAAATACTTAAAACATCAGGCGCAGAAATAACATTTTCCGCCCGTACGTTACAAAACTTAGCAATCTTTTCTTTGCGCTTTTGGTCGACGCCAACCGGACTACGAGCCACAATCATGTCGGCAAATACTCCGGCACTGTTAAGCGTCCGGACCGCTGTCTGGGTGGGCTTGGTCTTCATCTCACCAATTGATCCTGGTACCGGCAAGTAGCTCACCATCACGACGGCCACATTTTCTGGCTCATCTGTTTTCATCATACGAACCGCTTCAAGGAAAAGAACATTTTGGTATTCACCAACGGTTCCGCCAATTTCAATCAAGACGACATCTGCTTCAGCCGCCTTCCCGGCCGTTTTAATCCGTCGAATCACTTCAAGCGGGATGTCGGGCACCACCTCTACATTCTTGCCACCGTATTCCAGGTTACGTTCTTTTTGAATGACAGAGAGATAGACACTCCCAGTTGTCATGTAGTTGAGGGCTGGTAAGTTTTTATTTAAAAATCGCTCGTAGTTCCCCATGTCCTGGTCAGTCTCAAGGCCATCCTTTAAGACAAACACTTCGCCGTGTTCGGTCGGATTCATGGTGCCAGCGTCCACGTTGATGTATGGGTCAATCTTAATAGCTGTGACATTGAGTCCTCTGGCTTGGAGAAGTAGTGCAATTGATGAAGAAGTCACTCCTTTACCAACGCCACTCATCACCCCCCCTACTACAAAGATATACTTCGTCGAAGGCGCCACTTTTGACGTCTTTTTTTGAACAGATTTTTTCATAGGCAGAAAGAATTAGGTTTTGAGATACCGAGCAACGGCTAAGATACTTGAAACGAGTCCCAGGGCAATTCCAATTCCAGCGAGGATGAAGAAGATGACGAAGAAGTTATCGAGGTAGTAGGTCAAAAGATTAAGCTCGAAGAACGTTTCGGTACGAGGACCAATCCAAATCATGATTGGGTAGAAAATAATCATTGCGAGCAACCCAGAGAGGAATCCATACATGAAGCCTTGAAGCATGAATGGGCCACGAATGAACATGTTGCTGGCTCCCACCAAGCGCATAATGGCGATTTCCTCACGAGCAGTGTAGATAGCGAGACGAATGGTGTTGAACGTAATCAAAACAGCAGAGATGAGGAGTACGACGAGCACCAAGAAGCTCGCTTGCTCAACGGCATTGATGATGTTGGTCAGCGTATCAATGGAATCTTTGTTTCGGGTGTAGTTCACTTCATCAATCACGCGTAATTGTGGTTCTTCTTGCGCTTGCTGTTCATCGAGAAACTGCGCGATTTGCTCGTACTGTGAGGTCTCACGAGCTTGGACAGCGAGATTGGCACCAAGCGGGTTCTCACTCAACTCATCAAGAGCTTGCATAGCAATCTCATCACCCTGGTTTCGTTCACGGTATTCTCGCAAAGCGTCTTCACGTGAAGTGAGTTGTACTGAAGCCACGTCAGGTAACGCTTCAAGGGCGGTCACCAGCTGATCAATTCGTTCTTGTGGTGCATCTGGGACGAAGTAGACATTGATGTCTACCTTTGACTGCAGGGTTTGTAGTGACGTAGTGAGGAGCTGGTCGATAAACATCGTGGCGCCAATCACAAACAAAGCGACGGTGAGAACGAAGATAGAGGCGAGGGATACGTAGGCATTACGCCAAAACCCAACAAACCCTGCTTTTATGACTCTTTTGAAACTGGTTACCATATTGATTATAAAATGTATTTTCCTTTAGTATCATCCCTCACAATCCTTCCGCCATCCATGGTAATCACTCGTCTATCAATCTCATCTACCACTCCTTTGTTGTGCGTCGTCATAATTACGGTGGTACCAAGATCATTTATCTTGCGAAGGATTTGCACAATTTCGTAGGTGGCAATTGGGTCAAGGTTTCCGGTCGGCTCGTCCGCGATAATAATGTCTGGTTGATTTACAATTGCTCGCGCAATTGCAACTCGTTGCTTCTCACCACCTGAAAGCTCATGCGGGAAATTCCAGATTTTATCATCAAGGTCTACGAGTGAGAGCGCTTGCGGTACGTTTTCCATAATCTCGGTATCGGTTCGTCCGTTGGCTTCCATAGCAAAGGCTACGTTTTCAAAGGCCGTCTTATGGGGGAGGAGTTTGAAATCTTGGAACACTGTTCCAATCTTGCGGCGGTAGTTTGGCAACTTCGACTTTGGAATCTGATGGACATCAAGTGACTCAAAAAAGACCTGCCCGTGGGTTGGCTGATCTTCAGCAATAATCATTTTGAGGAGTGTCGTCTTCCCCGCACCTGAGTGTCCGACGAGAGAGACAAACTCTTTTGGTGCAACTTGAAACGTAACTTCTTGCAACGCAGCCGAACGTTTGTCGTTATACAGCTTAGAAACGTTATCAAAATAAATCATAGCGATAATTATATCATGACCTTACTCAGGGCCGAAGCAATAACCTACACCCCGTTAATACAGCATGGCTACAAGCAGGATGTTATGGCTCTAACGGTGAACTAGTAATAAATGGTTCAATATTTCCAGCAAGGACGGACTCAATAGCCCGGACCTCAGTATTAGTACGGTGGTCTTTCACTAATTGATACGGATGGAGGACATACGAGCGAATCTGACTCCCCCATTCAATTTTAACACTCTTCTCCAGCGACAAACCTTGTAGTTCACGCTTTCGTTGTTCTTCCTGGAACAAAAAGATCTTTCCCGCCAAGAGTGCCAGCCCTTTTTCACGATTTTGTTGCTGGGAGCGTTCGGAAGAGATATTCACTGAAAGATTGGTCGGTACATGAACAATGCGGACGGCAGTTTCGCGCTTGTTTACATTTTGTCCTCCCGCTCCACCAGAGCGAGCGAAGGAAATTTCTAAATCATCTTCATTAAGCTCAACCGCGGACACGTCCTCAAGCTTTGGTGAAACTTCAACCAGCACAAAGGAGGTTTGACGCTTGCCGTTTGAATTGAACGGTGAAATACGAACCAGACGATGAACACCTGACTCGTGCTGCAATGTGCCATATGCTCCCTTCCCTTGAATCACGAAGGTGATATTGCGATACCCATTCTGGTCGTTGGTATTACTATCAATAATAACCACAGACCAACCCCGCTTCTCGCCATAGCTTTGATACATACTCGTGAGCATCCGGGCAAAATCCTCAGCATCGTCACCACCGGCACCAGCAACTATGGTAAAGACTGCGTCATTGCGATCATACTTACCAACCCCACTAGCCGCATCCTTGAGCTCTTGGAGCTCTTTAATCATCGCCTGAGCAGCTTTTGGGTCGTTCCAGAAGGTTGCTTGAAGCATCGCTGCTTCAATTTCTTGGATACGTTGTTGAGACTCTGACATGAGTGTGAGTATAGCAAAAAAAAGAGCCTCGCGAACGTGCCGCGAGGCCCACCATACATACTGTATGGATTTTAAAGATCAGGTGTTCGGACGGTACCGAACACTCACTTCGATGAGACCGGTACCGTTCGCTTTCGCGTCGGCAGAAACGATGCCATCACCATGAATGTCAAGTATCGCCGTATCGTGCACCGTACCACCGGCATCAGTGCCCGGAGCGACGTACTTCAAGGAGAAGCCGCCGCGAGGACGACCATCGATCGGCGTGAACACGTCACTCGTCATGGCAGCTACAGCAGCCACACGAGCCACACTCGACGGTGAATCGTCAACCGGTGCTGCGGATTCTTCCGCTTCCACCACATCACCGTTCGCCGGAACCATCAGCGGAATATCCGCATCGGGAGTAAACCGGAATCCGTGGCCCGACAGGTACTCGGGTACACCCGCACGAATGTCGTTGCCGCAACCCTGAAGGGTGTACAGCTCTTCGACTTCCTGAGAGTCGTTGTCCCGCACAGTAGCCCGGTATACGATATGACCGTCGAGCTGTCGCGGATGTTCCGAGCCATCTCCATAGCGGATGAGCATCGGGCCGTAGCCGCGACCACGCGTCATATTGAGAATAGTCAGATTGCGACGATCTTCATTGACACGTGTCTGGAGATGAGTCGGCGCAGTTGCATCGGTGAGACCTTCAGGAACCTGCGGGTAACCCGACATGACCGGATCGCGATTGAGTTCGGCCTGTTCCGCTGCAATTTTTTCGCGACGATGAACAATACGTGCTTCTACTTCTTCCTGACGATGTTTATCACCTGCTTCAGCGCGAGCGTTTTCACGACCACTGCGATAAGCAAGCCATGTGAGGAAGCCGCCACCGAGGAGACTCAGAATCCATCCCCAAGGAATATTCCAATCATCATCTTCGGGATCAGTGTCACCCAACTTCGACGATTTGCTGTCGGGTCGCAATGAATTATTTCCAGTCGGCGTGATGCCGACTTCGGCAAGTCCCCGCAGTGTTTCGCCAGGGCGAATCACCACCACGAACGTACCATCGCTGCGGGTGAACGAGCGTCCTGGCTCTGCCAGTTGAGGATTCTGAGTCAGAAGCCAACGCCACCGCTCAGGATCATTGAGACGAAGCTCAGCAAGCTGCCAAAGTGTATCGCCCGGCTGGACGACATATTCCGATATCACGGTCGGGGCACTCGTCCCCTGCGCGATACTGGGAGCCGGTGTTGCCATGGCAAGAACCAGTGCAGAAACACCAATCAATCGCTTGATCATCATCTTATCCTTTTCAACGTTCAACAACATGCCATCATTGCGCCAACCACCCCTCGGGTGATTCAGGCCAAATCAGACTTTATTATTATAGCACGTATTTTATATAAAATCAAGTAAAATAAAGGTTATTTTATAAGAAAACCTCCCTTGTGGGAGGTTTTCTTATATTTTGAGCCAATGAACGGGATTGAACCGTTGACCTCGTCCTTACCATGGACGCGCTCTACCGACTGAGCTACATTGGCAAATAGGAAAATATATGTGCACGTTTATGCTTAGCTTTCGAATGCCGAGCCGAAACAGCATAGCAAATCAATCATCTTTTTACCACCGGTTCAATATGATACCGCTGCTAAGGAATAAAATATCGAAGGGACTCGGTCTGGAGTCCCTATTTTTATAAATAAAAATATAGGCTCACGACCCTGGCTCAAACCTTACAGGTTCAATACACCTTTTGGACAGATTCTCACCAATGGTCGAATCTGACGCAAAAGGTTTTCGAGTCCCAATCTAACAGTGCCCCGCACTGTTAGATTATCGACCACGAAAAAAGCCGGCATAAGCCGACTTTTTTTCTGCGCGGTCGAAGGGACTCGAACCCTCGACCTTCCGCGTGACAGGCGGACGCTCTAACCAGCTGAGCTACGACCGCAATATTGCTATTTGAGCAATGGTGGAAAGTATATAGAGTTTTATGAAGATATCAATACCCTCACAAAACATCACCTTCCCTTGTGTCGACGGGAGGGAACGATCCTCCGACCTCAGCTTTATGAGTGCTGCGCTCTAACCAACTGAGCTACGTCGACAGTGGCGGTAGAGTACTACATTTTGACCGCCCTTTCAATACCACTTATCGATTCAAGCTGGAGAGAATCGCTTCAGCTTTTTGAATATCTTCTGGGTAGCCAATCGGAATCCAGAGGTTTTGTTCCACTACTGCAATCGGGTAGTCTTTCGCGTACTCTGCAATCACATCCGTGAGGAAGAATTCTCCATTCTTCTCAACCTTGAGTTCATACTTAAAGATGTTCGTATCAAGCACCATGACGCCGGTTGAAGCGAGATTTGAGGGTGGGTGCTCTGGCTTCTCAATCATCTCAGCCAACGTACCGTCTGGATGGCGAACCACAATCCCAAATCGTTCAGGGTTTTCTGTCGTGAGGGTAAGCATTGAGCGAGTGTACGAAGTTGCTCTCGCGATGTCATTTGGTCCATGGAGGTCGTCAGCAAACATAAATAGGAAGCGACCTTTCAGTAAATCCTTACAGAGCCACAGTGCGTGTCCGGTTCCTTTTTGCTCCGCCTGCGTCACGTATGTAACCGCCCGACCGTGAAAGTTTTCTCCACAATGAGTTTTAATTTGCTCTTCAAGGTACCCGGTCACGATAATCAGTTCATCCACAGCACTAGGAAGTGAGCTCACGATGTGATCAAGGAGCGTCTTCCCGGCCACCTTAACTAAAGGTTTTGGGGTATGTTCGGTGAGTGGTCGAAGGCGGGTTCCTTTCCCAGCCGCTAAAATGACGCATTGCATATGACTGACAGTATAGCAAACTGGTTACCGAGAACCAAAGTCTAGTGATATTTTATCATTGTAAAATGCCCCTGTGCGATACAGGGGCATTTTGATTACGTCCGGAGCACCATCACCAAAAAGGCAGTGGCATTCGCAGATCCTCTTTGCTGACAAGCTATGAGAGCTTCACAACGATAGCCTTCAGTAAGCATTTCATTGGATATGGTACCATCGGCGGGAATTACCTTTACTCCAGCGATACTTACCGAATCAACAAAATGCACCGCTGGCATCACCTCGGCTGACATATTAGCCGGAAGACTTCCAGACTTAGGCTGATCAGCTTGAGTCACTGCCGGCTTCACCTGGTCAGAAATTGGTCGAGCCATAATTTCTGGAGGTGGCCTTGTCGTACTCTCTGCGATGGGGGCTTTTTTAGTGCGGTTGTACAAATCCCACGCCTGCTTCAGAATATTCATTCGATTTTTAATGCCAAGCGACTTGGGTAAACCAAGCTCAGAAAAAATAACTGTTTTGTACTGAGTTACCGTAGATTCACTCAGTCCAAGTTCACGAGCTATTTGTTCAGGCTTCACGTCTTGAACTAGACACTTAACAAAATCTCGACGTTTTTGTTGCAGTTTTCCTATTTTGGTTGCTACTGGTGCGATGGTATCAATTGAAATATCATCAGCAGCAACCGACGCGTGTTCTCGCTCTTCCATAATTGTCTCTTTCTTATATGGTTCGTTGCGGTGTCTTGTTTGTGGATTCAAAAATTTTGAATATGTAATGAACTTTTCCGCAGCAGCTCGTCGGCGATCGCCGTGACAAGGTATGCTATCTAGACCTAATGTGAAGAATATTCTTTGCATGGCTCGATCAATATCTTTACGCGTATAGTTCCATGCTCCACTCCAGCGAATAATTTCCTCATCACTGGTAGTCTTATGGAGCATACTGAGAACCATCATACTTTTTACATCAAGCGATAGAATTTTTGCCTCAAGTGAGGCAAGGTCATACGACATACCGGCCTCCATCTAATGATCAAACTTGAGGAAAACTATCATACTTCTTTGGATAATTCCATAAAATCCTTAATTCTAGCTATACAAAAACAACCAGCATAAGCTGGCTGATTTTGTATTTGTTGCGGGGCCCGGACTCGAGTCACGAGTTACTAACTATAATTGTTCGCTCCGCTTCAATTCTAGTAAGTACTCTCGACCCCGTCTCGGTCTATTTTGCCTCCCAGGCAAAGACCTCCGACCGTTCGAGTCCACCCTTCATACAAATAATAGAAAACCGGCATAAGCCGGTTTTCTATTATTTGTTGCGGGGCCCGGACTCGAACCGGGGTCTGGAGGTTATGAGCCTCCCGAGGTACCACTCCTCTACCCCGCTATATTTTATGTTTTACTACAATTGTATCGGAAGTGCTACCATTCCTCATCCTTACAGGATCTGTACACCTTGTCGATATTTAACTTCGGTAACTCAAGAAATATCTGACAAGGTCTTGCGACAATCTCCCAGATTGTCTCACCCAGCTATACGTTTTTACTACGACCGTAGTACGTGAAAACTTACACTATTTTACCCCTCCACGCAACCTTAGGTTACTCCAAATTCAGTAAAGACTCTTCGGTAGCGGTTGATAGTTTCTTCAGCAAGGCGTTGCGTGAGGACAAAATCCGCTCCATCATGGGCAATCCGATTGCGAATCTTGTGCGCTTCCCACGCATCATCAAGTGAACCTAACTGACCTGGAGAAATACTCCGCAACCGTTCACCGAGGGAATTACCGGCGTACCCTCGTTTCTTTAAAATATCATCTAAAATGATGTCAGCTTCTATAATAGCGAGTTTCCAATCATTTGGATTATCTGACTGACTATGCGCTAGGATATCTCCCAATCGACTATTTTGTTGTACCCCTCGGAACTGGAGATCATACAGTCGTTCTTCTTCCCGAAGGCTCTCTGTACCTTCCTGATAATACTGGCTTCGCCGCATTGAAGCATACGCATACAGTGAAAGTAAAATGATAGAAACGATATAGGCTAAAAAGGCGTATATCGACCAAAGGGTATCTAAGAAACCAAAAAAACCGTCCGCACTAAAAAACGAAGCGGCGCCTTCACTGTTTCCAAACAACCCAAAAATGATTGAGAAAATATCAAAACCAACCGTTGGTAACGGAGTAGAAGTACTGGCTGTAGCACTAGCGGTAAAAGTGACTGGTTCCATGAGCGTTATGCGCGCTCGTCGTAGATGTTCTTTCCGATAGAAAAGAGACGAGCGTCTCCACCAAGTGGTGCTATATATTGTACCCCAACTGGAAGAGCAACATCATCTCGATTAACAGTTCCCGCGGGGAACGTGAGGGCTGGTACGCCAGTTAAATTCACTGGTACCGTGAAAATATCTTGTCGATACATTGAAAGTGGATCAGATTGTTCACCAATTTTAAATGCTGGAGTAGGAGCGGTTGGAGTCAGAATAATATCTACGGTGGTAAATGTATCAGCAAGTTCTTTACGCATTTTTCGACGGACCAGTTCAGCCTTGCCGTAATAAGCATCATAATACCCAGAAGACAGCACGTATGTACCAAGCAGAATACGCCGTTTCACCTCAGCTCCAAACCCTTCTGCTCGTGACTTGGTATAGACCTCAAGGAGATTGTCTCCAGGGGCTGAGTGGCCGTAACGAATTCCATCGTAACGAGCCAAGTTAGAAGATACCTCAGCTGGCATCACAATATAGTACGCAGCCAATCCGGCCTCAAACAGTGGAAGTTCAATATCTACAATCGTGTGTCCTGCCGCCTTAAGAGTTTCAACATGTTCAAGAAATACCGACAAAACATCTGGATCGACGCCTTCTTTGAGAAAATGTCGCGGTACTCCAAACGTATAGGTGGACTTTTCTGGTACCGCTTCGTACGTATCTGGAGCAATCGTCGTGGCATCGTATGGGTCGAGACCAGCCATTACCGTGTGCACCAATTCAGCATCAGCCACCGTATGTGTCATAGGTCCGGCCTGATCTAATGATGAGCCCATAGCCATCAGTCCATACCGAGATACAGCACCATAGGTTGGTTTAAATCCAACTAAGCCACAATAACTAGCGGGCTGTCTGATAGACCCACCGGTATCCGTCCCAATTGCTACTGGTACTGCTCCCATTGCTACAGCAGCTGCTGAACCACCAGAAGAACCACCTGGCACACGATTGGTATCAAGTGGGTTCTTGGTCACTCCAAAAGCAGAGTTCTCCGTTGACCCTCCCATGGCAAACTCATCCATATTGGTAGCGCCAACAAAGATAGCTCCAGCTTCGCGCAAGCGCGTAATAATTGTTGCATCATAGGTTGCTGTGTAGTGTTCGAGAATTTTTGAAGCACCAGTCGCTTTCTTACCTTTGATTAAAATATTATTTTTTATTGCAATTGGTACGCCCAAAAGTGGGGGTAGGTTTCCACCGGTTTTGTATTGCTCATCAGCCTTTTTAGCCTCCTCAAGAGCGTCGTCATAGACCTGCAAAAAGGCGTTGATATCAGTATTTTTCTCAGCGATAACTGAGAGCGATCGAGCGATGGCTTTTGATGGGGTGTCAGTACCTGCTGTAAAAGCAGCGGTGAGTTCAGTAATGCTCTTCATACAAACTAAGATTGACCAATAATTTTCTTAACGACCAAATAGCGACCATCTGTCTCTGGCATCTCCTCGAGCAAAGCTTCTGTATACTCGTCTGGTTGATTCGTGACCTCGTCTGATTTAAAGATGTTGTACCGCGCGCCTGGCAATGGTGCACTCTCCGCTTCATCGCCAGCAATAGCGGTTAGTGTACTGACATACGACACAATTGATGAAAGTTCATCTTTCAATACTTCAGATTCTGCTTCAGTAAGCTTAATCCGGGCCAACGTAGCCAGATGTTCAATATCTTCACGTTTCATCCCGTTACAGACAGGTCGCGGTCGCAAAACCGTCTCCCGTGATTAAATTGCTTATAATTGTATTTTCTTTACTCATATTTTTTATTTTTACCCGTGACCGCTGTCTGTAACGGGATTCATAGGTCGCATCATACCACCGACGGTATTAGTTTGCCATCATTTTGATAAAATCTGCTTCCTCTAGAATTGCCACTCCAAGTTTGATGGCTTCAGTCAACTTACTCCCCGCTTCACTCCCAGCTACTACAAAATCAGTCTTTTTTGAAACACTACTTGATACTTTGCCACCTCGTTTTTGAATTGCTTCTTTCGCTTCATCGCGCGAAAATTGTTCAAGCGTTCCGGTGAGAACAAAGGTTTTCCCTTGCAGGGTTGCGGCCACCGCACCAGCAGCTTCAATCGTAGGAGTAATATGTGTCAGTAAGTCACGGACGAGTTTTTGATTACGTACCTCACTAAACCAGGTGACAATTGCCTCAGCTACCACCTCTCCGATTCCGTAGATGGCTGCAATTTCAGCTTGTGAAGCTGATTGTAATGCTGCGACAGAACCAAACCGTGAAGCTAATAACCTAGCCGTCTCTTCACCAACATTTTCAATTGAGAGTCCTACAAGAAACCGATGGAGTGGGACACTCCGTGCATTATTTATTTCACGAACAATATTTTCGGCAGATTTCTGTTTAAAGCCGGGGAGATTTTGAATATCTCCCACGGTCAATGTAAAGAGGTCGCTATGAGTGTTAATTAATCCGTTATCTAAAAACGCATCAACTATTTTTGGTCCGATACCATCAATATTAAGTGCCGTTTTCCCGACAAAATAATATAGTCGTTGTCGGTGCAATACCCCTGAATCTTTTGAAACACACCGATAGGCAGCCTCACCCTCAATTCTTTCTATCCGACCATCACCACCACATTCAGCGACCGTTAGTGGAAACGTGAAGGCTTTTGTCTTGGCTGGTCGTAGTGTTGCAATAACACTGACAATTTCTGGAATAATATCACCGGCCTTACGAAGTATTATGGTGTCACCTACGCGGACATCTAAACGAGCAATGTTATCTTCATTATGAAGCGTTGCGCGTGAGACAATCGATCCATCAATTCGTACTGGTCGCAAATGAGCCACGGGAGTAATCACCCCCGTCCGACCGACCTGTAGCTGAATATCTTCAACCACGGTAGTAGCTTCAATGGCCGGAAATTTGTACGCGATACCAAACCGTGGAGCTTTGGCGGTATACCCAAGCACTTTTTGTGCAGTAATTTCATTCACCTTAATTACCACACCATCAATTCCGTGCGGCAACGTATTACGCTTGTCTTTCCATTCTGTATAAAAATTCTGTATATCAGTTACTCCCGAACACACTTTGGTATGCACATCAGCAGGAAGACCAAGTGTTTGCAACAACGTTAATTCTTCTCCTTGTGAATTTGGTTCTGTGAGTTTAGTTGTATGGAGTTCAAGTAAATCAAGGTCATACACTGTCAAAGATAATTTTCGGCGACGTGATACTTCGGGATCAAGTTGCCTGAGTGTACCGGCTGCTGCATTTCGCGGGTTAGCGAATTCTGCCTCACCCGCCAATTTCCGTTCTGTATTTAGTCGCTCAAACTCTTTTTCTCCGAGCCATACTTCCCCGACACAAATCAGGCTCACGGGGTGTGTAAGTATCTCTGGTAATGAACTAATAGTCCTAGCTGTGTGTGTCACATCTTCACCCACCTCACCATTACCCCGGGTTGACGCTCGCACCAAAATCCCCCGCTCGTATTCAATCACTAATTTTAAACCATCAATCTTATGTTCAGCGACATACGATATATTTTTATTTCCGGTGTCTGCTTCAATCAAGAGGCGCTTCACGCGACTGTCCCACTCTCTCAATTCTGACTCATCAAACACATTATCAAATGACCACTGTCTGACTTTGTGTGTCACTTTGGAAAAAGCAGCTCCTGCAGCTCCGCCGACGGCTATAGTTGTTGCACTTTTTTTACCCTCAAGCCGTAGCTCCAATGCTTGTAGTTCTTCCAAGAGTGCGTCATACGCTTCGTCACTAATCTCTGGTGCGTCATCTTCATGGTATCGCTTTTGGTGGTATGAAACCGTCTGGCGCAGCTGTGTGAGGCGCTTTTTAGGGTCGGTGGTAGGCATGGTTAGAATTGTAGCAGTACTTCTCGCTGAACGGTACCAAACCCATTCACGTCGCTACAGTCCCGGTTGTAGCCTCGTACAGACACTACCGTACATTGCTCACCTGCATTACAGGTTTTGTTACCAACTTCTGGGTAGCCCGGTAGCAAGCCAGATAACGTAGCATTAGTGATGGTAAGACCACTCCCAAGAACGGTAGAAGAGGCGACAACGGTATTAATCTGGGTACAGCGAATATCGGGAGCGCCCCAGGTAAACTCGTATTCATACTGAAATACTTCTCCATCGCCAGATACGCCATCGGTGATTTCGGTTACCGTATTGGCTCCAACTGTCGTATCAAAACACCGTGGTGAAATGCTTTGCCCTCGTTCCATTTGCGAAGAACTTGCTCGTCGCCAGTACTGTGCACACTCGATTCCTCCGTTGGCAGCATGGAAGGCAATTTCAGAATCTTTGGCATTGGTCGAAAGACGGACCTGTTTGACTGATAAATCCAACACTATAAGACTGATAGAAATAATCACACTCACAACCACAATAGTCATCAGAAGAGCGAACCCTGGGTTAGATTGTTCCGAGTGTTTAATTTGCATACACATTAAATAAATGATTCACGACCGAGACCTTTTGTTCTGTACTCGTTAGCCCTGAGCGCCAGGTCACTTCCGAGGTGACCCTGACTTCATACTCATTAATGATGGAAATTCTAACTACTCGCGTGAATGGTGTTATGGTAGCGTTAGCACTACTATGCGTGTATCGTGAACGCTTGGTATTTGTCACGTCATTATAATAAAGACGACAATTTGTGGTTGAGCACTGTGCCAGAATACTAGGGGTTAACGTACCGTTTGCATTTTCGCCAATTTCAACCCTACACCCTTGCGCTGTATAACAATTTTGTAACTGCACCCCACCAGAGGTACGCGTAAACTCTGTCCAGGGATCACTCAGATACCAAAAATCATTTGTCGGTAAAAATTGCCGAAGTAAATAATCATCCCGGACTTTTTGAATCAACTCGGCTCCTTCCTGAGCCAGGAAGAACGCGGTCACTTGGTCGCTCGCAAAACTGGTACTACGGGCAGTACTAGAAGTGATGGATAGTGGACCCACAATTACAATCAACAAAATCGTGATGGCGACAAGCGTCTCAATTAAGCTAAAACCAGATTGTGTGTGCGTATATTTCATATATCAAAGGTTCGCTGCGTAATAGTAGTCTGCAATCGGTACACCTTACTATTAGGATCAGTGAGATCAATTGCTTCAATCAAAACCGTAATTGTTGGCTGGAATCGATTACCCGTCCCTTCAAGTGGTTCGGCACCCGTCACAAAAAACTCAAAATTTATGACACCTACTCCACCATACAGAATTGATTGTGGCGGTTGAGACCCTATTCTTCTAAAAATTTTTCCGGTTGGCTCATCATTCTCTTTTTCAAAATAATAAAGAATTCGATCATCGTCTGCCGTAATACTGTCACCCCCTTCTTTAAAGGCTATCCCATGATACGTTTGTCCAGAGTTATTACCGCTCTCACAATCACTCACATCATCGTCAAGGATGGTATCGATGTTGTTATTCTCATTTACTAAATTATTAGTTCCTCCGGTATTATTAGTTCTGAAGCAATAGTATGCCGTACCGGTACGAATCTCACGCGCCATACTATCTAAAGCAAATGAAATATTAGTCATGACACTCTGTTCTCCTTGTAGCTGCTCATTAGTACCAACCAAAACGAGCAGCGCCCCAACAGAAATAGTAATAACAATTGAAAAAAGCGCTAATGAAACAATCATTTCAATAAGCGTAAATCCCCGACACCATGTTTCAGACGATGAGTGCGACTCACGCTTATCCCGAGTTACACATAACGAACGAAATAGTGGAGCTAATACCTGATTGATTTTAGATATCATAGACTGCCTGAAACTTGGTGTGAGGGTCCATCTTGTTTTATGCTGCCAACGTGCCATAAACTATAATACAACTATTTGTCCGGTAGCAGTAATAATAATTGTACGCGTATCTCCTGCACCAGCACCATCCCTTTGCGTAATATCAATCGCAACATCAAGAGCTATCAGCTCTGTTGAAGCGCTGAAAAAACGAGCGTCAAAATCAGGACGTTCAAACACCACTGACAATTGTTCTACTGACGCTCCTGCGGCCCTAATGTCACTAACCTCAAATCGGGGATCAAGAAATCCTTGTTGCCCAAATTCTTCATCTGCATCATAACGACTGTCTCCATCATCATCTTTAAAAATACGATATGTGCCATCAGCATCTGTATCAAAATAAATCCCTTGCAATGACCTGAAGTCGCCTCCCGTACCAACTGCACTCACCGCACTCAATTGTACTTCGCGCAATGCTAACGCAATACTATAGGCTTCACCGCGCAATAAAACAGCGCTATTAAAACTACTGTGTCTGACCATAATCACCGAGGTGACAATCAGCATCACGCTAATACTTACCAAAAGTTCAATCAATCCAAAACCACCAATCGTAGGTGCTTGGCTTATTTGGGTGGACTTAATAGGTGAAGAGATCCAAGACATTGATATGCGTAAATAAAACTAAGAGACAACCAGCAATCATGAAGGGAGCAAACGGGACGACACTTTTTATTGTAAGGTTCAGGGCCGGGAAACGTAAGGCAAGTTTTCCCCTCCCGAGTCGGTTCAAACCAAGTAAAAAGAGGCTGATGCCTGCTCCAACCCAAAACGACAGTACAATCATTGAGAATACGTGCGCTGGTGCAACAATCAGTCCCAGTGGAAACGCTAACTTTACATCGCCAAATCCGAGCCATGTACCATTGGAGATTCGCCAGAGCAGATAAAAAAATAAAACTCCGGCGAGTGATGCGAGTATTGAAGTCGCGACAGTAATAATTGATGTACCGAGTAATCCTTGATACAAAAGCATAAGCAACGTTATCCCAGTAGCAATAGCTGTCAATTTATCTGGTATGACAAAATGGTTGAGATCATAGACTGCAATCACGACCATGACAGCGATAAACCACCAGAGCAGAAGTAACACGATAAGATCTATCGTAATGGTAGTAGCAGCCACAAACAGTACACCGGTCGCTAGCTCAACCAAAAAGTACCGCGGGGTGATTTTACAACCACAATCCCGACATCGTCCACGTAACCACAGAAATGATACAAGCGGCAGCAAGTCGTAGGGTCGAAGCGCATGCCCACATGATAAGCAGTGAGATTTTCCAGCTAGAGATTTCCCAGTATGAAAGCGAAAAATATAGACGTTGAGAAAGCTCCCAATCACAATCCCATAAAGAAAAGCTATATAAGGGACCAACTCCAAGGGAATTCCAAGTAAAGAAAGGGGTATCATAGACTTCAGTATACCGCAGATTACGGACAGAGCGTTTCGTTCGTCAGTGCGGTTGGCATTTCTTGCTTGGTTCCAATACTATCCGCACACCAGTGACTATCACCTATCGGAACCGACACGGCAAACTCTCTTGTATCACTGTTACAGGTCAAGGTGCTCGATGCCAAGGTATTTATTGATGCAATTAAAGCGGCAATCTCAGGTGACTGTGTTATTCCATTTGAACCACAGACAGTGTCGAAGGTAAACGAGCGAGACTCATCAATGGCTGCTCTTTTGACGATACTATCAACCTCACTCTTTAATTTCGCATCAACTCCCTGATCTCTAGCATCGTTTAATGACGCCAAAATGACAGACGCGAGGATTCCAATAATCGCAATCACAACCAGGAGCTCAATTAACGTAAAGCCCCGAGACAGTAGTTTCATACTCAAATAGTATACCGTGCCACAATTCTGAACTAACTAGTTACAAACAAAAAACGCCCGCAAGCGGGCGTTTTTTAGAAATTAACTTATGGACAGACAGTTCCTGTACCAACTGAAGTTTCGCGACCGACACTTCCTGCACTGTCAATACACCAGTGTGCTGTCGTACCACCATCAACGTTGTCAGAAATTGGCGCGGTAATCATCCAAGCAGTAGCTGAATCTCGACATCCAGCCAAAGCTTGGGTTGGAGCCTGGTCGGCGACATACGTGTCACCAGTACCATCAGCGGCGGCATTCACCAATTGAATAATTTGGGTATCTGCACAGACCGCATCATATGAGAACGCACCGTTATTGTTATATACGATTTCAGCTTGTGAACGTGCGTTACCAAGACTCTGTTGAATAGCGGCATCGGCTCCACTACTTCGAGCGTCATTGAGTGAAGCCAATACAACTGAAGCGAGGATACCGATAATTGCGATCACGACGAGAAG
>JBGSPE010000009.1:0-14664 GCA_041738755.1 Minisyncoccia bacterium | reverse complement strand
AAGTTCAATCAATGTGAAGCCTCGTTGTAAATTTTTTTGCATAATTTAAAATAATAGATTGGTAATGTTTTATTCAGCTATCAGCTGCGTAGCTGAATGAAACAGCTCAATGTTGTACGGAGCTATATACATTATACGCCTTAAGACTTTTATTGTGTGCTGTAATGGGGAAAAGTCTTAGTAGGCATTGGTAAGATTGTAAATTGGCATCAAGACTGATGCGAGCAATACCCCTACGCCAAGACCAAGACAAACAATCATTGCTGGTTCAATAAGTCCAATGAGTGTATCAACTGCATTGTTTACCTCCCGCCGATAGAAGTTTGAAAGTGTGGTGAGAATTGCCCCCAAACTTCCCGTCTCTTCTCCCACCTTAGCCATCTGCGAGAGTACTCCCGGAATTTCTGAGTATTCACCAATTGAATCTGCAAATGAACGCCCACCCTTCACTTCACTTAATGTTGATTCAATAATTTCTTTAAAGACAAGGTTGTCAACCACATCAGCCGTTACCTCTAGCGCCTGTACCATTGAAATACCACTCGTAAGCATAGTTGCCATGTTGTCACAAATTCGCGTCAGAAGAAGCTTTCGTTGTAAGTCTCCTAAGTATGGAACAGAAATTAAAAACTCATCAATGACCCGTTTCCCAGCGGCTGTTTGCTTAAATTTCCAAAAACCGACTCCACTTGCCGCTAGACCTATTAAAATAAAGGCAATGTAGTTCACCATAAAATCAGACAGCCCAATTACAATCCGCGTGTAGATTGGTAACTCCTGTCCCGATTCAGTCAAAATCCTGGCAATACTTGGAATCACCAACGTAAGCATGAGTCCCATTACTCCTAAGAAAATAGAAATAACAAACGCTGGGTATACCAACGCATTTCGAGCTTTGGAAATTACTTCATATGAACGGTCAAGGTAATCGGCTAAATAATCGAATGATTTTTCAACTGATCCTGACTCTTCCCCAGCTCGTACAAGATTCACATAAAATGATGAGAATACACTTGGGTGAGAAGCTAACGCCCGGGAAATAGAGCTTCCTCCTTGCAAATCTTCAACTACTTGATTCAAGATAGTCTGCAATTGTTTGTTCTCCACTTCAGCAGAAAGTAAGCGGAAGATACGCAGCGGTGAAATCTGGGCTTGAAAAAGAGTTGCTATCTGTCGTGAAAGAATCACGATATCTTTATTGGAGACCGATTGAAAAAATTTAAATTCAATTTGCATCAGGCCTGCGAGGCCTTCTTTTGCATTCACTTCGTCAATTGAAACTATTGTGTAGCCACGCTTTTGAACTGCGACAATTGCCGCATCAATTGAAATTGCCTCAACGGTTCCTTCCCGTTGTGCATTTGCGCTATCAATAGCTTTGTAGTTGAATAACATAAAATTTATAGTATGCGCTCTAGTCCCTTAGGGTTTGAAGAGTAGGTGAACGCATTCTCAACTGAGATGTCGCCATTTTGTACTAACCGTGCCAACGTTCGATTCATATCAATCATACCCTGCTCAAGGCCAGTTTCGATTACTGACGGAATTTCATGGATACGATTTTCTCGGATCAGGTTACTGACAGCACTGTTATTAATCAGAAGCTCATAGGCTGGAACCAACCCTCCTGCGATATGTGGAATAAGTCGTTGAGAAAAAATACCTAAAAGTGAACTAGCTAACTGCCCGCGGATTTGAGCCTGTTGTCCGGCTGGAAATGAGTCGACAATACGATTGATAGTCTGAGGGGCATCGTTCGTATGCAAGGTTGAGTAGACCAAGTGTCCTGTCTCGGCCGCAGTAACGGCAGCAGAGATTGTTTCTGGATTTCGCATCTCTCCCACCAAGATGACATCCACGTCTTGTCGCAAAGCGGCCATAAGCGCAGTTTCGAAGTTTTTGGTATCAATTCCTACTTCACGCTGATCAATCAGCGACTTCTTTTCGTCATACACGTACTCAATCGGATCTTCAATTGTTACGATATGATCAGAACGATTAAAATTAATAAGATTAATCATTGAAGCCAAGGTCGTTGACTTACCCTGTCCAACAGGTCCCACCACAAGAAAAAATCCTTGACTACGTTCGGTGAAACTTTCAAGTATTAATGGCAGATTAAGTTCTTGAAAGGTTTTAATGACGTTTGGAATAAGTCTCAGTGCCACTCCCATACGACCTCGCTGGTAAAAGGCATTACCTCGAAAACGAATTGATTCAGAACTCTCATACGAAAAATCGATTTCGTTAAAACCAAGGTACTTTTGGTACTGATCTTCACGGGTCAAGATTTTTATAAATGCATGCACATCTGCATCAGTAAGAATTGGTTTTTTAACCAATGGTAATAGCGACCCTGAAACGCGAATCATTGGATGAGCCCCCACCGAAAGGTGCAGGTCTGAAGCTTTTTCAGCAACAATCAGTTCGATAAGGGCTTGTAATTCACGTTTGTAGTCAACTGCCATAGATTATTTTTTAGCGATAGCTTCAACCTTCTTCACAACGTCACTGGGAATTGATTCGGCTTTTATGATGTACCCAATTGCTCCAGCCTCAGTAGCTTCTCTAATATCTTCATCCTGTCCTTGGTTTGAAAGGACGATACGCTTGGCGGCAAGATCTGGGTATTTGTCACGAATTGCTTCAAGTAACTCAACACCGTTCATTCCCGGCATAATCATATCGAGCACAATCAATTCAAAATCCTTTACCTGTTCAAGTTTAGCTAGTGCCGCAAGACCACTATCAACTGCGTCGACCTCATGGCCGCACTCAGAAAACTTTAGAGCATACATATCACGCAAGAATGCGTCGTCATCAACCAGTAGTAGTTTCATCACTGTTTATTATATCTTCTAGTAAGAGATCTTCGGTCGGGTTATCGACAGTCGGTACGATATCTTCCTCTAGCATATCATCCACGCCAACTTTACTCCTAAAATTATTCATTTCTTCGTAGGGAATTTCATGGTTTAGTGCCTTAATAATGGCATTTTCGTGAATCGTCATGAAGCCATTTTTTCGAGCTGCTTGGAAAAATTCTTCTTCTGAAGCGTTGCGTAAGATAAGTTCTTGAATTTCTTCATTAACCTCAAGAATCTCCGTGACAGCAGTTCGTCCTTTCATACCGGTAGCACTCTTTGGTGACGGCTTGGGATGAAGAATCGTACGACTATCTGGTATTGCGCTATGGTATTTTTTGGGAAGCGTATTGAAGGTATCTTCAATCATCATTTTCATACTGGCGTCAATCGGCGCTTCAGTTCCTTCACCATCATACAATTTGCGAGCCAATCTCTGGGCAATTGCCAACTTGAGCGTCGGCGCGATGAGGTACGGATCAACCCCCATATCAATTAACCGCGGAATCACACCAATTGAATTGTTGGTGTGAATCGTAGAGAGTACTAAGTGCCCCGTGAGGGCTGCTTGAATTGCGAGCTGTGCAGTTTCTTTATCTCGAATTTCTCCTACCATAATAATATCCGGGTCCTGACGCAAAGCAGCTCGGAGTCCTTGCGCAAAGGTATACCCAATTTCTGGTCGTACCTGAGACTGACTCACTCCATCTATTGAGTATTCAATCGGATCTTCAAGTGAGAGTACATTTTTAGTAGCCCGGTCCACTTCCCCAAGCATTCCATACAGTGTCGTTGATTTACCAGAACCAGTCGGTCCAGAAATCAAAATAATTCCGTACGGTTCTTGGACAATTTTTTTAATTAGTTCAATATTACGGGCATCGATCCCGGTTTCAGCTAGGTTTTTGACGCCTTTATCATTATCCAAAATACGCATTACTACCTTTTCACCATAACTGGTAGGAAGAATCGAAACACGAAAGTCGATTTTACGATTATCAAACGTTGCCGAGAACCGCCCGTCTTGCGGTTTGCGTCGTTCATCAAGGCGCATGGAGGAGAGAATTTTGACGCGTGCTACCAGTGCCATAAGGACCGTCTTAGGTAACTCAAGACTCGTAGCTAATTCACCATCGACGCGAAATCGTACCACTACTTTAGCTCGGCCCGGTTCAATGTGAATATCAGAGGCTTTCCCGTCAACGGCATAGCGTAAAATTGTTGCCACAATCCTCGTGACAGGGGCGTCCTCTTCAATGTGTTCTACCGAGGCTTTAGTCTGTTCAGCTGCCTCTTCAGAACTGGCAGCAATTTCAGCATTGAGCTCACTTTCAAGTCCTTCCAGAGCCACCCCAACATCCCCTTCAAGATTAGTATAAAATTGCTGCACCCGACTGACGTCAGCGTCCAACATGTAGAGCAATCGGTAAGAAATATTATTTTTTGTACTGATATAGTTGAGCGCCTCACGCATCTGCAAATTATCAGGATTACTTGTCCCAACTTGCAAAATATCATTATCAATTCCAAGTGGTACCGATCGATAGTGCGTTGAGGAGTCTTGCGGTATGTAGTTGAGGATATCTTGCTTAACAGTGAACCCTTCAGGGATTTTAAAAGCTGGAACCTGATAATACTCAGCAAAAAAATCCCGAACATCGTTCGGTGTCATTCCGAGCTGAAGAAAAATAGTCTCGTATGACTGATTAGTTTCTGAGGCACGTTGCTCAGCTTCAGTAATAAAAGTTTCCTCAACTCCACCACGTTGACGTAGTACCTGCAGTGGATCCATACCGTTATGAAGAAGTTACAACACTACCGCCGTCAGTTCCGACTGGAGCAAAAGGATTTTGTCTCCCTTCGGGCTTTGGCTCAACAGGATCAGAGTACGACCTAAGAGTACGAAATCGTTCATCTTCAAATATCTCAAAGTCGAAGGTAATCTGATCTAGTGTTTGTCGATACTCAATAAAAGATTGCGTGCTTTCGAGCATCACATCAAGAGAAGAGCTACTCAATTCAGGCTCACCTACCGCGCGTTGGGTTACAAAGTAGTAGCCAGCGAAGGCAAGTGTTGCTATACCGAGAATGATGAATATATTTTTTGAAGAGCTTTTCATATATTAATTAATTACCTCGACTTCTTCTCCACCCTCATCAGCTACTAGATGCGAGTAGGTGACCAGTCCAGCCTGGACCTCTAAGAACCCTCCTTCGACACTTGTTACTGTAAGGTTGTGCACTTCAAGCGGATATTCATTACTTTCAAGCAACTGCAACATATTTTTTAATTGCTCATATGAGGCTTGGAAGTTCATTGAAAATGAATGAGCGTAAGGAAAATACACCAATTCCTCATCAGTTAATTCAGGGGACGTATAATTTAGTTGTCCTTCATAGCCTGCCCCCCCGAAGATAACACCAGCTTCTTCCGCAATAAATTGCAGGTCTCGAGGCACCGCAATTTCATCAACGTACTCTGGAATATACGCATTGAGACGTCGCTGATCTTCCTGAGTAACTTCGTCCATCTTTGCCACCAAAGCAGAGAGTTGTGCATTTACTTGAGATATCTTTTCGCGTTCAGTTTGATAGACTGCGATTTCCTCTTGCGTAGCACCAATTGCCGCAAACTCTGGTCTGACATACGTAATAATAATTCCCACAGAAACAATTACGCTAGCAATTTGAGTAAAAAGGCCGTTTGGAATCATGGTGTAATCGTATTAGCTGGTAAGGCTGCAGAACTCGTTGATAACTCATTGTCGGTACTGGTACTAGTAGCTTCTGTTGATACCGGAGGAGTCACCGGAACTGGCGCAGGCGTACTCTGATTTGGGATAAATGGTACTTTCGTGAGCGGTACTCCAAGTCTCGCAGTAAAAGCAACTTGCGACCCGGCAGCTATTATTTGACCTTCACCAGTAGTCTCTTGACCGAGGGCTAAGTTTTCGATTTTTACTGATTCAATGACATCATTTCGTTCAAAAATACCTCGCTGAAAAATTGATGAGTCAAAGCCATCGGTGATGACATTCGCGTTTAGGACAAATTCTGTATCAGCCATTCGCTCCAATGTTAGTTCTGAAATTTGCACCGTTCTGACGGTTGCTGCCTCGAGTGCCGTAAAAATAGAAGCTGCTGATACACTGTTATCAATCCGGAACTGAGCTTGTCGCAACCGAATATCAAAATCACGAACCTTATTCATTTCTTCTTGATTAAAGACACCAATTGCTTCGTTTAGGGCAACAATCTCATCCTCTAACTGAGCATCAATCACCCGACCATATATAAACACTGCACCGGTAGCAATGAGGGTAGAAAATAACAAGAAATAGCAGAGAACAGTAAAGACATAGACCCGCCTCGAAGCGCCTTGTCTTCGCTTGGTTGCAGTTCCTTGACGAGGAATAAAAGATTTTTGAGGAGTGTTTGGCACAATAGTATTATACCTTTATCAACTCGCTTACTTGTACAGTCAACTGTGGACGACTACTCAAAGTGTCGAAGTGCTGCTCCAAGCGCCGCGGTAAAGGTTGGTCCAATTTCTTTGAGCGTATCTTGCATAAAGGCAGGAGCAGAGACTTTGCGGAAAGGATGGGCCTTTACCACTTCCCTGGTAGTTACCTGTTGTAACAGTCGTTCGATTCCGGGAAACATCGCTCCTCCCCCACAGAGATAAATTGGTGATTTAATCACACCCTGCTTTTGTTCGTATTCTCGAATTACTTGATTGAACTCCCGAAACGATCGCTCAAACGTACTATGGTGTGCGCGTTGTAACGTAGCAAAATCAGGATCTTTATCAGTTGCATTCTGTTTTCGTAATTCCGCTTCCTCAAAGCTAAGTGACATTGTTTCGGCTATTTTCTCCGTTGCGATAGCTCCCCCAGCTCGAATTCGGTGCATTCTCATCAAAAGACCGTGTTTTGCTATGTACAACTTACTTGAAACAGCTCCAATATCAATAATTATGGTATCGACATCAGCCGACTCATAGAGTGAGCGAATAGTACTAAAACATTCAATTTCAGTTGGTGGTTCTTGTAAATTAGCAAATTGCATCAATACCTTAAACCGCTCTAAAGCACTATTTTGAATGGCGGCAATTAAGACGTCGTGTCGATTGCTGGCGGCCATTTTTTCTGACTTATTTTGAGCGGGGTCTTTTTTGGCTTCAACCTCTGCCCAGTCCAGAGTGATTTCATTAAGTGACGCAGGAATTACTTTCCGTGCTTCAATTCGCACGAGCGGTGTAAGGTCTGCTTTAGGCTCAGCTTCAATCGAAACATTGGTTACAAAGCTTGATGATAGCGGCATTGCAAACACCGCCTTACGGGCAGTTGTCGCTGACTCACGCATGACATCTACCAAAGCTTCTTGCTCTCGCTTAGCATCCAAAATAACCGATTCCCCGATACCTTTTAGAGCGTACGGACCAAGCTGTAGTTCACCGTAGGTGACTAAGGAAAGAACTTCCTTATCTTCTTTTATTTCAACTACTTTAATGGATGAGGAACCAATATCAATTCCTACCACATTCGAACTACCACCACTGGCTAAGTTTGCAAAAATATCCTTGAGACTTTTCATACTATCGGTACTAGTATACCACCACGGGACCGCCGTATACTATATGTAATGTTGAAGATAGTGCATACTATTTTAGATATTTTGTTTCCCCCTCGACCGAGCGAACTGTGTATTCGTACTACTCCAATTGAAATCATTACCGGGCTACTGAACCCTCGACGACATGAAGACATAATCTATTTACTGACATACCAAAATCCAATTATCACAGCTCTTATTACTGAAAATAAATTTCACCACAACGAAGATGCTGCAAAATATCTCGCGCTTGTACTAACTACCTGGCTTGATGCCAACCATATGGACGCCACACTGATTCCCATTCCCTTGAGTCAAAAACGAAAAAAGACTCGTGGCTATAACCAAGTTGAAGAAATCACCAAGCAGCTTCCGCGCACGTGGCGCGCGCGAGTTGATACAAGTCTCCTCTTGCGTACCCGACACACTGAAGCTCAAACAACACTCACTCGAGCAGATCGACTACATAATATGACGGGGGCGTTTACTGTATCTAGGAAAAACTCTACCAGAACCGTACCGATTATTATCATTGATGATGTAGTGACAACGGGAGCAACGTTACAGGCAGCAAAAGCTGCGGTACAAAAGAGTAATCCAAACGCACATATTATCTTACTGAGTCTAGCTCACTAAGGGTAGCTCTGATGAGTATCTCACTCTCTAAAATCTGGCTGGTATATTCTTTGGTGCTTGGTTTATCAAACACAAATCGCCCTTTACACACATTGCCGTCTAAAATAGCTGGTAGCCAATACCGATCGTCTGGCCACATCTCATCATACGGAACATCGTCAAAACCAAACCACTCTGGTTTCATTTCTTCACTCTCAATCACTTCACCGGTGTAAGCTGTAACCACAAAGAGATGGACGAGTAAATCAGGCGCATCATCAGCAAACGCAAACTGAAGCTGTCCAACTGACATAAGATGAGAGGCAATGAGTCCCACCTCCTCATGCAACTCACGACTGGCAGCTGCTTCAATTGATTCACCGAGCTCTACCTTGCCACCAAAGCCATTGTACCGACCTGCGCCAAAACCACGCTTCTTCATTCCAAGGAGGACTCTATTATTTTGAGTAACTATTACAAGCGTCAGTTGCTTCATACGTATGATAGTAACAAACATCCCCCACCAGAGGTAGGGGATGTTTGTTACTGAGTGACTTTGACCTCAGAATGGATATCTTCCATGTGAAGCACCTCTTCATGGTCTTGTTCTTCGTGCCCGTGCTCATGACCGTGCGGAAAAGCTTCGTGGGAGTACACCAATAATGCAACCATAAAAAAGAAACCGATTACAATCAATCCGACCTTCACCCCCGCAGAACCATATTCTGCTCCCCCGGCGTGAATGCGTGGTAATAAATCACTAGCTGCTATATACAAGAGATTTCCAGCTGCCAAACCAGCAACCACCCACACATACGACGCAGCAAATTCAGCGAGTAAAAATACCAGAATTACACCAAAGAAAATACTGCTCGCTGACAAAAGATTTCGTAGTGCCGCTTGTTGCTTGGTATACCCGGCCCGCAGGAGGACACCAAACTCAATAATTTCTTGTGGTATTTCGTGGAGAGCAATACCAATCGTAGCTGCCACACCGGCCACAGGACTAATCATAAACGCGCCGCCGAGAACAATACCATCAACCACATTGTGTACAGCATCTCCAACGAGAAGTAACGTAGCGCCACCCTTTTTATCACAATCATCCGCACCAAGCCGATGGAAACGTTTGTGAAGCACGTGCGCTAACACATAAAAACCAATAAACCCAGCTCCGATTACTACCCCACCCCACTCGGGTGCTGCGGCTAATGTTTCTGGAATTAACTCATAGAGCACGAGCGCCAAAAATGTCCCTACCGCCAGTGGTAAGACATATACCTGGGTTCTTTGTGCTACTTTTGTACTTCCAAACATAACCACCCCTACTATTGAAAGTAAAGCAATAGCGGTAGCGGCTACGAGTGATTCAATAAACATATGTTTGTATTCAATAGTCAGATAATAATAAATGCAAATCAGTTGCAATTGCCAGTGTAGCAAGTCTCTGCTAAAATGCAAGTAAATTGCATATGGAAATAAAACTTACTCCAAAACGCCAAAGTATCTTGTCCGTACTACGCGCCCACCACGGTGCCCTTTCAGCTACTGAAGTCCACGCCAAGCTGGCAGATATCGACTTAGTGACGGTGTACCGAAATCTTGATTTATTTGTGAAAGCAAAGCTTATTAAGCAAGTGAACCTCGGGACCGATGAAATGCTGTACGAATACCAAAACCAGCCACACCACCATGCGGTATGTACTGACTGTGACAAAGTTATTCACTTTACAGCACCTGACGAGAAGATTAAAAAGCTACTTGGTTTACAAAATTTTGATGTTGAAGAACTTGAACTCACCGTCAAAGGTACCTGTCGCCACAAGGGTTAATCTGACTCCCTTTCATCTCTTGTGATGGTCCTTTAGAGTGGTACAATGCAGATACTATGAAAACAAAATTGATTGTGGGGGGGATTTTTTTCTTCATTCTTATTATCGGAGGGTTCTTCCTCTTACGACCACAAGCAGAAGCACCGGTCTTGTCTGATCCTGCGACAGCCGAGCGAACGGTGATTGAGTACGTTAATGATGGCGACACAGCTCGAGTACAAGTCGGTTACCGCGGGGATACCGTGCTCTTGAATGGACTATCTTTTACTGATGTACTTCTAGAGCGAGTTGAGACAGCTTCAGGTGTCCGCTATCAGAACACTGACAACAGCATCGCTTTCTGGACAAAAGGCGATGATGCGACCATTTACGTCAATACTGAAACTATTTTTGTCGGAACCGACAGTTCAGTACTCATCGAACCGGAAGTAGAAGCAAGCCCTGAAGTGATTACAGAAGCCACCTCAACCGAACCAGTACTTACCGGGACCTGGGTATGGGATTCAAGTACAGCTCCAAGCTCAACCACGACCAGCGATTTCACGCTCACGTTCGGAATTAGTGGAAGTCTTAGGGGAACGACCGATTGTAACAATTTTAGTGGGACGTACACCGCAACCGGTACGACTCTCAGCATTGGTCCGCTCGCGATGACAAAAAAATTTTGTGAAGGTTCACTTGAAACTGAATTCACCACCCCCCTTACTGGTGATGTTACCTTTTCTATCATAGATGACACCCTCACCCTTCTCGGCTCTGAAGGTGAACTGACTCTCACCCGAAACTAGATAACTTACCCTAACGGCTTCTCAAAGTGTTGATAATCAACTCGCCCTGTTTCAGCTGTCCAATCACCACCCCATACCCAACCTTGATGCTTTAAAAAGAGCACCAGCTCATGATCAGCAGTGAGTGTTCCAGGTACGACAGGGTTGTATATACCATCTGCGGGTAAGCGATACGTCTCTTTGCCGTCAGCATCGTAGACGCAGTAAATATTTTGTACTGGATTAATATCAAAAGCAGTCCCAAAGCTATGTTTTGATAAACGAGTTGTTTGATGAATATATCGATAATTAAATCCTGAAGAATTATTAGCCAGACAAGACCTCACATCATCGAAGAAAAATGGTGACTTATGGATCGGTATTACACTTTGAATCGGAAAGGCAAGGCGATAGGCTAAATCAAAAAAGCCGCGCACATCATCTACCAAAGTCTGATGCATAATAATTTCACCTGTTTTTTCTTGACCCGAAAAATCACAGTGCGTGACTGACACAATACGGAGAGAGGCCAATACATCCAGTGGAGCTGGTTGAGCGTTATTTTGAAACGAAAAATCAGTTATCATATTTTGACAATATTCATATTGTGTAGTATTTTTTGGCGAGACGCAACTTGAGCAAAGGACTCTCTTATGACAACCCAAATCGAAGTCGAAGAAGGTGGTCAAATAGACTACGTATATACTCTGCTGGCGATGGCAGAAAATAGTGTTGGGACAAACCTGTTCCAAAACCTATATATTGTGCGAAATGATCATCTCGAAGATGTGACTCGTGACGGAGAACTTTCTTGTGCCTTCAGTACCACGGCAATTTACCATGTGCTTGGCCTACTTGCCTCGACACACAGTGAAGTGAAGGGCTTCGAGGCAGAAGTCACCAATGATCCTGACAATTGGCTCCAAACTGATGAACCCCTCCCAGGTGCCGTCGGCATCCTTGAAGGCAAACGCCATCTCGACGGAACAGTGAAAAATCGACATACCTTTATCTGTATTGGAAATGGAATGGCCGTGCACAATGGTATTGAAGATGGTGTGTGGGCTCCACGCTACTGTGCCATTGCCGACTTCAAGCACCATACCGGTGAAATGCGAGAGGTTGAACGCTACTTCGTCCATCGTATGATGCTGAGGTAAAAATTACATCCAAAGCGCCTGCGGAATATATTCCGCAGGCGCTTTTTCTAAAACTTGTATCTTAATATCCTAGTCACAGCGATCCTCACACGCTTCCCCCTCTTCTTCAAATTCAATCGTAGTATGTTCAATATGATACTCTTTTAAGACTTCTTTAAGTGCTTGGTAGATAGCAATACGATTATGTAGCTGACCTTCAGCTGCTACCACATGGCCCGTCAAGATAATTTTCTCCCCATCAAGTGACCACGCGTGGATGTCATGAACTGAAACCACTCCAGCTACTGATGTGAGAGAATCTTTTACCTTCGCAAGATCAAGACGACTGGGTACTCCTTCCATAATGAGATTGACCACTTCCTTGAGACTCCGAACAACTCCCCACAAAATAAAGAGTGTGAAGCCAATAGTA
Source organism: Minisyncoccia bacterium (assembly GCA_041738755.1). Lineage (GTDB taxonomy): Bacteria > Patescibacteriota > Minisyncoccia > Phycocordibacterales > UBA918 > OLB19. The sequence goes on along the minus strand of JBGSPE010000009.1, from coordinate 2,400 downwards.
AGGAGTGAGTCAATGATATACCACCCGGTAAGATACATCAGTCCCGCTCCAATCAAGACCGCCACCCAGCCCAGTACATCTTCAAGCAAATGCCACGATAAGACTTTTTCGTTAGCGCTATGTCCGTGCTGTAATTTGGCATACGCCAGATAATTAGTTGCGATACCAAACACAGCCAGGAGCGCAACCCAGCCAGCCAAGACTGGTTCTGGGTTTAAGAGCCTCCCCACTGCTTCAATAAAAATAAACAGTGAACCGACAATCAAAATAACTGCGCTAAACAATGCTGAGAGCACTGAGATTCTCGCGTACCCAAAGGTACGCTTGGTGTCAGCGGGTCGCTCAGCTTGCCCTTCAGCGATGTATGCTCCAAAGAGTGCAAAACAATCACCTAAGTCATGTACGGCGTCAGCCAGGACGGCGACACTGTTTGTAAGCAGTCCTCCAATAAGCTCAATAATGGTAAATCCAAGGTTTAGAAAAGCGGCAAAGAGAATCTTTTCTTTTCTGGTTCCCGGGGCATGATGGTGGTGATGTGATGAATGGTCATGATGACCATGATGGTGTCCTGACATAAAGAGTTGAGGTTAGAATAAATAAATAAGGAGAAGATAATTCATTACAAAGTGTACACCCGCCCAACTTTTTTGCAATCATTATTGAAAATCGTGCTATATTCTTGCCATGATACAGAACCCAAAGTTGACATTTTATACGCTCTTAGGCAACTCACTTTTCGCCAACGTAACTAATACATTTGTCTGGTTTGCCTTGACGTTTTGGGTATATATTGAGACTCAGTCGGTACTGGCAACCTCATATATCGCAGGTGTGTTTGCGGTAGCAAACATGGTCTCGGCTATTTTTTTTGGTGATATTGTTGATCGTACAAAAAAGAAAGTAGCCATGATGTACTCAAGCATCCTGTCATTACTCTTCTATGCACTTGGGGCGCTGATTTATTTTTCTGCTCCCTTAGAAGTATTCAGTAATCCTGCTTCCCCCTATTTGTGGGGATTGATTGTCGTCTTAATGCTGGGAAGTGTAGCCGGTAGTCTCCGCATGATTGCACTTTCAACGAGCGTCTCTCTTTTGTTTACAGAAGATAAAGATAAGGCCAATGGCATGATTGGCGCCGTTAATGGAGTTTCTTTTGCTGTCACTTCAATTATTAGTGGTCTCACGATTGGCTTTTTTGGCATGAATATTGCTCTCATCGGGGCAATTGTTGCTACCGTGATTGTTCTTATTCACCTTCTCACTATCGCATTACCAGAAACTGTAGTGATATCTAGTGAACCAGGTGCTAAACAAACGTTTCAGTTTCGTACAACGTGGCAAACCGTTATCGCAATTCCGAGTCTCATCACGCTCATTTTTTTCACTACTTTCAATAACTTTTTAGGTGGGGTATTTATGGCGCTTATGGACGCGTATGGACTATCACTTATGTCAGTTGAAGCATGGGGTCTTATGCTCTCACTTTTAAGTATTGGTTTTATTGCCGGTGGAGCGTTTATTGCCAAGTTTGGACTGGGAGCAAACCCTCTGCGTCAGATGTTACTGGTAAATGTAATTACGTGGAGCACCTGTATCTTTTTTGTAATTCAACCTTCGATACTTTTGCTCGGTATTGGTATGTTGATTTGGATGACCTTGGTTCCTTTTGTCGAAGCTGCTGAGCATACTGTCATTCAGACCGTTGTGCCGTATGAAAAACAAGGTCGAGTGTTTGGGTTTGCGCAAAGTGTTGAATCGGCCGCCACCCCTATCACCACATTTTTAATTGGACCAATTGCTCAATTTTTCTTTATTCCGTTTATGACGACCGGTGCTGGAGTACTTTTGATTGGTGACTGGTTTGGTACTGGAGCGAATCGTGGGATTGCTCTCGTATTTATTGTCGCCGGGTTCATTGGGTTACTCGTCACTCTCCTGGCTTTTAGAACGAAGGCCTATCAAACTCTGTCTGGTTATTTTAAAAAAAGTGAGACACCAGAAACTTCTAGTATTTTAAATAGGTAAATCCCATACTCTCGTGCAATAGCAAACGGACAGAACATATTCGTGTTCTGTCCGTGAGGTGCGGAGGATGTGGGATTCGAAACTTACAGTTTCAGTACCCCAATTGGCTGGATTGTTCTGCTTCGCCTCCAATCCAGCTTAATCGGGCTTCGAATCCCAACGTGAATGACATTTAGTCATTCACTCATCCTCCGCGAACAAAATAGCACCCTGTTGGGTGCTATTTTTGTACTCGCGGGCCGTCTCGGGCAAGAACCGTGGACGGTCAAGCAGGGATTGACCGTTTCGCTATCCCCTAGATTCTTAAGTCGAAGGGTCTCGTGCGCATAAAAAGTGACAAAAGTGACACTTTTTACCACTTTCTCCTTCGTCTCC
>JBGSPE010000010.1:0-51289 GCA_041738755.1 Minisyncoccia bacterium | reverse complement strand
CGAAAAAATAGCAGAGCTATTTTTTCGCCACACTACCCCCAACCCAACCCCAATCAACAATAAAAAAACTACCACTGAAAGTGGTAGTAGATACAGAGTTCCGAAAGCGACGCCACTCAAAAACCCAAACAATAGCGTAGCAAGGATTCGATTCGACATCTTATAAGTATAAAAGAAAACAGCCGGGGCAAAAAGCCCCGGCCGCATCGAACGAACATGTGTTATGGCCTATAAGGGGCACCGTCAGCAGTAACAAACTGCGGCAAATCTTCAGGACCAGTCACGTCTGAGTGAGCCGTGACCTGAGAATCAGCCTGTTGCTTGGCTTCACGCGCTTGTACACGGCGGTCTAATTCTTCCTTGAGAATCAGTTTACGCTTACTGAGCTCTTCTGCTTCGTAATAGGACTGAGATTGGTCTGGGTGTTTTTGGAGCTTTTTGATCTCACGATCCAGCTTCACATGTTCAGATCGCAGAGCCAGATCAGTCATGCGTTTAGGATCTGTACTTTTACCCATGTTGTTTCCCCTTTCTTGAGAACTTCGACTGATGAGTGTATCACCGCACCATTCCAGGTCAAGTCGCTTTATGCATCCAAGGCCTCGTTCACCAGCCGGTCGGCTTCCTTATTAAATTCCCGTCGAACGTGCGTAAAAGTGAGGTTGGGAAATGATGAGACTCGCATATTATGAATCTCGATAAAGTGTGGCACGAGTCCCGGTTCTTTAATTTGGTATTCACCATTCAATTGTTTCTTTACTAACTCACTATCGAGTTTTAATTCAAAATGAATTTCCTTAGTCTGCTTCCCAAACAAGTCTTTGGCTGTTTGGAGACCCCGCATCACTGCCTGATATTCAGCAAAATTATTGGTGGCATTCCCGATTGTTTCAGCCACTTCTTTAACTACGTTTCCGGACTCATCGATGATGTATACACCAATCGCAGCTGGACCTGGATTCCCCCGTGAGCCACCGTCTGTAAAAAGAGTAATTGTCTTCATCCTTCTAGCCTAACAGAAAAAGCGGCACCTGCCTATGCAGGTGCCGCTGACGTAAGCGGTGAAGGAGTAATCGCTACCTTCACTCGCCGACTCACATACATCCCAGCCGCCGGATCAGTGTGAGATCCAGAGACACTGATAATGGGTCTTTTGAACCCATTATATAAAACGTAATAGGTTCCTTCCTCGAGAACAATTTGGGCGGGAAAGTAGTGGTTGACGACGTAGGATTCACCCTCTACTAAAGACAAGTTCATCAACGAACTCCTTACACTAGAAGTTACCCACAGCAGCAGCAATTATTCACCACACTCGTTTGACAGAAGTAGCTCGTCCCGGAGAAGGTGTCTTTTTCAACACCGGAAGCTCAGGTATCAGCTTTTCACCTTTACGGAACGTAATCTGCTTCCCCACCACTTCAGCCGTAAATGAGCTCTTGCCGATACTGACAACCCGTGCCAGACCGTAGGTATCAACATCGCGTACCTTGTCCTCGCGAGTAATCAAAATTGTCGCAATCAAAGCCTTTTGATCAGTCTCGTAGAAACGTAAACAGCATAACGGCATGCTGGGATGATTTGATATTAGCCGATGACCCCTGAACCTTTCCAAGAGGAACATTTTTCTCCTGAAAGATTGTGGGGGATTCTCGATTATGTTTTCCATGTACACCTCCAGCCAAGACTGTACATATATTTTTATACTATGTCAACAATTCGTAATCGTATCTGTTGCCGACCCATAAAAAATGATTGTTCAGCGTGGGCAATTAAGGTGAAGCTTTCATGTTCTTCTGGAGAACGTGGGAAGTCGCTCGCTTTTGCAAAAAAAGCGATGGCTTCTAGTTGGCCAGCGTTGGTTTCAAATACTAATTTGAGATGTTCTTTAGCTTTGCCAAAGGCTTCTACTTTGCGTGGAGTTACGTTCGAGAATGCAAATAGTGGTTTTGGGTTACCAGTGCCATAGGGCGCTAGTTTAGTCAGTTCACGAATAAGCGAATAATTCACGTCATTAAGAGAAAGCGCAGCGTCAATCGTCTTAGCCTCCTTCACCGTCGCTTGCTCGCCGAGAGCCCGGAGCGACTCATTGAGACGTTCACCAAAGGTATGAATATGATCTTCACGCACCGCAAACCCGCCAGAGAAATGGTGTCCACCATGTTCGAGAAATACCTCGCTACTGGCTTCCATCAAGTTCACCACACTAATTCCTCCTCCTGAGCGACACGAGCCTTTTATAATTCCGTTTCCATCGCGTCCCCAGAGAAAGACCGGCTTTTGGTGCTCTTCAGCCAGCTTACTCGCAGCCAACCCTACCAAGGACGGTCGCCAGTCGGGGTTACCAAGTACTACTACTTCAGGAATCGTCTCAATGAGGTATAACCGTTTGTGTAAGTCTTTGGTCATGAGAGCGACCATGGTCTTACGTTCTTGGTTGAGTTTCTCTAAGTGTGCGACGTGTCCGTGGGCTGTCACTACGTCAGTCTCAGCCAGCATGCGGAAGGCATCTTCGGGTGTGTCCATCCGGGAGGCCGCATTGATACGCGGACCAATGGTAAAACCTACGTCTTCTTCGGTGATTTTACTTTGGTCAATTTTGGCTTTTCGCAGAAGATGCTGAATACCGGGTCGTCTACTTTTACGCAACACCTGTAATCCATAGTGGGCAAGCACTCGATTCTCACCCACGAGCGGTACCATGTCAGCAATCGTCGCGATACCAACCATATCAAGCCACCACTTTTCAAATCCCGGAACAACATCATGTGTACCACGACTCAGTAACGCCTGGACAAGCTTGAACATTACTGCCGCTCCACACAGTTCAGTAAATGGGTAGCTACCTAATTTAGGATTCACAATAGCAACGGCATCTGGAAGTACTGAAGGTGGCTCATGATGATCGGTCACAATCACATCCACGCCGAGTTCTTTCGCATGAGCGATTGCTTCAACATCTGAAGTCCCACAGTCAATGGTAATGATGAGCTTTACGCCGGCTTCAGCCAACGTATCAATGGCAACAGTATTGAGACCAAATCCTTCATAATGCCGATGGGGAATGTAGTTTTGAAAGTGTTCGTATTTGATGGCTTTAAAATAGTCATGTGCTACCACAGCTCCGGGAATACCATCACAGTCATAGTCACTAAAGATAGCTATCTGCTCTTTTGCTGCCATCGCCGCCAGAATTCTATCGACAGCAGGTTCCATGTCATGCAGCAACCATGGATCATGCAATTGAGCAGTGTAATCTGGGGTAAGAAAATTTGCTATCTCTGACTCATCGGTGAGGTTACGATTCTTGAGTAACTCTGACAGGAGTGTTGTGTGACTTAAAGAAGCACCATCAACTGTTGACTCGGCAGGAAACTGATACATGGTAGTCATACGTGAGAGCTATGGTACCATTTACAGCGTATGACTACTATTTTTTCCAAAATTATCGCCCGTGAAGTACCAGCCGACATTATCTACGAAGACGATACTGTTCTGGCCTTCCTCGATATCAGTCCAATTCAACCCGGACATACCCTGGTGATTCCTAAAGTACCAAGCGAGAATGGTATTGAATGTGACCCTGATACATTAGGCCACGTTATGAAAGTAGCGCAGCTGATTGCCAAGGCTCAAATAAAACGTTAGCGTGCGATGGCGTCAATTTTTTTATGAATAATGGTGCCGCGGCCGGACAAGAGGTATTTCATACCCACTTGCATGTTATCCCTCGTTTTACGGATGATGATACGTTTGAGAAACCCTTGCGAGGTGAATATGAAGACGGTGAGGCCACAAGTCTCGCCGCTGCCTTAGCTTCAACAATACAAAATTGAGTACGCAATCTAACCCTCTAAAAATATCCACCTATCACAATGTGTATGTCAACTTCAGTTCGTGTCTCAGTAATTCCTATAAAAACATATGTCACCAGTCTTATTGGTACTGAATTTAATAAGGAAGCTATCAATGACAAGTGCTTTCCGATAACGACGCAACAAGCGGGTACATGGGAATATAACTTTTTTAAAATTAAACATACCGAAGAACATTTTTCAGTACGTGAAATTATCTCAGAAATTAAAAAAGATGGTTGGCAACCTGCAAAGATTGGACACCTTTTAGAGTTTGCAAAATGGTATGTAAATCAAGAACAGAAAAAAGGTATCTGCGTTATCGCTCTTGGATCTAAGGTGAAATACTCAGGCATACCGTTTTCTCCAGTCTTTAACTACAGCATAAACAAAAAATGTACCCCGCCTGAAACACACTCTGAAATCAATATTGGTTTACATGATTTATATAGAGATTCTCGCTCCAAACAAAAGATTTTAATGGTAAAAAAGCTCACCGCATAAGTTTTAAGATAGTGATACTGTAATCAGTTACTACGATGAGGCAATCACTCGTTTCATAAAAAAGATGAGGCTCGTCAGCCTCATCTTTTACACCTCCCTGATCTACAAAACTACGCGAGTAAATCCAATGCGGGAGTACTTCCGTGCTCCAGGAAGGTAAGCATCGCTCCCCCGCCAGTTGAAACAAAACCGAGTTTGTCATTGAGACCAAGTTTCTCAATTGCTGCCACTGAGTCTCCACCACCAATTACTGAGAACGCCTCACTTTCAGCTAATTGCTTGGCCGTACTCTCAGTACTTTCGATAAAACCTTTCTCATAGGCGCCAAATGGTCCGTTCCAAAGTACAGTCTTAGCTTGTGTAATGTATGGAACCAGCATCGCTGTAGTCGCTGGACCACAATCCATTATTCGCTCCTCAGGTAACACCTCCTGTGGCGAACAAGTGCGGATTCCATTTGGTCCATCAACCTGTACGTCAATTGGCAGGATGAGTTTTGCATCTTCTAGAAATGACAGACCCATTAGTGAAACGTCAGAAACGAGTGACTGTCCAACTTCGTACCCTTTAGCTTTGAAGATATCATTCATCAATGCACCAGCAATAAAGACATGGTCATAGAGTTTTAGGTATTTCTCAACCAGTGGCATCTTGGTTTCAAACTTAGCTCCGCCAAGTAAAAATAGTGAGGGTGAAGCTGGTACGGTAACTTTTTCAAGCTCGGTCACTTCTTCAATCAAATTGAGTCCAGCGTACGCTGGAAGTAACGTGGCTAGAGCACACATAGAAGCATGTTCCCGGTGAGCGTTGTCAAAAGCATCATTTACATACAGGTCTCCGTACGCTGCTATCAAACCAGCAAAGTCTGCATCATTTGCTTCTTCCCGCGGATCTTGCCGAAGATTTTCAGCGAGAAGGATATCTCCATCTGAGAGCAAGTTTGCATGCTGTGAGAATGTATCACTGGTAATCACTCCGCCCCACCGAACGGGCATGAATTTTTCTAGTTCGTCGAACACTGGCTTCAATGTATCGTCGAGCTTACGACCAATATGACCAATCACAATCACCCGAGCTCCGGCTTCTTTGAGGTATCGTAATGTTGCTAGTGCTTTTTTAATTCGAAAGACATTTCCAACTTTCCCATCAACAATTGGTACATTAAACGAGGAGCGAACAATCACTCGCTTTCCTTTCAAATCAGTCACTTCAGTAATTTTTTTCATATATTAAGCTTTGGTCGCTAAATCAATAATAGTATTAAATTCTTCCGCTTTTAAACTGGCTCCGCCAATTAGAAATCCATCCATGCCACCATCCTTATGAAGTTCTAAGGCATTTGCAGCCTTAACTGAACCACCGTACAAAAGTGTCACCTTGGCAGCTGTCGCGCGATCAAACAATTTAACCAGGGTGCTAAAAATAAAGAGTTGCATTTCCTTTACATCTTCTTTGGTAGCGGTCTTACCCGTACCAATTGCCCAAATCGGTTCGTACGCAATCACTACTTTTTTTATCATGGTTTTATCAAGCACTGCTGCCAGGGCGTGAATTTGTGCTTCAACAAAACTATAAAACCCACCCTGTATATCCCGGGTCCGTTCACCCACACAGACAATTGGAGTCATCTTGTATTTAAGAGTTTGCAGTACTTTTTTTTGAATGATCTCATCTGTATCACCCATTGCTCGCCGTTCAGAGTGTCCAATGATTACGTATTCAACCCCCAAATCGCGTAACTGTGGTGCCGAGACATCTCCCGTAAACGGACCGAGTGGTTCGGTTGAAACATCCTGAGCCCCCAGCATAACTGGACCTTTCCCAAGTGATTTACCCAGCAACGGTACGTGAATACAGCTTGGGGCTACGACAATGGTCGCGGATAGTTGTTTCTTCTGTTTCTTTGCAATCGTTGCGGCCAAATCACTCGCTTCTTTTTGGGTAGTCGGATTGAGTTTCCAGTTTCCGACAATCAATGGTTTTTTAGTGCTCATGCCCAAATTGTAGCATGAGGTTTCAACCTATCCTTCTTGATTCCAATTACTAAAGGTTGAGATCTGTGAGGTCGCCGGAATGAGCGGAGGAGGATTCTCAGCCTGGTTTCGGTCAAATGATGAACTGCTAGTAATAAAGCCTGAGACAATATTTCCGTTACTATTCCAACGAATACCTGCTCGCTCCTTAGTCACAACAGTGCCAAGAAGCTCCAGCCGGTTACGGATTACGTACTGATCGTAACTGTTATTAAGATAATCCTCAAAATATCGATTTCGACCATAACGACCATTTTGGGAAATAAATATTCCACTGATAGTCATATTGTTTGGCACTACCAAACCAATATCAATATCTCCTTCAGCAATTGCTAAGAGACCAGCATTACTTCCGGGCTCATATGTAATATTGTCATTTAATACCATTGGAGTATTACCAGACTCATCTAAGTCAGCTGCTGCTACTGTTACTTTCTGATCAATTTCTCCTTCAATCCACACCTTATCTTCGATATATATGAGCGGACAGTTTGGATTAATAGTCCGAGTGGCCACAAAGCTGGTATTGGTAATCACATTTCTCTCGCCGTAATGCCAATCTTCACGTGAGGAATACGACAAATAATCAGCTGAAGTTCCCGTGACGCGTCTAATGGTGACTGTTCCATTACCATTAAAGACTAGGCGATATCCGAAGTTACTACCTGGTGCTGGGCCGTAATAAATGCCACCGTTATTTTCTGCTCTGGTTTTCATGTCACCAAGATTGAGAGCTAGATCATTGAAATCAATCAATGTTACTGGGTAAGAGAAAAGTCCTGGGGTTGGAGTGCCTGCGAGTGTATATACTCCTGGCCTTGTTTGATTTGGCGAACAACCAAATGAAGAATCACAAGTGGTAGTAGACTGAACACTTGCCACTGTTGAGTTATGGGTAGCGTCCATTCTAATCCCCTGATTTGAATGTAATGGTCCTCTCACAACGCTCGTTGCTCCATACCATACACCGGCATTAGTTATAAACGAATACTCAGCCACTGTAGGTCGCATGTACCGACCACTGATAATACTCACGGCTGACGGATTTTCGTACGTATATCCAGTTGAAGTCACTTCAATATCCGCAATACTTCCACAATACGAATTGCTTGATATATCAAGTGAATATTCTCCAATTGCCGTACCTTCTGGATCAATATATTGCTGAACATATGGACCTGGTAGTCCAGTGCCATTAGTCACATCTCCCGGATTGTGCGCCAAGAACCACCGGTAATAATTTAAACCTGCTTCGGCAATATCTGTGGCCCGCTGTTGTTCAAAGCGAAAATTTACTACCTGATTTTGCGTCACTACAAATCCCACAAATGAACTAATCATCACTAGAAAAATTGCTCCAAAAACGAGTACAAGCACAAGGAGATACCCGGCATTATTTGGTGTATCGTGTTTTGTTTGTTGCATAGATTTCATACTTATAGATTATCCTTGAGGTTTCGGGGTGCAATACTTGAACGAAGCATAAACTCACCAGGAGATCGTTCTGGATCAATATTAACAATTATCTGTGCTTGTATATATCTTACATCAAGGAGTGGGGATGAGGTGCCGAGCTGATTACCTGAATCGTCATAGTAAAAGAATGTAGAAGTTCCTTGAAGAATATTTTGTACGAAGCGAGAGAGCACTTCTGAAGAATCGGGAGTCGAAAAGTTATAGGTCAAAGGTGTACCAGTAGCATTGTAGGTATATTTGGTAACAGTCGTACTCGCCAAGACGTACTCAACGTATTCTACTGTACTATCTGCGTCAGTATCACTAAAATATCCGAATCGGTGAGGTTGAATTACTCGTACGGGAAACGTACCATCTTCGGCTACATTCATTTCTTTAGCATCCCGATTCCATTGCGTCATACCTCTTCGGGCATTATCAATTTCTCCCGCTTGTTCAATGGCGTAGGCATTGTATTGATAAATTGAAAAGATACTATTGGTAATTACCAATAGTAATATTGTATAAATACCAATGACCACAACCATTTCAACTAACGTCATTCCAGAATTCTTTTGAGGTAAGCAAAACGTCATATTATTCGGTCATAGTTATAGTCACTTCACTGTTTCCGGAAATATTTACTGCAGTTTGATTTACACTGGTATACGGTAATACAGAAAGCGATACTTGGTAGTCTGATTCTGGGCTAACTCCTGTAAAAAATGCCTGTCCACACGAATTTGTACGTGATGTGTCACTAAATCCACTTCGCGAAAGCGTTACCTCAGCACCAGGAATCGCTCGTCCTAGCGGATCAGCTACCTTGACTCGCAATGAATCTGTGACTGCTGGGGTAACCTCTAGGTATACATCATCTGAAACTCCAGCGTAAAGTCGGTACGGATTATCAGGACACGCCGTCACGATGTCATACCCACCAGGTACACCAATAGTGTACGTATCAAACTCCATATCATCAAAATCTGCGCGGCCTGAACCATTAGTACTAACAGTATTTGAATATTTATAAATTGGTGTTAGGTCTACTTCAGTTCCAATCAACTTATTCCCTCGCAATGTAATGGGAAGTCCACTTAATAGTGATTGGCTTTCTCGATAAAACACTTCCAGCTCATTGATTTCTGGTGTTACAGCAGCATTGCTCGTGGTGAGCGAAATCCCTAACACAATTTCAGGATAGGTTACAGAAACTAAATCACGTATATCTATTAAGGTATCTGTGAACCCGACGCCATTTCCCTCAAGCTCACTGTCAGGAATAATCGTGTACGTGCCAGTACCGTCATCAGTGTAGAACCTTATAATAAAATTAGTTCCCGCCGGTAGGTCAGCTGCAACTCGAACTGTTTCCCATCTGGAAATGTTAGCTGGAGCAATGGTAGTGAGATAGGCAAAACCTGATGCAGCGTACGAACCAGCTGTATTAATAAGCTCTAACCGACCGCTCTGTACAACAGTATTTACCGCGCTTGCAATACCATTACTATCACTGAATATCTCCTGAGAAGAATTTTCTATGACGTCATCATACACAAAAACATCCAGGTCGCTTACCTCATCAATCCGAAATGTCACGGCTGAAATATCAGATTCCAATACTGAGAATGGCGCGAGTACAGGCAACGGGTTACTCGTTGTTGCTTGATATGTCTGATCAGTTGAATAACCGCTCCCATTTACAAATACCTCATAATTACTCCCGGCCGGTGCCCCGGAAAAAAGTGCTACTCCTTGAGCATTTGAAAGTCTCGTTACATCAATCGATGGAGTAATTGAATTATTTACTAGTCGCACACTAGCTCCAGGCAAAAAGGCATATTCCTCATCTACCACTGTAACTCTAATTGTACCTCCACCATCAGTAGTTTCTATTGAGCGCGGCACAATATTACTTATAAGTGAAAGTGTATCCGTGGTACTGGCTATGGTCCACGTGTATTCTACTTTCACTCTTTTGTAATCAGCTGAGATACCATTACTATCGCTGGTTGTCGCAGTGTCTTGTCCATCGGCCGGATCATCGACATAATCGATAAGAACACGTTCCGCAAACTCGATTCCATTCAACGTTGTCGTGCTATTTTGCGGGATTGCTCCAGGTGGAATTCCAGCAATAGTGCCAACGTCGTTGTATGGTAATGAACGAATGTATTCCAAGCGGTCATTTGCCAAAGACAGCGCACTGAGCTTCGCCCTTGAGTTATTCATGAGCTGAATCGTGTACTGAAACGAAGCAAATAACGCACCAAAAATAAGCGTTGATACCGCTGCCACTACAATCACCTCTACCAATGAGAAGCCGTTTTGATTGTAGGTTCGATATCTCATGACTAATTAACTCCTTCTGAAATTGAATAAATTGGCGCAATCAGAGCGAGGGCAAAGAATCCCACAGACCCACCAATCACTACCATTAGCAATGGTTCAATAATTGTTGAGAGATCTTTCGTTTTTCGTTCTACTTCTGTTTCATAGTAAATCGCAAGCTCGCCCAACATGCCCGCAATTTGTCCTGTTTCTTCTCCTACCAAAATCATTTCTCCTACCAAAATTGGGTATAAATCTTTTCGTTCAATAAATGCCTCTGATAAAGCTGTTCCCTTTTCAACTCGCAGCGCCGCTTCATGGAGAATTCTTTTATAAAAAACATTCTGAAGAACTTCTTCTGTAATATCAATCGATTTAATCACATCAACTCCAGAGTTTAAGAGTGAAGAAAGAGTTCGAGCGGTACGAGCGGCATTCGTTTCTTTCGCCAATGTACCTATGACCGGCAAACGAACTACTATCCATGACGTAATAAATTTACCGAGTTTTGTTCGTAAAAAATAGATAAAGCCGGCAATCCCTCCAACTAATCCGCCGAGTACAAACACGGTGTAATTAACCATTAAATCACTGGCTCCGATTAAGAATTTCGTCGTCGCTGGAAGTTCCTTATCCATACCCTTAAATACACCAGTGATTTGGGGCATAACATAAATCATCATCAAAATTGCGATGATAACCATGACAATAATAACGATTGACGGGTAAATCATCGCACCCTTAACTTTTTTCTTCAGGTTACTGGCTCGCTCCATTTGAATGGCGAGTGTTTGTAACGTATCAGCTAACTTACCGCTTTCCTCTCCAGCTCGAACCATTGATACATACAAATCATCAAATACCTCTGGGAACTTCTTGAGTGACTCATTGAAGGCATTACCTTTATTAATATCCTCAATAGTCATCTTAATCACTCCCTTCAACCGAGGATTACTGCTTTGACGCTCAATCACCGACAGCGCTCGTGAGACCGTGAGTCCTGCAGTTAACATGGAGCCCATATTACGCGTTACCATCACCAACTCATCACCCTTTACTCGGCTCAGGTAATAATTAATTTTTTCAATATTTAAATATTTTTTGAAGTCAAACCGCCCACTCTCACTAATGGTCGACACTGTATGGCCGGACTCACGGGCCATACCATATACTTCAAACCTATCGTTGGCAGTGACCGTAATGGTTACTTTTTTTCCTTCCTTGTCTTCACCTTTATACGTAAATGTTGCCATTTTAATTATTCGTTAATTACGCGAAGCACTTCCTCAATTGACGTGAGTCCTTGCACTGCTTTAAAAATACCATCTTCAATCATTGAAAGCATGCCTTCGCGTCTAGCTTGAGCTTCCAGTTCATCACCCGTTTTGTTGGCAATCACCATTTCTTTTAACGTTGGTGACATTTCAAGCACCTCATGAATACCCATTCGTCCTTTGAAGCCATCTTCAGTTTCCCCTTTTTCTTTTGGATGATAAAACGTGATGTCGTTCCAGGTTGCATCTGCTTTGACAATTCCTTCGGCTTTAAGATTTTTGAGAACGGTATCCAAGTTCACCTTTTCGCCAAGTTCATCACGCTCAGCTTTGGTGAGAATGTATGGCAACTTGTCATCAGACAACTTTCGCACCAGACGCTGTCCAATCGCTACTCGCAACGTAGACACGAGAAGAAATGATTCCGCACCCATATCGATAAGACGAGCGACCGTTCCAGCCGCTGAGTTGGTGTGAAGGGTAGCCAACACTAAGTGCCCGGTCAGGGCCGCATTAATAGCGAGACTGGCTGTTTCTTCATCGCGAATTTCTCCCACCATGATGATATCTGGGTCCTGACGCATGAGTGAGCGAAGTCCAGCTGCGAAGGTAAAGCCAATTTCTGGCTTTACCTGTGATTGATTCACCCGAGCCATTTGGTATTCGATAGGATCTTCAATGGTAGAGATATTTACTTCTGGTGTATTAAGTAAGTCGAGAATGGTATAGAGTGATGTCGACTTTCCAGACCCAGTTGGCCCAGTCACCAAAATAATTCCGGTCGTTGCTCGCGTAGCGCGGTGAATTCTCTCTAAGGTACTACCGTGGAAACCAATACCTTCAAGTGAAAAGCCACTGCGGTTCTCGCGAAGCAAACGCATAACTACCTTTTCACCAAAAAAGACTGGCAGCATTGAGACGCGGAAGGCTACTTTTTGACCATCCATCTCCATCTTAAACCGTCCGTCTTGAGGCAAACGCTTTTGATCAAGCTTGAGGTTAGAGAGAACCTTAAGTCGAGCCACGATACTACCGGCCGCTAGCTTTGGGAGCTTCATAGCATCATTTAAGATACCGTCGATGCGGTACCGTACCAACACTTCTTCTTCTAGTGGTTCAATATGAATATCAGATGCACCTTGAATAATCGCATGACGCAGGAGTGTTTCCACAATCCGTACCACGGGTAAGTCCTCAGCCGCTTTTTTGAGGTCGCTCTCGCTCATCTCTTCCCCGTTCTCGTCAGTCATCAGCTTCAGATTTGAAGCATCTTTCATGATAAGGTCACCAAACTCGTCTTTAAGATTCTTTTGGTATTGCCGCAGAGCCATGCGCATCGACTCCGTGTCAGTCAATCGTGGTTGAATCTTGAGTCCCACTTTCTTCTTAATAAAATCAATCGCCGGCAAGTCAGCCGTATCAAGCATGGCGATTTCCAATGAGTCTTCATTCTTCTTGTACGCAATAATATTGTGCGTTCGAGCCACCGGCTCAGGGATGAGGGTAAGGGTCGCAAAATCAATCTTTTCGTTCTTCAGTGAGACGAAGGGAATGCCGAGTACATATGACTCGACGCGTCGCATATCGTCCTCGGTCATGTGTCCATGTGCAATCAGAGCTTCAGCTAAGCTTCGATTTTCATCTTTTGCAATTTTCTCAGCCGCAGCAATATCACTTTTGGTGATGAGACCAGCGTCGAGAATAAATCGCTTGAGTTGTTCATCTTGAATTCGCACAACAAACAGAACTTAGGAACTAGTAAACCTCCGGTGTTGCAATTAGTATATCACTCACGACTAGATAACCGCTGTGGATGTACACGAAATAATCTGACTTTGACAATCAATCAAAACAAAGTACACTAACAACCATCTGATGAATGACTGCTCGGCCACGTGGCCGGGCAGTCTTCGTAAGAGAACTAACGAACACAATTACATATAAAACCCAGTTTTAGAGCCATAATTGACTCTAAAGCGTAATATAAAAATATCTTATGTTTGACTTAAAAGTAATCAACTCTGTCTTAGCAGAAATGGAAGAGGAGCGTGGTATCCCGCGCGAGCGAATGATCGATGCGATTGAACAATCGCTCGCTACTGCCTACAAGAAAGAATTCGGAAAACGAGGGCAAATTATCACTGCCAAATTTGACTTAAATAGCGGTGGAACTATCTTCAACCAAATTAAAATTGTGGTTGACGAGAGTATGCTAAAGCCAGAACCTGAAGAAGGTGAAGAGATTGAGGAAGAACCAGAAGAAGTAGTAGAAGGGAGCGACGCAAAAATCCGCTTTGATGAAGAAAAGCACATCATGCTTTCAACTGCTCGTATGATTAAAAAGGGTGTTGAAGTCGGTGAAGAAATGGTCTTCCCGCTTGAGTCAAAGGATGATTTTGGACGAATTGCGGCTCAAACTGCGAAACAAGTCATCATGCAAAAGATTCGAGAAGCTGAAAAAGATTCAGCACTGGCTGAATTTGGACAAAAAGCTGGCGATATCGTTACCGGATTTGCGCAACGATTCGAACGAGGCAATCTCTATGTAGACCTTGGACGTGTTACAGCGCTTATGCCGTACGAAGACCAAATCCCTGGCGAACGATTTAAACCAGGAGAACGAATTCGTGCGCTCTTGCTCGCGGTGGAGGAAACCTCACGAGGTATCTTTCTCAAGCTCTCACGCTCACATCCAGATTTCTTGGTGCACCTCTTTGCGATTGAAGCACCTGAGCTACAAACTGGTGCAGTAGAGGTGAAGGCAGTGGCACGTGAAGCCGGTGCTCGATCGAAGATTGCTGTTTATGCTCACGATAAGCACATTGATCCAGTTGGTTCACTTGTGGGACAACGAGGTGTGCGTGTATCAACCGTCATGAGTGAACTTGGTGGTGAAAAAATCGATATCATCGAATGGTCACCAGAACCAATTGAATTTATTGAAGACGCTCTCTCTCCAGCTCAAGTGCTTGATATTCAAATTCAGACTGAACCAAATGAAGAAACAGGTGAACGTGGTCATGCGATTGTTGAAGTCTCGCCTGACCAACAATCGCTGGCGATTGGCCGTGGTGGACAAAATGTACGTCTCGCTGCCAAGCTCACTGGTTGGAAGATTGATATTATCTCGCAAAAGACTGGCGAAGATCTCGCTGAAGCTGATGCAGACGGTACTGTCGACTTCGTAGCTCCTGCTGATACCGCGTTTGGTGAAGACGAAGCAGTCCTTGAAGGCGAAGACGCTACAACTACTAAGCCAGATATCGAAGAAGTGCTCGAAGCAATGGAAGAAACAACTGACCGAGATGTCACTGACGACTCAGTGGATGAAAATACCATTGATACTCCCGAAGAAGCTGAGGAGTTGATGAACTCAGAAGCTGATAAAGCGTAATCAAAATAAACAATACAAAACAGCGGGGCGGCCACAGGCCGCCCCGCTGTTTTATATTTACTCTTTTCGATTTCTCATTCCTGCGGTAGGATACGAGCATTCTAATCTTATATACACATGAATCTATTACACGACATCCCAGCTGGAACCGCCGACGAAATGAACGTTATTGTTGAAATCCCTAAGTTTTCAAAGAACAAATACGAAATCGATAAAGAAACCGGCATCATCGCCCTTGACCGCGTGATGCACACTGCTCAAGACTATCCGTTTGATTATGGGTTTGTACCGCAAACGTTGTTTGATGACGGAGATGCGCTTGATGTGGTACTGGTAACCACTCACCCGCTTGCTCCAGGAATCCTTGTAAAGGCCCGGCCGGTTGCAATTATGGAAATGATTGATGGTGGTGAACGTGACGATAAAGTCGTGGCTGTCCCGGTTGATGATCCACGCTTTGCAGATGTACACGACTTGGGTGATTTGAACAAGCACTTTGTGAAAGAAATGACCCACTTCTTTGAAACCTATAAGAAAGTTCAAAATAAAGAAGTACAAGTTGGTGCCTGGCATGGAGCAAAGGAGGCCAAGGAGGCGTTTGAACGAAGTCGAGGACTCTACCAAGCGAAATAAACAGACTTATGTTGCAGTAACCGCCGGTGTGGCCTTGCCACACCGGCGGTTACCTTTTATTATTGAGCCATGATACTCACTCGTACTATTTTTCTTAGCTTTTGTATCCTGGGTCTTGGACTCGGTAATATCGCGAACGCTCAAATTGAAGTAAGCGAAGAACCTGTACCAGAAGAAACTCCGATACCAACTCAAACTGAACCAGTCACTACTCCAGTCCAACCGCCAGTATCTGTGCAAGAAGATACTCGAGCAATTATCCTCCAAGAACGAACCCAGGCGCGCATCACAAATCTGGCTGCTAATATTAGTAATCGGTTGGATGCGTACATCAACCGTCTGCAAAATATTGCCACCCGATTTGGTACTCGAATGGATAAGCTTGAAGCAACTGGAGTTGATGTAACCATCGCTCGTGCTTCCCTCGCTCGTGCCCAAGTTGCACTTGATGCTGCTGTGCTTGAGATGAGTGATATTGATGAACGTGTAGCGCAAGTGACTGGTAGTCCAGAACCAAGACAAGCCTGGCGAGATGTCCAAGTAAGTTATCTCAAAACACGTGATAATATTCGAACAGCGTTTACTGAATTGCGGACTGTACTGATTGACCTCAGAGGTGCCCTGAGCAATCCAGTCCCGACTGAAACACCGATTATTGATGAACCAGCTAACCAACAATAGTATGAATGAAACTAAAACTACTGAAACAAATCATCCGGTTCCAGAAACAGTAGCAAATGGACCGGTCTTGTTTTTACTCGTAGTGTTGCTCATCGGTATTTTAGGTGGAATGTACTATTGGTTCATTGTCCTACAAAATCAAACAAGTAACCCAGTAGCAGTACCAGTCCGACCAACCGCTGAACAAAATAACGAGCCAGAAAGTACCACCGCAGAAGCTCAAGTTGAAGCACTCAATACGGTCAGTACGTCAGATGAACTAAACGCCATTGAAGCCGATCTTGAAAGCACTAGTCTCGATGGTCTTGAAGCAGAACTACAGGCCATTGAAGCTGAACTTGAGGCTAGTGCAGCTGTCGAAGCAGAAGCGCAACCATAAACAGGACAACGTCAGCTAAAAAGCCACCAAAAGGTGGCTTTTTATAATCTTTTTGATACACTGCTCATCACTATGTCACATTCACACACGGTTGATTTTAAAACCGCCTTTACCATCGAAGCACTACCGGGATCTGAAGTTAAGATTTCGGGAGAATTACCCTTTGTAGAGCTAGAAAGCGAGCGAAATGCTGCGTTGGTTTCACTTGGCCGAAATATTCAGATTGATGGTTTTAGAAAAGGTCACGTTCCGAGTCATATCCTTGAAAAACACATTGGTGAAATGGCGGTACTCGCTGAGATGGCTGAAAGAGCTATCGCGCACGCCTACCCACATATTTTGGATGAGCACAAAATCGATGCCATCGGCCGACCAGCCATTGAAATCACAAAGATTGCTCCGGGGAATCCCTTGGGCTTTACTGCTACCGTAGCTGTCCTTCCAGAAATTACCCTGCCTGATTTCAAAGCTATTGCAAAGAAGGTAAATGCTGACCGACCAAGTGATGAAGTCACCGACGCAGAGGTAGATGAAAAAATCCAAGATATTCTTCGCCAAAAAGCAGCCTATGACCGTTTGCAAAGTAAGGCAGCTCTAGCAGAAGGTGATGCGATTGAAAGTGAGGAAGATTTACATAAATTGGTGATTCCTGAACTCACCGATGAAGTAGCAATCTCACTCGGACAGCCAGGTCAGTTCACTGGTGTTGATGACCTGAAGACAAAACTCCGCGAACACCTCACGATTGAAAAACAAAACGACAACGTCGCCAGGCATCGAGCAGCTCTCACCGATAGCATCATTGATGACACGACGATGGTCTTGCCGAAGATTTTGATTGATTCTGAAATCAATCAAATGTTCGCTCAGATGCAAGAAGACCTTGACCGAGCTGAACTTAAAATGGATGACTACCTCACCCATATCAAGAAAACCAAAGAAGAGTTAGCTACCGAATGGACACCAGCGGCCGAAAAGCGAGCAAAACTACAGTTAGTATTAAATGAAATAGCTAAAGTAGAAGAAATTACCCCAGACCAAGGAGCCGTGACCGCGCAGACCAAAGAACTCATGGAACGCTTTAAAGACGCTGATGAACACCGAGTTCGACTCTATGTCGCATCAGTTCTCTTGAATGAAGCGGTGATGAAAAAACTCGAAAGCTTCTAAGAAAAACAGCCGGTGGACCGAAGCGGTCCACCGGCTGTTTTTTTATAACTTTTCTGGTACGATGTCGATACACGAAGTCTCCTGTCATGACTATTCTGAACTTCGTCATAATCAATACGTATGGAAATGAAACACGAAAAAAACATAACTGCCCAACTCGTCCCGATGGTAATCGAAAAAACCCAAGGTGGAGAACGAGCCTTTGATATCTTTTCAAGACTACTCAAAGAACGAATTATCTTTGTTACCGGGCCAATTGAAGACTACATGGCCAACTTGGTCGTAGCGCAGCTCTTATTCCTCGAAGCTGAAGATCCAAAAAAAGACATCTTTCTCTACATCAACTCACCTGGTGGAAGCGTTACCGCTGGACTCTCAATTATCGACACCATGCACCACATCAAACCGCCAGTAGCAACCGTGTGTGTGGGACTCGCTGCTTCAATGGGTTCACTGATTCTTTCTCAAGGAGCCAAGGGTAAGCGGTTTGTACTACCAAACGCTGAAGTCATGATTCACCAGCCATCAGGCGGGGCCTACGGCCAAGCGTCTGATATTGATATCACTGCCAAGCATATCTTGAAGACCCGTGACCGACTCAACAAAATGCTCGCGAAAGCAACAGGGCAGAAGCTGAGCAAAATCGAGACCGATGTCGACCGTGATATGTTTATGGATGCCGAAGAGGCCCTCGCCTACGGTATTATTGACGCTATCTACAAGTAATTTCCTCTACCAAAAAAAGGCAGGACCATTTGGTCCTGCCTTTTTTTGCATTCAAAAT
Organism: Minisyncoccia bacterium; assembly: GCA_041738755.1. GTDB lineage: Bacteria > Patescibacteriota > Minisyncoccia > Phycocordibacterales > UBA918 > OLB19. The sequence goes on along the minus strand of JBGSPE010000010.1, from coordinate 32,797 downwards.
CACATGCTACACTTTTAATGACCCACCTCACACCGAGGACGAGGGTCTTGCTCTAACAGAGGATGCACCACATGAGACGAACGATTCTTCGCGAAGCCTGGGGCGCCCACCAGACCCAACCGCACGGTGGTGGTGAAGGAGACTAAAGGCCTCTCAACCTTCCGCCACTGACTGACTCCCATCAGCTCAGTCCCAGCAACTCCGGCGAAGAGAAAGATGATACCAAGGTAGTTGTACGCAACCCCCCAATAAGTATCCAGCTCCCCGCCGACCATACGCCACCCACATCCGGGTGGCGTTTCTGTACAAACCCAAAAAATTCTAGTACAGTGCTGGATGAACCGTTACGAATTAAATTAAGAACCAACCATGCCACCCTTGCTATTCACGGTTGCGTTGGCCCTTGCATTATTTATCGGCGCTGGAGCCGGATACTACGTCAGATACCTCCACGCCTTATCCAAAAGATCTTCACTTGAATTACGCTTAAAAGAACGAGAACTAGAAGCTGAAGGAAAAGCGATTGCCGTCATTGAACGAGCCGAAGAGAAAGCGGAAGCGATTTTGCAGGACGCAAAACAAAGCCAAAAACACACTGTAGAGAAGCTAGAACAAAAAGAAGCCCACCTCACCAAGCGTGAGGAATTTCTCGATAACCGCCAAATTGACCTCGACTCCCAGAAAGAATCACTGCAAGAAAAAATCGACCAGGTAAAGTCTATCAAAATACAGCTCGATGAACGAAAAGCTGAAATTGAAACGACCCTGCAAGCAGTCGCTGGACTGACTAGAGAAGAAGCGTTTGAGCGTATTGTGAAACAAGTATCAGATGAACGAGCAGAGGACCTCAAAGCTCGGCTCCAGAAGATTGAACGAACTGGTGAAGAGGCCTATGAAGAAAAAGCTACCAATATATTGTTGGCAGCAATTCACCGCGTGGGCAACAACATCCCGCCAAACACCATGACCTCACACATCGAAATCCCAAGCGATGACCTTAAGGGTAAGGTGATTGGAAAAGAAGGTCGAAACGTTCGAGCCTTTGAGCGAGCTACCGGGGTAGATGTCTTGATTGACGAATCACCAGGCTACATTGTCCTCTCAAGCTTTGACCCAATCCGCCGAGAAATCGCCCGGGTTGCACTCGAAGCCCTTATCAAAGATGGTCGTATTCAACCAGCCAAGATTGAAGAAATGGTAGAAAAAGCTCGCACTGAAGTGGCGAAGACTATTAAAGCTATGGGTGAGAAGGCTACCTATGAAGCCAAGGTACCAAACCTGCACCCTGATCTGGTCATGATTCTCGGACGCCTCCATTTCCGTACGAGCTACGGCCAAAATGTTCTCTGGCACTCTGTTGAGATGTCACATATTGCTGCCATGATCGCTGAAGAAGTCGGCGCTGACGTTGGAATTGCTCGAGCTGGAGCGTTGTTACACGATATCGGGAAGTGTGTCAGTCACGAAGTAGCTGGTACGCACGTTGAAATCGGTATCCGCATTCTCGAAAAATATGGCGTTGATCAAAAAGTTATTCTTGCTATGCGCGCGCACCATGAAGAATATCCGTATGAAACACCGGAAAGTATTATCGTGCAGGTGGCAGACGCCATCTCTGGCGGTCGCCCAGGTGCTCGACGTGACTCAATTGAAAACTACATCAAACGACTATCGGACCTTGAAGGTATTGCCACCAAGCTCGTTGGCGTTGAAAAAGCCTTCGCCATTGCGGCAGGACGTGAAATCCGCGTGTTGGTAAACCCATCTGCTTTGAATGAACTTGAGACCAACAACCTCGCTCGCACCATTGCCACCAGTATCGAAGCCCAGCTTCGCTACCCCGGTGAAATCAAAGTCCACGTCATCCGTGAGACGAGAGTGATTAGCTACGCACGGTAGCACAATCAAAAAAGTAAAGCCGGGTGTTCCCAAGGGAACACCCGGCTTTACTTTTACCTCTTGAGCTTGTACTCTTTCCGCCAGAAAGCGAGGTGCTGTATGGAAAAGAGATGTCCCGACTGTGCGGGTTGCGGTAGAGTAACAAGCGCGCCTGTGCCGTGGCCCGAATGTTCAAAGTGCGATGGAACCGGATTCGTTCCCATAGATATTATGGGATTAGTACTTCAAGAAAACGTCGTCACCGTACACCAGTAATTTGGCGACAAAAAGCCCCGCGCGCGTAAGCGAGCGGGGTTTTTTCTTTATATTATCTACTGCAGCAAAATTTCAAAATTGAGTGGAGTTCGCGAAGTGCAAGTGAAATGAAATGAGACGTACTCCTTGTACGATGAATTTTATTTTACGTAGCACGACAAAGAAATCTGCCAATTTTGGGATTTTACTTCGCGACGACGAAGACGGTGTAGTTGAATTTTAAATCCTGAATCGACTCCTCGAGAATTTGTAAGCCGTAGAGTTCTGCCGCCTGTCTTGGAGCAATCACCGCAGTGGTTTCAGGCAAAATTCCACTCGCTAAATCTTCTGCGGCTTTGGCAGTATCTGCGTACGGCGTAATGTCACATTTAGGCCACATACGCTTGATATACATGCGACATTGTTTTAAAGCTTGATCATGGGACGAGATAGTGTTGATAAGCGATGCTGTAATTCCAGGCTTTACCAGCAACATATGATGAACATCAAGCTCAAACATGGTCTCAATTTCAAAAGTATGTTTAGCCATAGCATAGACTGCTTCAATGACGATTCCGCCGTTACTATTCTCAATTGGAAAAATTGCCCTATCTATTTCACCCTTATTTAAAGCCGTTAAAACGTTCTCAGCTGAAATGAGTGGCAACACCTCTCCCGCTCCTTCATGTTCCTTTGTTAGATATAATTTCCCTGCTTGTTCAGAAAAACTTGCCTTCCCTCCCATTACGCCAATCTTCATAGTGGCAAAACTATAGCATCTACTGTTACGCGAGAAAAATATTAGACAACAAATAATCCCCTTGTGTAGTAGTTGCAGGTGAAACAGCCTACTATATAATGATTTACAAGCCACTTTAAAAGGCACTGTGCTTGAGTCAACGCTCACCACACAATTAATCGCCGTTAGAAAATTAATTTCTGAACTATGAACAAAGCAGACATCATCAGCAAAGTACATGAAGTACTAGGCACCACGAAGGCAGAAGCAGAGCGAGCTGTCGACACCATTTTTGAAAGTATTGAAAAAGCATTGAAGGATGGTACGCAAGTTTCAATTGCCGGTTTTGGTATCTTTGAAGCGAAGATGCGAGCAGCCCGAGAAGCTCGAAATCCACGAACTGGTGAGACCGTAAAGGTTGGCGCAATGCGTGTACCAAAGTTCCGAGCTGCCAAGGCACTCAAGGATTCAGTAAAGTAATCTCCTTTAAAAAGGCCGGGACTTATCACCCCGGCCTTTTTCGTTCTCCACAGTTTGTTTTCTACCTGATGTGGTAAAATATTTGAGTAGCGGAGGTAATACGCTATGTGGAAATACAAAGAGTATCCCTCGCTATTTCCCATCACAAATTTGCAAAAGCCCCTAGCCTGGGGCTTTTGTGTACCCACTTCCATTCTGAGCTTTCTATGTTAGAATCGTGGGACTTCAATATTGAAGTGGGTGTTGGTAGTATCTTCGATACAACCTCTCATTCGCCTGAACTGTCTTGATATATGCAAGCGCTGCTTGCATCAAAAGATTAGCGGGGACTGCTTGCGAGCAAGCTCTCAGCCAGTCCCCGCTAATCTTTTGACTCATTATCAAGCCGCTTCACGTGCTCATTTCGCGGGTGTAGTTTAGTGGTAAAACGACTGCCTTCCAAGCAGTAGTCGGGAGTTCGATTCTTCTCACCCGCACAGATACTAGAGAGCCGGTTTTATACCGGCTTTTTTAGTGTCTGATTGTAGTGTGGGAGAATCGAAAAGAGCGAGTATATCGCACGGACTGAAAGGAGTACGATTCGAGCGACGGGGTCGCGTAGCACAGTATTTTGGAGCTTGCGAACAAAATACTGATGCGAAGGTGACCGATTCTTCTCACCCGCACAAATAGTCAAAGTAAAAACCGGATTCAAATCCGGTTTTTACTTTAGAAACTGAACTGCTTCAGTTTCGTGGCTATTTGTGAAGCGGAGTCATGTTTTCTCCTCCATTCCAAGAGGAGAAAACAGACGAGCTGGGACAGCAGGTACTTAGTGCTCGCAAGGATGAAATCCTGAGAACACTTAGTAACCTGCGTCAGACAAAATACTGATGCGAAGGTGACCGATTCATCTCACACATACTGTGTAAAACATCCGAGAACACTTAATAGTCTTCGTCAGATAAAAAGAATTGGATTATAATTCTGTTATATGAAACACATTCTTTCACTTGAATACTTGGGTTTACTTTGTTTATCACTTTATTTATTTAGTTTACTTGAGTACTCATGGTGGGTGTATTTAGCCCTCTTCTTTTTACCCGACATCGGTATGATGGGTTATCTAATTAATACGAAGGTTGGAGCCTTCACCTACAACATCTTGCATCACCAAGGAATTGCGGTGGCGCTGTATCTCATGGGTGTATCGCTAGGGAATCCACTTTTACTTCTCTCTGGCACCGTCTTACTTGGTCACGCCAACTTTGACCGCATTGCAGGTTATGGACTCAAACATGCTGATTCATTTCATCATACTCACTTAGGTAAACTTAAATAATAAGAACAAAAAAATCACTCATCTAGGATGAGTGATTTTTTTGTTCTTATTAAGAGGATTACGCTAGTACTCCTCTTTTTACAGCTGCCTTTGCAAACCACCATAACCCGGCTGCAATAGCAACGACGGTACTCAAAATAATTACTTGTGGTGCCCCAAGAGCAGCAAACACTCCTTCGGTAATATCACCAATGTACAAAACTATATAGGCAATAAGTGAAGTAAGAAATACTATCTCTGCTTTTAGACTTTTCATAAGAAGTAATACTGATCCAAGCAAACCACCGCCTACACCGACACCAAACGCTATTGTCATCCATAGAGGATAACTGGTCATTACTATCGCTTGCTCAGCTGTTAAACCTGAGACTACCAATGATTCAGTTGTAGCAGTGAGTGATCCGATGAATTGATACGCTCCAAACATGTTCCACCCTACACCGCATACTCCTACTGACCAAAGAATACGATTAAAATTTTTGTTCATACTTAGTTTTGAATTACCATTCCCAATTTACTAAAGGCAGCGTTCCAGCCAAACTCATGCATCTGTGCGTGTTCATGGGTAAGTTGCGAATGCATCAGACGCAATGATGATTGTGTTTCATCTCCCGTAAAGAAGACTGTTACACGTGACTCCTCCATATCAAGGTCGTGAATTTTCCACGTAAAGCCTAGTTCTTGATGAGGCTTAACGGTGGTAAAGATTCCTGTAGTAACATGAGTAACTCCACTTGGCTCAACTACATGAACCTCATAAGACTTCCCCTCTACTACTTCATAAGAGGTCATTTTGGCTATTGCATCACCTGGTCCAAACCACGTTGCAAATAACTGTGCGTCAGTCCAATACTCCCACAATGTTGTAAGCGGTACTGAAAAACTTCTTTCAATATCTACATTTTGTCCCATATCTTATTTTATTATGTGTTTTTCTAATTGATCTAGTTTGCTATTCCAAAACTTGGTATATGTCGCCACCCAGGTTTCTAACGTAGCAAAATGGGTAGGGTCAATGTAGACCGTAACATTTCGTGATTGTTTTACTCGCTTGATTAAGGCTGCTTGCTCCAACACGTTAAGGTGCTTCGTAATCGCAGGAGCTGACATGTTGTAATAGGGAGATAAAACATCAACCGACAACGGACCTTTTGTTAGACGCTCGACAATTGAACGACGAGTTGGGTCTGCCAAAGCTTTGAATATGGCACCTAATGTTTCATTATTAACCATATGGTTAATAATAAACTATCGTTAATTAACCGTCAAGTTAATTAACGGAGGTTGGTTTGAGGTGTTATTATTAATACATGAGTTTAATTATCGTTTCACATGTAGTGAACGTTCTCGTGGCGGGATTAATGGGAATTCTTATCCTTCTCAATAATCCAAGTATCACTGCAGTATATGGTGAGGCGGCTCCAGCAAGGAGCATCCTGGCGAGTATCTATCTAGCTATTGCAGTCACAAGCCTGTTTGCTCTCATATTCCCAATGTATAGCATTGCAATTGCAAAAGTACTTTTCCCACTCCAAATTATTTATAAACTCTCCACTGTACTTACGGTTGGAACGATTACCCACCCAGTTGTAGCAAGTAATGTGCTTATTAGCCTGCTCCACGCCGGCTCATTATTTATGATTCTTAAATAAAACAACCGCCCCTTACTGAGGCGGCTGTTTGTTTTATTACTGCTGAATCAAATGCACTTCTCGTTGTGGGAATGGTATCTTCACTCCGGCTTGATCAAGCGCGTGCTTCGTAAGTTCGGTGAGCGCAAAGCGAGCTCGTGGTTCGTGACCAGCGTCAGCAATCCAAATCCGAACAAGCAATGTTACCCCAGACTCATCGAGCTTATCTACAACGACAACTGGCGCTGGATTTGGTAGCGAGAGGGACATATCCTTTACAGCAGCCAAAATTGCCTCTCTCGCAGTTTCAATTGAGGATTGGTAGGAAATATCAACTCGAATAGTTACCCGCAACATACCCTCTTCAGAGTAGTTAATGATTGGCATAGTCGTCACCATCCCGTTTGGCACCGTAATAAACGCATTATCAAGTGTTCTCAGGCGAGTGGTACGCAACGTAATATCAACCACTTCCCCGTGATTACCACCAATATTTACCCAATCAGCGCGCCGGTAGAGCTTATCAATAAAAATACCAAAGCCTGCCATGATGTTAGTCAACGTCTCCTTAGCAGCAAGACCGACCGCCACACCAGCTGCTCCTACTCCGGCAATGGCTGCCGTGACATTAATCCCCATCTGATTAAGGAAGGTGATAATTGCGATGATGATAATTGTCCATTTATAAATAGAGCGGACAGTGATTTTAACGAGTGACACTTCCATGGCAGTCCGACGTAGGGCAGATTCCATAATGTGAGCCGTGATGAGGTAAAAAACAATCGCAAAAATGATTACCGAGAGTGAACTCACCAGATTAGGTACCACCCTTATAAATCCCTCAAAGAAGTCTTGCCGTGTTACCCCAAGTGCAATTAATAGTTCACTCATATAGGTTCTAGTATATCCTACTCATCGTCGATAAAACTGCCTTTTGTTCAAATCAGTGATGCTATACTTACGCATATGAACATACTTATTGATGGATTGGTATTTATTTTGACTGCGTATATCAGCTTCACGACGAGCCTTGCCACCTCAATTGAAGGAATTATTGAACGTTTTGAAACCGTCTATCCGTCAGAGATGATAGAAGAGGGTGAAGAACCAGAAACACCACTTGCTTCACTCCCTAGCCGTTTCCGTTCAATCCCTGACATCCTGCTTCGAAGCGCCGAATACCAACGGGCTTCGCTAGGAGCGGGAGCGGGATTGACCGAAAGTACGACTAACGACCCAACACAGGCACTTGTTAATATTTTTTGTACGTTCACCACCAGGGAATATATTAGAACTACAACGGGTACTGGTTTCTTTATCGATGCTGATGGAGTCATAATTACCAACGCCCACGTTGCTCAATTCCTGTTAATGGAAGGTACTGACGATGAAGGTACTACCGAATGTACGATTCGAACTGGTAGCCCGGCAACCGCCCGGTACCAAGCGGAACTACTCTATCTTCCGCCCGCCTGGGTGCAGGATAACGCCGCCCAAATGAAAACTGAGGTTCCCATGGGAACTGGTGAACGTGATTATGCGTTGATGTTTGTGAGTGACACCGTCGACGGTTCCCCACTTCCAGCTCAGTTCCCTGCTCTGGCGGTTGATAGTAGCTTGGTCCCTGTGACAGTAAAAAATAATCAGGTAATCGCCGCGGGCTACCCAGCCGGTAACCTTGCGGCCAATGGAGCCAGTAGTGCTCTCTATTCAGTTCAAGCAGAAACGGTTATTTCTGACCTTTATACGTTTGGTTCGAATTATGCTGATGTCCTTGCCCTCCGTGGAAGTGTCGTTGGAGCGGAAGGAGCTTCCGGTGGACCGGTACTCAATACTGAAGGTGAGGTTATTGGTATGATTTCAACTCGTGGCGACGACTCGGTGGATGGCCCAGGCAGTTTACGCGCCATTACTATGTCTCACATTAATCGTACGATTGAAGAAGAAACGGGCTTTAGCCTAGCTCAGAATCTTAATGGTAACCTACAAGAACGATCTGATATTTTTGCTCGTACGCTCACACCGTTTCTCATAACACTCTTGGAACAAGCCAATTAGGAATACAAAAACCGCTGCCTCAAGGCAGCGGTTTTTGTATTCCTACACTTCGATTTCAAGTTGTGTTGAAGTAGAAATCTCTACATCAATATCAAGTAAGGGGTCGGTTGTGCTGGCTGTATCTTCAGGAATAGCTGGGGTACTGGTACTCGAATCTGTTTCAATATTCAAGCTACGATAGAACTCGATTGTATCACGACCGACAGCAAGGGCTTCTTCATAGGTGGCTTGCACCTCGGCAAATGTAGCCTTAGTTTCTAGAGATTCTTTAAGGGAAGCCATCGTGGTCAATGCATACTGCATCTTCTCAACGGTCTCTGCATCAGTTACAAGTAATGAATTACTCGTGATGAAGGCACGTTGCTCAGCCAAGGTTTTTTCAGACTGCTCAATAAAGTTTTGCTTTTCTTCTGGAGTTAAGACTACCGGGACATATTTTTCCACTTTAGCACTTTGTCCAACCTGAAGTTCTGATAAGAAAACAATCAATCGTTGACTTCGTTCCAAAGCGTCTATCAACAGTGGTGCTGATGCAGCATCCCCACCTTCACGTAAATCGAGTCCTTCTTGTACCGTACGTTCAATATCTTGCAGTCGACGATTTACATCTTGATGAGTCTCTGCATCGATCAATGTTACACTCTCAAGCAATTGATACACTCTAGTAGTATTTTCCTCAACTCGGGCCATTAACCGTTCAAGAGACAGGATGGTAGTGTTCGATTCTTCACTTGCTTGTTGCGTCAAGGTTTCGTTAATAACCGTTTCAAGTAACGTGACAGTCCCAGCTCCTTCTGCTGTAGCTAACAGCGCGCCCTCTTCCCGCAATGAGGCTGATTGCACTTCCAGTGTCGTATTAAATGCGATAGTTGCAAGAGCAGCTTCTTCAGCATCGCTTTCACGCAGTTCTTCAATCTCACGCTTTGCGTTTTCACTATGCTCTTTCACGGCGGTGGCAATTGCCACCTCAACTTCCCCATTTAGTTTTCCTTCACGAGCTAGTACCCGAGCTTCAGCCAACCGTCGATTGAGTAGTTCGGTTTCCCATTCAACTTTTTGGTATGGACTAAACGCAAGCGTACTCCGAACTGGCTCATTAATCTGCACCTTTACCGCATACAGTACATCACCAGGAATTGCTCGCTCAGCCAACACCGGGGTTACCACCATAAGTAGTGCTGCGGTGACTCCACCCCACTGCAAGATGCGCCCCTTCATAAAATTAAAATGTACCACTTTGAATGGTTCAGCCAGTAACGGTTGTTTGACTACCTTTGGTGCAACCTTTGTAATAGCCAGTGGATGATATTCCATATACGAAACCACCCGCTCTCGCAGTTCTTTACGTTCAAGAGCCGATAGTTTTACTACCGAGGCTTTTGTTTCAAGTTGTTTCGTAAATTTTTTCATCTTATTTTTTAGCCTTTTCAGTTCGCCTAAACTCAGCCATATCGTTTCCTGCTTCAATTTTGTTACGGAGCATCTTTAAGCCCCGGTGAATTCGTACTGAGACAACATTTTCTGACTCTTCAATCAACTCGCTTATCTCGCGAGGGCCGAGCTGATCTACAAAGCGATAGATAATCACTTCACGGTATTGCTCGGGTAGCTCTGACAAGAGATCGAAGGCTTTTTTGCCATCCAATGTAGCGGCCATTGCCTCTACCGTACTTTCATTCAACTCATCAAACGACCCCTCGTCCACGCCATCAACTTCCAGAAGAGCGTCGAGTGAGAATTCTTTCCGCTTACGATATTCGTCGATAATTAGGTTGTTTAGTACTTTGTATAAAAATGGCCTAAAATTATCAATTTCATACCCTCCACGAATGTATGACCAGACTTTGGTGTACGTGTCGTGAACAATATCAATCGCTCGCTCGCGGTTACTTATACGCAAAAAAGCGTGACGGAAGAGAGCATCGTTATATTCATCGAATGCTTTCAAAAAACGTTCTTCGGGGGTTTCCTTGCTGTTGCCTGATTTAGCTACCGCCATGTGGAAACCATTATATACGTAGACGGGACAATTGCCGATATCTTACTAATTATCCACAGGTCAAGGTTCGCTTTCGACTGCCGATTTTTGTGGCTTTGCGTTAAAAATAAGGCTCATTTGGCTCCGTGTAACGAAATTACTACAGATTTTTAATACTATTCAATAATTCTGGGAATGTGTCTACCAAAAAATGGTTTTTATCTTCAAACGTAACTACCTGAGCTTTCGGAAGTGCTGCCTTATATTTAAGGACATGATTATACGGTACGACAAAATCATCCTTAGAGTGAAATAGCTCAATGTGTTTAATTTTACCCTGGAGCATACTAGCTTTACTCGTATCAAAAGCAAAATCCCCGCCGTCCTCACCATCTTCGGCCATAGTATTATTCTCAAATGGAGCAGCAATTAAAATGAGTTTTTTAACAGTAAACGGAAGATCATTTTCTATCAAGTACTTTGAAAAGAAGTACCCTCCTTGTGACCACCCCACCAAAATAATGTCATCTCTGAGATATTCGAAATGCCGTTCAAACCAAATTTTCCATTCGGGATATTTTGCATTGAGCTTATTGGGCATCTGTGGCGTGAATACTTCAAAATCAGCACCTAAATCTTCACGAAGTGTTTTACTCCATCGTTTTGGAGGTTCAGAGTCAGGCAGGTCTGTAACAGGTATTACTTTGAGATATTCAAGAAACTTCCCGTAATCAGAGAAAGCATCCGCTCCATGAATATAAAAAACTTGTTGTTTAAAGCCAGTCATTTCGCTTTAGGAGCCACACCATTACCGATACAATTAACACTACCAAGGCCAAAATAAACCAAAATGCATACCGATACCCTTCCAGTGGCAACGCTACATTCATTCCAAAGAAAGACGCTACAATCATTGGAATAGTCAGAAGAATAGTGAAGATAGTGAGTGTTTTAATGGTTGTGTTTAGATTGTTAGTCAAAATTGCCTCAGTCGCTGAGCGGACATTTTGAATAGTATTCAAAACTGAACGAGCTGATTCTACCAGCTGCGTATTATCAATCACCAAGTCGTCCATAAATTCCAGATCATCGGTAAACATTTGCATATAGTTTCCCTTGGTGATTTGTTTTAACGCTGTATTGGTCGGGACAATAGCGCTAATCATATCGCTTAATTTATGCTCGTAAGTTACGAACTGCTCAATTTCTTTGTTACCAATTTTTCGCAGTTGAGCCCGATCACGATGTACATTACGACGGAGTGTCACTAACTGCTTCTCAAATGATTCTGTAATAGCCTGCATCATTTGCAAAAAAAGCTTGGTTTTTTGCGTGGTGTGAACTTCCTCTTTACCATCTATAAAACGTTTAAATTGTGGCACATCTCGCTGAGCAACCGTCAAAAGAAACGACTCCCCCATCACGACCATAAGCGGCGCTGTATCAGTATCTTCTTTCTTTTCATTAAATGGGTAGCGGGTAAAGAAAAACGTTGCTCCCTGAGAACGTTCAAGTCGCGGCACCTCAAAGAAGTCTTGTGCGTCTTCGACAATATCTTCATCAAGTGCAAGTTTTTTGAAAAGTTCTTCAAGTTGCCCGTCAGTAGGTGCTACAGCGTGAATCCATACACCCGAACGAATATCCTGAATCTCTTTCAGGCCTTGGTCCTTAATCGTTCGAAAGTAATAGGTGATCATATTTTATTGCTCTAACATGTACTAATTTTGAATAAGTTTACCACAGTGCAAATATTTTGAAGCACCTGCTGTTACTGCTTGAAATAACTCGCATTTTCTAATTGTTGATGGTATGATTTGCGACGTTACATACATATTCGGGGTGTAGCATAATGGTAGTGTACGCGGTTTGGGGTCTGTTCTTTTGATTTTCGATTTTTGGCTGCGTCGGGGTGTAGCATAATGGTAGTGTACGCGGTTTGGGACCGTGAGGCCCGGGTCCGATTCCCGGCTCCCCGACACAGCTCGAAATCAAAATTGAAAGAATTGACCAACAAGCTGGGAGCTTGTTGTGGCTCAGGATGAGGTGAGGCCCGGGTCTGATTCCCGGCTCCCCGACAAAATAAACAGCGGCCGGACAATATGTCCGGCCGCTGTTTATATTCCGGTCGGGATAAAACTATGTGCTGTATCTACAGAAGTGATTCGAGTAGTTAGATTGCTTACCAACATAGTAGGCTTTATCTCGATTCTTCTTCCGAAATTGACTCACTCAAATTCCCCAGCAACAAAGGTTTGACGTACGTTAGGCCATTTGTACAGTTTGCTTATACGTCACGCAGTTCATTACTGCGTGTTCCCCAGGTAGAAATAGCTGTACTTAAACTCAGTTATCAGACACGATATTAAAGGATATTTGGCTTTGAAAACTGTGGAAAAGTTAGAAATACGTTTCACGTGGCACATACTTTGATGTTTCCCGTGCAACGGCATATACCTAGTCAAGAATAACGTTTGGTATGTACTTGATCACAGCATACCTTTCACGTGGCACAGTTCGTACAGCGATAACGTCGATTTGCCAATCTAAATCAAGATTTCTTTCGATTAACCAGGTCTCAATAGCTCGATTCATGCGTTTAATTTTTTTATGATGAACATTTTCTTCAGGTCGCCAGGTTCCATATGAAACGGATTGTTTTAGTTGCTCTTTTGTTTCATATGAAACAGCCTTTACTTCAATAAAGTGAATTGTATTGGTTGCACGTGCAACGATATCAAGCTCACCCCACTTTTTAAGATAATTCCGATCAATGACTTTAAGTCCTAATTTTTCTAGGTATTTTGCAGCAATTAATTCACCAATTGCCCCTATATTGTTATTTTTTCCCTTTTTATCAACCTGTTTCATATGGAACTGTGCCACGTGGCACATATTTAAAATATTATGGCTACTTAACCTGAATAATAAAAGACATGGATTGTTTGTCCTTTATCCCCATATCCCCACGCTTATCCCCGGTTTGTCTTTAATATGAGAAACAAAAAGTGCTTAACCTTCGTGACGGCCTCTTCAAAGCATGTCACAATTATACTATGAGGAAAAAGATTGTAGCGCCATTTATAGTAGCAGTCACAGCTTGTATCATACTGGTGGCAATTATTAATCTTACAACTACCAACAACCAGGCGGGACCAACGGCTGATATGCGCATACTTCCTAAAGAGAAAGTAATTGTGCCGAATCAAAGTTTTGAGGTTGGTTTGATAATTGAATCAAGTCTCGCGGTAAACGTTTTCTCAGGAGAACTTGGTTTTAATCCTGAAATACTTGTGGTTGAAAGTATTAATTACAATACCTCAATCGCTGATCTGTGGGCTGAAGAACCTTGGTATAGCAATGGAGAAGGGACCATTAATTTTGGGGGAGGAACTACTCGAGCAGGTGGTTTTACCGGGACTGAAGAATTACTCACCATTACCTTTAGAAGCCTTAAAGAGGGTGAGGGAGTAATCAGTCTCACGGAACCACAGATTCTTCGTTACGATGGCTTAGGAACACCCTCTGAGCTTGTAGCACCAATAGACGCAATCATTACAATCAGTAATAGTGAGGTTCCAAACTTGGTCTCACGTGAAAATAGTGATATTCGCTTTTTAATTGCTGAAGAGATTCCCAGTACTGACCTCAACGGAGATGGTACGCAGACGATTGCTGACATCAGTATATTTATCCTAGGAATGGTGGGATATGACCGACGCCTCGACTTTAACCTTGATAATAAGGTGGATACGAGAGATTTGAGTATTATTTTAAATGCACGTTGATAGATTTATAAAAAGAACCCCCGCTACGTATAACTACGTGCGGGGGTTATAAACAGGTAGTAAGAAACGATGACTGCACACAGGCAAGCTGGTTCTAACACCGACTTTGGTCCAGCCTGGAGTTGAAGCTAAAGCAGGGTAAAATGCCTCATGTAGATCATCGGCAGGGAAGACAATGATGGGCATTTGAAAAGGTTTAGCCTTTAAAATCCAGTCGAGCCTACGCCCCAAGGATAGTTCTTGGCTAAGCAAATACGTAAGTTCTGCTCGGCCAAGACAGGTATACCCCTTATCAGAAACCTCTTTAACGGCCTCAGCTAGCGGCAGATTTGCTTCAGTTGTGAATTTTAAGCGATGGGCTAAGGCTTTACGAAAAAACATAACCTTTGCTAGATTGGTTGGTGTCGGATCTGCTTCAAAAGCAGGCACATCTACAAAAACAATATCTTGATTTTGCATTTCTTCCTCCTTTCAATGAGCTTGACTGTTCTTATCTTATGACGTTTAAAATTTTTATTTATTACAAATTGTGGTTTGGGACCTCTGGTCAGAGGGAATCGATTATGTGAATCGTCCCGCAGTTACTAATTCACTACGTTCATAAGTACTCTTGGACGCGGCTCACTTGTTTTCTATTTGAGGAATCGGTCGCCTTTGCATCAGTATTTTTGTTGGTAAACAACAAAAATACTGTGCTACGCGACCCCGGCGCTCGAATCGTACTCCTTTCAGTCCGTGCGATGTACTCGCTCTTTTCGATTCCCTCTGGTCGCTACAAACAGCAAAGGCCTTGAAAGCGTACGCTTTCAAGGCCTGCTGATTTGTGCGGCCAGAGGGAATCGAACCCTCCACTAATCCTTGGCAAGGACTCATTATACCACTTAACCATGGCCGCATTGTTATTTCGCTAGTTCTTTTACCATAAGTTCGACCCATCGGTCTAACTTCCGCTGCAAAACTGTGCTGGCGATTATAGTATTTCCTACGCCATGATGCAACGTCCGTTTAGGAGATTTTGTGCCCACAACCTGGTTTTTATAAAATTGCGAAAAGGGAATACCGATGGCGGTACGCCATTTTCGCATACAGACTTCTTCAGATAAGTCCGGGTAGAGGAGTAACCAGAGATGTATTTTTGACTTAGGAACGCCCAAATATTCAATTGCAAATTTGAGAAATAGCTTGTGAAGCTTCATATTAGCTGTAGTAATGCGAATTACACCAGTAGCTTTTGCATCACCCTGGCTCATAGCAATACAGAGTCCAGCTACAAAGAGGGGATTATTTTTATAGTGTTTATATTCTGTCTCAGCTGAGCGAACAATTTCCTTATAGCGAATAGCCCGCTCACTGACTCTTGCTTTGTTAATTAACTGTAATCGCTTAGCGTTTTCAGTGCCAGCTCGTTTTTTGTTTTGTTTCGTTACTGTCTCCGAAAAAGCCTTATTTTTAAGCCACACAGACGCTGTCGACTTAGATATGTCACAAATCTTAGCTATTTCTGCCAAGGTAAAGCCTCGTTTACGAAACTGTACTGCTTGCTCGTATTTCTCATCATTCCGAACCATATTGAGTGTATATTATATACTATTTACATATGTTCGATTTGGGTAATTAACAAGAGTACCCGAAAGACTGAAGTTCTAAAAAGACCCGCTAACAGTAGCGGGTCCTTATCTTTCGTATTTACTTACATTATAGTATTCAGCGCTATTTATCACCTCGTATATAGATGACACCCGAAGGGCCGACCGTAATGGAGTAGGGAATGCCGTCCTTGATATCAAGTCGTTCTCTCACACCAACTTCTTTCAATTGGCCAGAAAAATTAAACACCATTGAACCGTCGGTCACCAAAAAGGCTATGTCAGTGTCTTCTGCCTTTTCTGGATAGACCATATGTGGTTTATCCTGCCACTCATAAACTTGGTACCCTTCAGCCTCAAGTGTTTGAATTAATCGTTCTGAGAGTTCCATATGAGTATTATGAAGCTAATTGCAACGCAAGACTAGCGTAGCGGTAAATTTCTGGTCGTAGACGCTTATCATTTTTTACGAGTTCATCAAGCTCCACAGGGGTGACCCAACGGCACTCTGCACCTGCTTCAGCTTCGCTTTGCGGGTCAAGGTCTCTCGTATGAGAAATAGCCGCAAAAATGAGAGTGGCATGCTCATGTACATTATTAATTCGGTGACGATTGAGAAATAGTGGGGGAACTAAGTCTTGATTACTCTCGGTATCTTGCTTAATCCAACCAGCAGGACCAATCAATACTGGCTTAAGTCCAACCTCCTCCCATATTTCACGCAATACTGCCTCATTTGGATCTTCACCGGGGTCAATATGACCACCGGGACCACCCCAAATATTGTATTTTTCATGCAGTCGGAGCAGTACCGCACCATCGTTTACAATAAAAGCTTCTGCGCAGAGATCGAGGTAATAGTTTAAGTGAGCCATGTGCGTATTGTAGCAGAAGGGTACGCTAGTGGCGCAAGTCACTGAATAAGACACATGTACTGAGTAGCTTCAGGACTCTTTCCCTACGGGAACGGTATACAATTGGATAATACGTATTTGTGGTCACGAATCACTAAGTATATTTGTTCATTACATTCTAAATCTACTAAGTGTTCTCGAATCTTACAGATTCTGTCCACTCATTGGATATTTGTTACGTTACACTTACAAATATCTCAATGAGTCTTGCACAATGGGTCCCATCCCATTTTTCACCCGGCTCAGCTGTCTTCAGCTCTAAGACTTAGCTGAAGACATGCTTCCGCCTTGCACCCACCAGGACTCGGTTATTACATAACCAGTATCCCAATTGGCTGGATTATTCGTTTCACTCTAATCCAGCTCAATCGGGCTTCGAGCCCAGTTGGTCACTACAAATGGCAACGGCCCCGAAAGCATACGCTTTCGGGGCCGGCCATTTGTGCACCCACCAGGACTCGAACCTAGAACGACTGATCCGAAGTCAGTAATGATATCCATTTCACCATGAGTGCAAACGTTGGCAATCATACGATTAAAAACAAGAAAAAGCAATGCGACTCTGCTAGAATACAGGTAATGAAAATTGCTCATGTGCATATTCCAGACGAAGTAAAAGAAGTCTCTCGCGTCTTAGAAAAGGCTAAGTTTGAAGCCTATTTAGTTGGAGGCTGCGTTCGTGACCTGTTGCGAGGAAGTAAGCCCAAAGATTGGGACCTGACTACGAATGCCCATCCTGACGATATCAAGCGCCTTTTCCCTGAACACTACGCCAATAATGACTATGGTACAGTCGGCATCAAAACCGAATCACCTGACGAAAGCCTCCAGATTATTGAAGTAACGCCATATCGTACTGAAAGTGGCTATACTGACAGACGCCGACCAGATAGCGTTACTTTTGGTGTTTCACTTGCGGATGACTTAAGTCGGCGTGATTTCACCATTAACGCCTTAGCGTATCGAATCAAAGATAGCGAATTAATTGATCTTCATGACGGTATAGCAGATTTGAAATATGGTCGACTGAAGACCGTCGGTGTACCAGAAGAACGATTTCAAGAAGATGCTCTGCGTATGATGCGCGCGGTCCGACTGGCCGCTGAGCTTAAGTTTGTTATAGATGGGGCTACCCTGACCGCCATCACCAAAAATAGCCAGCTTTTACAACATATTTCAGCTGAACGTATCGCGGCTGAGTTTTTACGCATTATTGCATCAAAAGAGCCTATGTCCGGAGTGATTTTCCTGGAAAAACTTGGTTTGCTTGAGCAATTTGTGCCTGAATTTAAAGCCGGGATTGGATGTGAGCAGGGTGGGGCCCATGCGTTTGATGTATTTGAACACTTACTACGAACACTTCAAGCGGCGGCCGATAAAGACTTTCCGCTACATATCAGAATTGCCGCCTTGTTTCATGACATTGGGAAGCCAGCTACGAGACGGACCGGGGGCAAGAACAAACTGTATACATTCTTTGGTCACGAAGTGGTCGGGGCCCGTATGACAGAAACTATTCTCAATCGCCTCAAGCTACCACGAGAGCTCATAGATACTGTAGTAAATCTGGTCCGTTGGCACATGTTTTTCTCCGATCCAGCTGAGATTACCTTAGCGGCTGTACGACGAACTATTGTGAGGGTAGGGGAAGATCACATTGAAGACCTCCTCAATCTCCGGGTCTGTGACCGCATTGGTACGGGAAGGCCAAAGGAACAGCCCTTTCGCTTCCGCAAATACAAAGCCATGGTAGATGAAGCATTGCGAGACCCCATCTCAGTCAAAATGCTCAAAATCAATGGGGAACGAATTATGGCTATTAGCGGCGAAAAGCCAGGACGACGGCTTGGATATGTACTCCATGCGTTACTCGAAGAAGCGCTTGATGATGCCACTAAGAACAATGAGGAATATCTTGAAGCAAGAAGCTTAGTCTTGTTAAAATCATCTGATGAAGAATTGAAGACTTTGGCTGAAGCCGGGAAGGAGAAGCAAGCTGAAGTAGAGGCTAAAGCCTTAAAGGACATTGCCCGGACCCATCGTGTCCTTTAAAAGATATAAACAAAACCGCCCATATTTGGGCGGTTTTTGTATACAAAGATAGCGCTGCGACCGAAAGTGGCAGTTCTGCAAATTACTTACCTTCACAGCTCGCTGCAACCTATTTCTCCCTTGGAGGTCGAAATATGCTAAGCGCCAGTGTAAATTCACAATATGTCCATGCTGGACATTTGTTCATTTAATAAAAAAGGCCTGAGGAGTCGATGGCCAAGCGATGCTAGGCGGCCGACTTCTCAGGCCTCTGTTGAGCTTATTTTGGAGGATTATTGTAATCCAAGTTGGCGCTATATGTAGCTAACCATGTCCGAAGCTCTACGTTGTTGTGTGAAATCTTTTGGTGATGAAGTTGTTTTGAATTTCATCTCGATTTCTGGGGTGGGTTATGTTTTTGTGCTTATTTTGAGTTTTTTGGAGGTAATACTCAATTGATTTTTGGAAGATCTCTTTAAGGGGTACCTCCAGGGATTTGTTAAGAATGTGTTCCGTACAAATCTCTGGAGATTCCTGCTCGCCCTCTCTGGGCCTACATAGATACTACCGGTCCTCAAGGACAGTGTAAAGGACATACCTGGGGATAAGTGGGGATAACTTGTCCTTTATAAATTGACACTGATTTCCACAGATACCGGGCAGTGATCAGAACCAAATACATCAGGGTGTATCCGGGCACTTTTAATTATTTCTTTAAGGTTTTCAGAGGCCATAACGTAATCAATCCGCCAACCAATGTTTCGCTCTCTCGCATTACCAAAATTTGACCACCAGGTATAGTTGTCTCCTTCTTGATTAAACAACCGAAACGTATCAACAAAACCAGCTTCCATCATAGCTGTGAAACCTTCCCGTTCTTCAAGAGTAAATCCCTTCTTCCCTTTGTTCTCTTTTGGTCGAGCTAGGTCTAGTTCGGTATGTGCCACATTGAAGTCGCCGCAGAATAACACTGGTTTCTCAGTTTGGAGACGACTCACATATTCGAGATAGGCCGGGTCCCACTGTTGTCGCATTGGAATCCGCGAAAGATCGTCTTTAGCGTTCGGAGTATAGACTGTGCTTATATAAAATGGTTCAAATTCAGCCGTAATGACCCGGCCTTCACGTGTCGTATCACCGTATGAGTCCGCCAAATGGTATTTGGCAACGATATCTTCGGGCAGGCCGTTTATTACCTCAAGCGGTTCAGTTTTGGTAAAAATAGCCGTCCCGGAGTAGCCTTTTTTATCAGCTGAGTGCCAGTACTCGTAATAATCAGGTAAATCAAGCTCGACCTGGTCTTGATTAGCCTTAGTTTCTTGAATACAGAGTACATCTGGTTGATGTTTCGCAAGGAATGGTTGTAATAAACCTTTTCGTTCCACGGCTCGTATGCCGTTCATGTTCCACGAGTATAGTTTCATCACGTTAGTTTACCGCATTACCCCAAAAGTTCGAGTCCCAGACGGGGCGGCTACAACAATTTAGCTATATTTAGTATCTACAAAGTTTGAATCGCTGCGACGAAGTATTGCCACTCAGTTATTTTCTGCTAGATAGATATATAAACAGAAACCCGCACAGTATCCCAAAACATATGCCAGCAAGTACTTGGAACCAAGTGTGAACATGCAAGACAATTCGAGAGTATACAATTACGCCAGTGGTGAGAATGCTAGTAGATAAAACCGTGTAACGATAGGCTGAACTGAGGTGCCAAGACAAAAAAGAAACAATCATGGATAAAAAGACGACACCTGCCGCATGACCACTTGGAAAAGCATATCCAGAAGTATCAATTAGTGAATTAAGCGGCCGAGCGATTTGAAAATATTCCTTCGCAGCTATTACGGTAATAAACAATGTACATGACGAGAGCAGTAGTGAAATAGCCTTTTCCTTCGCATTAATTTTAATCAGAAAGAAGAATATCAAGAGTAAGCACAATACTAATGTGAACGTACTGGCTACTTTAGTAAAGATAAAAATTTCAATGGGACTAACCATAGAAACAGTATACTTTAATGTGATTGATGAAAGAGTGATAGCAGAAAAATTCCAACATCGTCCCAGACGGCCACCGTAGACTACATAGTCAGGTAAAAGTTGCGAATTAAAGAAAATTCGAGAACAAAAATTGGTATTATCTATACATATGAAACGAGTCATTATTGCTTCAAAGAATCCAGTGAAGGTCGCTGTTGCAAAACGAGCTTTTACAAACGTCTTTGCCGATGAAACGTTTGAGTTCGTTGCTCTTACATCTGAATCAGGAGTTTCAGAACAACCACTTAATGATGAGACTCTGGAAGGAGCCTTGAATAGACTGAACTATATTAAAAAACACCACCCAGAAGCAGAGTACTTGATAAGCCAGGAAGGCGGTATATATACTGATGGGAGTGATATGTATACCAAAGCATGGATTGTTATTTGTAATAAAGCTGGACACACTACAAAATCCTCAACCGCAGAATTCCGACTACCCACAAAAATTGTCCAAGATATCAAAGATGGCTATGAATTGGGGGAAGCAACCGATAGATTTTTTAGTAGTCAAAACTCCAAACATGGCTTAGCAACGATTGGACACCTTACTGATGGACTTATTAATCGAGAAGATTTGTACGTACAACCAGCAATCATTGCACTATCTGAACTCAAGCACCAAGAGTGGTACCTATAAACGCTCTAACTTTATCCTAAACAGAGAAAGGTCCTGTTTCGTTGAAATTTAGCGTACTTGGAAGTATCATTTGTAAAGAGCCTGATGAGGAGAGAAGACATGGCTAACGTATTGCACCATAGTGAATTTCTTGGCCGTCGGCGCCACAAAGAAGCTCTTGGAAAAATGCTCGGAAGGGAAATCATCTCTGGAAAAGATGAGCTCGAGGCCTTACGTGAAGTGGCATATGACAACCCTCCACTCGGCCATTTTGCAAAATGCGTGGGTGTTACTCAAGACGACCAGGTCATCTGTGAATGTGGCTGGGAAAGTACTGTTCTGTGGGATGGGGCTGAGTGGGCATGGGATGAATGGACAAATCACATGGCTGATGTCTTGGGATTGAAACCACTTGAACCCGGAGGGTAGCGGATATAGCTACCCTCCATTTTTTATGTTGACTTTTGGGGTGGAAAAACTATAGTGACCAAAGAAATAAACAGTGATTCTTGTTATTTGGAGCAGCACAGTGGGTAAAAAGACTAATTGGACCTTCGAGATGATTGAAGGCATTGTGAGGGAGGGGAAGTTTGAATCAAGAACTGAATTCAAAAAAGCATCACCAAATGCCTACCAGTTTGCCTATAATCGGGAATGGCTTGATAGGCTGATTCCATCCAAACGAGTGAATCATTGGACACGTCAGCGTATCCGAGAGCTTGTCAAAAAATATAACATTACAACCTCGGGTCAGCTGCGAAAATTCAATCGTAATGCCTATGAAGCGTGCCGGCGTAACGATTGGTTTACACAGGTAGGATTGACCACAAAAATGTAAAGGTGGGTCGTCTGCAAGGACGACCCACGTTCAAAGCCACCATATTTGGTGGTTTTATTTACGCACAAGCGCAGATATGCTAAAAATAATTTTGAAGAGTGGTGGTGAGTATTCGACCAAGTACAAAATGTGACTTTTGGCCACTACAAATCGGAGAAGTGTGTATGGATTGCCCTCACCTCAGTTGCGTGAATTAGCCCCACCACACCACCACTCTTTTACAACAGTCCGTCTTCGCGGGCTGTTTTTTCTTTTGCATGGTATTGTACCTATATATGAAAGCAACATGGAATAATGTCGTGATAGCCGAAAGCAATGAAACGATTCTCATCGAGGGAAATCATTACTTTCCACCAGAGTCAGTAATGACTACCTACCTACGACCAAGCCAGCACACCACAACCTGTATCTGGAAAGGAGAAGCACATTATTATGATGTGGTTGTACCAGAGACAGAGCCTAATAACAACGCAGCGTGGTACTACCCAGATCCTAAAGCTGGGTCAGTAGAGAAGGTGAGTCAGGACTTTTCAAACTATGTCGCTTTTTGGAAGGGAATTATCGTTGCGTCTTCCTAGTCTAAACTATTGCTTTAGACCAACGTCTTTTACTGTCTATGTTTGAGCAATTTGTACAGTGGTTTCTAGAGCTCGGTGAGCAATACGGTGTAAACCCGGTTATATTTGGCTTGATATACATTGGATCTTCAATACTTTTCTTGTTTGCAATTTCCTGGCTCATTGATAATCATCGAAAAGATAAATCTATTGTCTTACCCGCAGTTACCGCTGCCTTGCTTTTTGTCTCAGTCTACATCTATGTAATTATCGTTGGCGAAAATGTTTCTAAGTGGGTCTATCTCTTGATAATCATGATAGTGCTATGTGGTGGATACGGAGTAATTCTCAAAATTAGAGACAAGATAGTTGCAATTGATCATGAGACGGGTTCACTTTTTGAGGATGCAGACATTGAAATCAAATAAGCCGTCACCTAGTTGGTGACCTTGCCAAGACTAGATAATTATGGCATTGTTCATGGCAATGAATACATTTAAACCAAGCGGCGGCTTCAAACGTGGTGGCGGAGGCCGAAGCTTCAACGACCGACCAAAATTTGGTGGAGGAAATAAGGGAGGAGGTAATGGAGGCGGGAGGAGTTTTTCTGACCGACCACGTCGTGATAGTGGGGGAGATCGACAAACATTCCAGGCAACCTGTGCCTCGTGTCAAAAGTCGTGCGAAGTACCATTCCGCCCGACCGGCGACAAACCAGTCTACTGTAGTGACTGCTTTTCAAAAAGCCGGAATGACGATAGGGGGTCAAGCCGTCCAGCTCGCCCGACTGACAGGCGCTCAGCTGCACCAGCGCCGAGACAAGATGATGCCAAGGTAGAGCAGCGACTCATTTTGATTGAAGGAAAGCTACAACGAATTTTGGAACTTTTACAGCAACCAAAAGATACTGACCGAAGGGAAGTTGTAAAGCCAAAAACTGAAGTCGATACAACAGGCCTAAAGAAAGCGGTCGCTAAAGCAGTAAAGAAGCCCGCTGCCAAGAAAGTTGTAAAGAAGGCGGTGAAGAAAGTAGTCAAAAAGAAGTAACATCAAAACCGGCCGGGCAGTTGTCCAGCCGGTTTTTTTGGGTATACTGCAAGAGCTGATGAAGTAGGAAGAGACCAACAGGCGATTCGAGTATCCCTCGACCAGGCCAGCGACTGACGTGCATACACCCGTACACATGTCCTCTAAAAGGGGCGGGGTCACTAGCACTTGCCGGGTAACTGGAACAGTCCTCGAGTAAGCAACGGCCTCAAGAGTAGCGAGCAATTCGCAAAAGAGAGGAAGCTGTACGAACATGGGAGTAGTAACTTCCAAGCCTAAACCTACTTCATCAGTACCTTTCCCGGGCTATAACACCCGGGATTTTTACATAATGGTTTTAAAGTATGGAAAAGGCCGCATTGCAATGCGGCCTTTTTTATTTTAGCGTGCAATTGTTCAGGCCACTGAGGCTGGATCAATTGGCAGCGATTCCTCTTCTTTTTGCAACAACTCGGGATTGTCGCAGTAGAACTGAGCGAATTCGTATCTACTAAGCATCGCCTGATGTTCAGCAATGCCTGTCTCAAGCTGAAGTAGGTTACTATTCGATTCTTCAGTCAACTGTTTTGCGACCCTGGCTTCTTGCAATGGTTTAGCCTCAGACGAGAGGCCTGCAATAATTATGCGAATTACCATTGTTACGTCTTCATTGGTATCGCAGTTGATATTAAGGACGAGCGAAGGCGATTCGGTATTCGGTTCTGATGCAACTGACGAGGTTACTCCAAGCGACAAAACAGACGCAATGACAAAAAATGAACTGATACGCATGACGGTTTCCCCCTTTATCGCGTTGAGCCAACCCTCATACTATGCCTTTGCCCAAAAAAGTCAAAATCACGTTACTTCAAAAAAGTAATTGTAGATCACTTTTTTATTCATACATATATATGTATACTCGAGTGACTATGAGTATGAATGATGTGTGGGATGTAATTGTTATTGGTGGGGGACCAGCTGGGATGATGGCGGCCGCGGCAGCGGCCGCCATCGGTAAGCAAGTACTCTTGCTTGAGAAGAATCCGTCACTTGGGAAAAAGCTCCTTATCACCGGTGGTGGTAGATGTAATGTCACCAACAATAAACCAATCGTTCGAGATATGCTTTCGCAATACAAAGGTGACGGAAAGTTTTTATTCTCTGCTTTTATGCAACATGGCGCACATGAAAGCATTGACTGGTTTGAACGTAGGGGAGTTTCACTTACAGAAGAAAATGAAGGTCGACTCTTTCCTGTCACCAACACTGCCAAAACTATCAACGACACGCTGGTCACTGAATTAAAAGCCACTGGCGTAACCATAAAAAATAATTTTACAGTGGCGAAAATCCAAAAAGAAGACGGGTTGTTTTGTGTAAGCAGCCTGCGCAGAGATGTAGTAAAAGGAAGGTCATGTGTTGTCGCTGCCGGTGGCACGTCCCGACCAGAGACCGGCTCTACCGGTGAGGGGTATGCCTGGCTTGAAACCCTTGGACATACTATCGTGCCAAATAACTTTGCGCTGGTGCCACTAAAAATTAAAGAATCGTTTGTCAGTCGCTTGAGTGGGATTACCCTCAACCCTACGACCATCACCGTATTTAGCGATGGCAAAAAGCACAGCTCACAAAAAGGTAAGTTGCTATTTACTCACACCGGAGTCACTGGGCCAACTATTTTAAATCTGAGCCAAACAGTCGGTGAGCTGCTTGGCTATAGTACGGTTACGCTCGGAATAAATCTCCTCCCGCAGTTTGATGCAGGTGAGTGTAAACAACATCTCCAAAGGCTTTTTACAGACGATTCAAATAAAAAATTGAAGAATATTTTAAGTAGTCTTATACCTTCAGCCTTAGTAACAGTTATTCTTGAGATTTTAGAAATTGATGGCGAAACACCCGGACACAGCGTTTCAACCAATGACCGAAAGCGACTCCGAGAAGGTCTTCAATCTTTCCCCCTTACGGTGCGAGGACTTGAGGGTGCAAATAAAGCAGTAATCTCAGCTGGAGGGGTCACTTTGGAAGAGATTGATTTTAAAACTATGGAATCTAAGGTTATTCCTGGCCTCTATATCGTTGGAGACATGCTCAATATTGACCGCCCTTCTGGTGGATATAGTTTGCAACTCTGTTGGACAACTGGTTTTGTGGCCGGTACGCACGCGGGCACAAAATCAGCCTCATTCCTAGCGCAGTAGGTGGCGAGGGGCCACTTGTGTTTATTAGCGGGTATGCTTTAATGCACGTACGAAACGTAGCTCCTCTTTGGTTCAAAGTTGATCAGGTGAAGTAATGTTTTGTAGTTAATTAGTTAAGTCTCATACGATGAAAGGAACAATCGTTCGCAAGCGTGATGAAGGATACGGCTTCATCAAGCCAGAGGATGGAAGCAAGGATGTCTTCTTCCATGCTTCAGCATTAGTGGATATCACTTTTGATGAACTCTCTGAAGGTGAAGCGGTGACATTTGATGTTGAAGAAGGTCCAAAGGGCCCTGCAGCAGCAAATATCGCTAAGGCGTAAGCTGTCACTTATAAAAACCGGCGTGGCCAAAAGCCACGCCGGTTTTTATGTACCATGTATAATATATGTATGCTCATTACCACCTTCGCTCAAGATTATTTTCGCTGGCACTACAGTAGTGCACTGCGACAAATTTTTTCAGTGTGGTCAAACCTTATGTGGTTTATGGTGTACTTTTTTTCGCTGCCGCAATTAGCTGGCTCATGGTTTGCTCCCTGGAAGCGCATGACCGAAAAGAGGACGCGGGCCTGGAACTTTGAAGATATGCTCGGGACCTTTTTTATCAACCTGATGTCACGACTCATTGGGGCCCTCATTCGAACTGTCTTTATCGTGATTGGCATGATTGCTCTTTGTACCACGATACTCTTTGGCATCATTACATACTTATTTTGGATTGCGGCTCCAGCGTTCATTGTGGCCTTATGTGGTTTAGGGATTGGTCTTATTGTTTCTAGTCTCATGATATGAAGAATACACTCGCTTCAGCCACAGAAGAATATGGAGCAGTCCAAGGACTCACTTCGTTACTGAGTCGTACCACTCTTAACCGACTTCGCCGGACGTTCTTTGTAGCCATGCTGTTGTGTCTGATTACCGGAATCATCTTCACGTCCCTAGCTCTTGAGGCCTACGGGTTATTGCTACTCGGTATTGGGGTACTTTTTTTGAGCCTTTGGCTTGATCAGGTAATGCTCTATGGATATCACAACCATTACTACTTTCAGGGTCTTGCTTCAATTATTGGCCTACACGATACCAATAAAAGAACTGCGGCGACCTATGAAGTGGCCAGTGCAGTAGCTCTCTCTCCCGCTGACGTCTCAAAAGCGTTTTGCCAATCGTCGTTTGGAACTCTCGTACTCTTACGCTGTGGCATACAACATGAAACTATCAAGCAATACCTCACGAGTGAACGAACACCGATTGAAGCGAAGGATATAGTACTTCCTGAAGAGCGAACATTTACACTGATTGACCTTGGTCTTCACCTTCTGAGACACGACACCGCATTTGTTGGACTACTTGAAACTGAAGGCGTCTTACCAGAAACGTATATTGCTTCATTACAGTGGGTAATTGGGAGTTATCATCAAAACAAACAACGAACCAGATGGTGGAGCAAAGATAACCTCTCTCGCGTTACACCAATTGGACGCGAATGGACATATGGTACTGCCTACCAGCTGGAAAAATTTTCTCGATCAATAAACACATCAGCCGTCTTTTCTGCTCTGACCAGCGACACCACCTTTGCCGCTGAAAAAATTGTTGAAATTGAAACCGCTTTACAACGAGGACAGTCTGCCAATGTACTGATTATTGGCGAAGCAGGAGTTGGCACCATGGACCTTGTCGTTGAAATGAACCGTCGTATCAAAAATGGTACTGCCCTTGGTGCGGTCGCTTCGCAACACATCATTGTGCTTGATACCAATCGCTTACTCGCCAGCGCACCAACCCGAGAAGCGCTTGAACAATTACTATTCACCATTCTCAACGAAGCAGTTGAAGCGGGAGATATCATCATTGTTATTGAAAATATCAGTTCATTTATTCGGGAAGCTGAAGCAAAGGGTGTCTTCATCCCAGAACTGTTTGACGAGTATCTCGCGACTCCATTTTTACATATTATTGCAACTGATACTCCAGGAGCATTTCATACCTACCTCGAACCACTCGGTGGATTTACCCGACGATTCTCCGAGGTCCTCATTACCGAACCTGATCTGACGGCCACTACCAGACTATTGCAAAGTATTGCAGTTAACCAAGAAAAACGTTTTCCGTTGCTCTTTACCTACGCTGGGCTTCACGCCATTACACTCTCGGCTGATCGGTACATCGTGCATGGCGTGATGCCAGACAAGGCAATCGAACTCCTTGAGGAAGTAGTGGTCAAAGCAAGCGCGGCAGGCACGGCTTTAATTACAGAGGATTTTGTCTATCACGTTGTCAGCGATAAAACTGGCGTCCCAGCTGGACCAATTGGAGATAGCGAACGAGACTTGCTCCTTCACTTGGAAGAAAAATTGCACACCAGAGTGATTGGCCAAGAAGCCGCCCTCTCTGCCATAGCGCGAACGATGCGTCGGGCCAGGGCTGGTATTCAAGCCAGTGATAAACCAATTGGTTCATTCTTATTTTTGGGACCAACCGGTGTGGGGAAGACTGAGACTGCGAAAGCCTTAGCCTTTACCTTCTTTGGCAGTGAAGAAAAAATGCATCGATTGGATATGTCAGAATTCAGTGGAACAGACGCTCTTGAACGACTCCTCGGAGAAGGTACTCATTCCGGCATATTGCCAGATCTCCTACGCGAACAACCGTACGGAGTAGTACTCCTTGATGAGTTTGAAAAAGCTGCCAAACCAGTCCACGACTTATTTCTACAGATTCTTGATGAAGGTATTTTTACAGACGGAAGGGGAAACAAAGTAAATGCTCGGAACGCCATTATCATCGCTACTTCAAACGCGGGCAGTCAGCTTATTTTAAAAACGGTCCAACAACGAAAAGAACTTACTCACCTGACCGCTGAAATTATCAACCATATCATTAGTGCCGGTACCTTCCGTCCGGAATTACTTAATCGATTTGATAGTACGATTATTTTTGAACCACTCCAAACTGGCGAACAACTGCAAGTAGCCCAGTTACAATTACAAAGTTTATTTGATCGAATCAAGAGTCGAGGCTATGTCCTTACCCTAGAACCTGAGTTGGTTGTTGCACTAGCCCAAAATGGGTACGACCCAGAATTTGGAGCAAGGCCGATGCAGCGAGTCATTCAAGATATGGTTGAAGAAAAAGTTGCCCAAAAAATTATCAGTGGTGACGCTAAAAAAGGTACCCCGATTACCCTCTCGCGACGGGACTTCACTGAAGCAGAACTAACTGTCTAGTACCTATGGGTCGTACAATAATCACGTTCTTTCTGGCTCTTGGTACACTACTTTTGATTGCACTACTCGCAACACTCATTCTTACCAAACACAAGACAGTACCTGACGCTCAGAATACGCAATGGCAGCCAGAAATAAAAATCCATGAGCATGAAGTGATTGGTTACTCCCACAACGACCTTCCCGTAACTGCTCATTACTTTGGAACTGGTGAAAAAAAACTTCTCTTAGTTGGTGGTATTCATGGTGGGTACGAATGGAACACGGTACTTCTTGCGACCGAGATGATTCAATACTTTCAAGAGAATCTGGCTCTGATTCCTTCGGAAATTACTGTAATCATTATTCCATCACTTAATCCTGATGGATTGCTACAAACCTTTGGTACTACTACTATTAAAAATGCAGCTACAACTTCAGTACCTGACACAAAACTCCGCTCCGGTAGACGCAATGGCAGAGACGTAGATCTCAATCGAAATTTTGACTGCAACTGGGAACCGACTGCTACCTGGCAAAGCGAACGTATCGGAGCTGGAAGCGAACCGTTCTCTGAAGCAGAAGCTAAAGCATTACGTGATTTTGTTTTGACACATTCACCCGAAGCAGCTATCTTTTGGCACAGTCAGGCGGGAGCAGTGTATGGGGCCGCCTGTAATACAAATGTAACAGCAGAAAATGTAGCTCTCCTTGAAGTCTATACCAATGAAACTCCATATCAATCATTTGAAACCTTCACTGAGTATCCCATCACTGGTGATGCTGAAAGCTGGCTCACGACGCTTGGCATCCCTGCTCTCACGGTAGAACTCACCACGAGGACTGACTCTGAGTTTGAAGAGAACCTCGCAGCCATCATCGCCACTATGAACTGGCTTGCCCAAAAATAAAACCCTCCAACATGGAGGGTTTTATTTTCCGTGGAATTTTTTGTGGACATCGCGGAGATGTTTGTCAGTGACGTGGGTATACACCTGCGTCGTTCCGATGTGTGCGTGACCCAAGAGCGCTTGCACCGAACGCAAGTCAGCGCCGTTACTTAAGAGGTCGGTGGCAAAACTATGGCGAAGCACGTGCGGCGTAACCTTGCGGGTAATGCCGGCCTTGGCAGCGTAGTGCTTCAATAATCTTTGCACAGCTCTTGGTGAAAGTCTGAGTTCACCGCCATCGTTGGCTTTCCGGCCATACCGAATGAACAACGCATCATCTAAATCTTTTCGGTTTTTGAGATATTCACGAAGGGTGTCTTTGGCTGTGTCGGAGAGAAATACGACCCGAACTTTATCGCCCTTTCCTCGTACCGAGAATTCGTCTCGGCTCAAATCAACGTCATCAATTGAGAGTCCACACAATTCAGAAATACGTAGACCGGTAGAAAAAAATAATTCCAAAATGGCCCGGTCACGTTTACCTTCGATAGTCTTCCCAGGAGGCGCAGCCAACAGGCGCTTAAGCTCTTGTGAGGAAATAAGATCAAGCGATCGCTCAGGGACTTTCGCCAACTCGATACGTTCTGGAGAAAGCGCCTCGATACCACGCTTCCGTAAGAACTTCAGAAACGCTCGGAGGGCAATCAGATAGTAGTTTTGCGTACGACGTTTCATGGGTTCGGTACGGCCGCCAGTCTTTGTACCGGGCTGGCGGTTGAGGTACAGTCTAAATTCACGCACCTGTTCCTCAGTGAGGTCACCGACCTTAGTAACCTTAGTAAAGGTAAAAAAGCGTTCTAAATAACGCTCATAATTCTCCACCGTTTTAACGCTGCGTCCTCGCTCAATTTCGAGATACTCGAGAAACTGGCGTTTTAGGGTCTTAAGGTCTGGCATGACACTTTAGTATATCAAGAGATGGGTCGTTTTTGACTAACTGTGAAACCCGTTTCGTAACTTGCTTTTTTTGTGGAAATATGCTATAGTACATACAACCTTCGCAGGTTACTCAAGACACCCTTTGTACTGCCCCTGGGCAGGTATCTATCCAAAGTGTGTCCTCATTACATCAACATGCTATCTAAAAGAATCAAAGAAAACGTTTTAAAGGGAGCGCGTCGACACGACAGCGATACTGGTTCACCAGAAGCGCAAGTTGCCTTGCTTACCCGTCAGATTGAAGAGTTATCTACTCACTTGCGAAAGCATAAGAAAGATTTTCACTCACGACGTGGTTTGCTCCAAATGGTAGCTGACCGTCGAAAGCACCTGAAGTACCTGCAACAAAAAGATGAGTCAGCTTACGAAGCCCTCATCAAGAAACTGGGACTCAAGCGATAACAAATAATTGCTCCACCTTGGAGCAATTATTTTTTTAGGCTATAGTGTGTAAAGAAGCAAAGCGAAGATTTTAATAATAAAACAAGATATTTTATATGGGAGTAATTCGACATCCGGAGCAACGGGTCGCAATTTTGATTGATACACAAAACTTGTATCACAGCGCTAAAAATTTATATAAAGCAAAAGTAAACTTCGGGGCAGTCGTCAAAACAGCGCTCGGTAACCGAAAATTAATTCGCGCTGTTTCGTACGTGGTAAACACTGAGAGTGGTGAGGAGTCAGCCTTCTTTGAAGCACTTGAAAAAGTTGGGATTGAAATTAAAACCAAGGACCTTCAGATTTTTTACGGTGGGGCCAAGAAAGCTGACTGGGATGTGGGGATGGCAGTCGATGCAATCAAGCTTGCACATAAAGTTGATGCGATTATCCTAGCAACGGGTGATGGGGATTTTATTCCACTGGTTGAGTATGTCAAAAGCCAAGGCTGCCAAGTAGAAGCAATTACCTTCGGACGATCAGCCTCTTCAAAATTACGAGAGACTGTCGACGACTTCATCGATATGGACGAGCGTCCGCATGAATTTTTAATTGGTCACAAAAATAGCGGCCGAAAGGGAAGTGGCGGATTAAAACGAACACTGAAGAAAGTAGTGGGAACAGATACTGACGGGATGTAATATGCACGATGGGCTATTCCGGGGAGAGGCACTTGTGCCTCTCCCCGGTTTTGTTATGCTCGATGGTATTAGTATCCAATTTTTTGTTATGACTTCGAAGACGTATTCAATTGAGCTTGCTGGAAAAACGTTGACCGCAGAATTTACTGACCTGGCTCTCCATGCTAATGGATCGGTGTTACTCACCTACGGCGAGACGGTGATTCTCGTGACGGCAGTGATGAGTCCACGGGAAAGCGCGGGGCTCGGATACTTTCCACTCTCAGTTGAGTTTGAAGAAAAGTTTTATGCTGCCGGTGCTATCTTGGGCAGTCGCTACGGTCGGCGCGAAGGTCGACCCAGTGAAGAAGCGGTCCTCTCAGCGCGCATCATCGACCGCACGCTGCGACCACTCTTTGACCAAAACCTCCGACACGAAATACAAGTAGTAGCCTCAGTCCTGGCTATGGGTGAAGATGACCCCGATGTACTCAGTGTTATCGGTGCTAGTATCGCACTCGCCATCTCTGATATTCCATGGGACGGACCGGTTGGGGCCGTGCGCATTGGCATGGATGCTGGAAGTGGTGATATCAAAATCAACCCAACCTATAACGAGCGGGCATCCGGGCAACTAGTCTTTGAAGTATTTGCCTGTGGTAAAGACGGTGCTATCAATATGATAGAGACCGCT
>JBGSPE010000011.1:0-164864 GCA_041738755.1 Minisyncoccia bacterium | reverse complement strand
GTGGCGATTTTGTTATGCTCTATCTATTACCAACAGACCTCTCCGTGTCGATAGATTTCAAAGCGTTGAAATCTAAAACATGTAGAGGTCGAAATAAGAAATTCACATGCAGAGAAAAATTTATACAACAGACTTTGGCGGCAAGACCCTGACTGCAGAATTTAATGATCTCACCACTCACGCCAATGGTTCGGTCATGCTCACCTACGGCGAGACAGTTGTCCTTGTGACTGCCGTCATGGGCAAAGCCAACAATCCCAACCTACCGTACTTTCCGCTCTCAGTAGAGTTTGAAGAAAAGTTTTATGCAGCTGGAGCAATCCTTGGTAGTCGCTATGGGCGAAGAGAAGGTCGACCAAGTGATGAAGCAATCCTCTCAGCTCGCATCGTTGACCGAACGATTCGTCCTCTCTTTGATCACTCGATTCGAAGAGAAATACAGGTGGTGATTTCAGTTCTCGCTATGGGCGAAGATGATCCTGATGTATTGGCTGTCATCGGGAGTTCATTGGCCCTCCATGTTTCAGACATACCTTTTGCTGGACCGGTTGGAGCCATCCGAGTAGCTCGCAATCGCGAAGATAAAAGATTACTGATTAACCCTACATACCGTGAACGAACTGGCGAAAACTTAGAGACTGAGGTACTCGCGTGTGGGAAAGATGGCACCCTCAATATGATTGAGACGCAAGCTAATGAAACTAGTGAGGCTGAACTCATGACACTGCTTAAAGCGACGACCGAATATCACACCGCGCTCACAAATTGGCAGGAATCAATTCGAGCAGAAATTGGCAAAGCGAAATACGTATTTGAAAAACCGATACTACCAGAAGTACTTATCACACTGTACAAAGAACGATTTGCTAATCGTCTCTTCGAAACAATTTTTTCTGGTACTCCTGGTAAGGCACATATCTACCAAATAAAGACAGCATTTGTCGAAGCAGCCACAACCGCTACCGTTGACCCGACCATCGCTGGTGATTTTTTTGAAACTAAAATTGATGAAGTGCTCCACGAAGGAGCGTTGCTGGAACAAAGAAGAGCGGATGGTCGTGGGCTTGATGAGGTTCGTGACCTCTACGCCAAGGCTGGTGGTCTGTCTCCCGTACTCCATGGCTCTGGGATTTTTTACCGCGGAGGTACACACATTTTTTCCGCACTTACACTCGGTGGACCTGAGGCTGCTCAACTGATTGATAGTATCGAAACGAAAGAAACAAAAAAGCGATTTATGCATCACTACAACTTTCCACCATTTTCAGTTGGTGAAACTGGACGAGTGGGTGGCTTTAACCGGCGCATGATTGGACATGGAGCATTAGCAGAAAAAGCGCTCTTGCCTGTCCTTCCACCAAAAGACGTATTTCCGTATACCATTCGACTAGTATCTGAAACGTTGGCGAGTAACGGCTCGAGCTCAATGGGTTCAGTCTGTGCTTCAAGTCTTGCGCTGATGGATGGAGGAGTACCAATCACCCGAGCAGTGGCTGGTATCGCTTCGGGAGTTATGATGGGGAACGATACCTATACCTTACTCACTGATATCCAAGGGCCTGAAGATGAATTTGGCGATATGGACTTTAAGGTTGCTGGAACATTCGTCGGAATCACCGCCGTTCAAATGGATGTAAAGGTGAGTGGTATTCCACTAGCTATTCTTGGTGAAGCCCTTGATAAAGCCCGACTAGCTCGATTACATATTTTAAAAACAATGGATGCGGTAATTCCAAGTCCGCGGACACACATCTCACCCCGTGCACCAGAAATTATTTCACTCTCAATCAAACCTGATCAAATTGGTCTCGTTATTGGTGGAGGAGGCAAAACCATCAACAAGATTAAAGACCAAAGTGGTGTGGAGGAAATTACCATTGAAGACGACGGGGCCGTTTACATCACCGGGAGAGATGGTAGTGCTCATACGGCAGCTACCATGATTGCGGCACTCACCAAAATCTACGAGGTGGGTGAGGTAGTTGACGTCACGGTTTCACGCCTCAGTCCATTTGGTGTTTTTGTCACCTTAGACGCGCATCATGAAGGATTAATCCATATTTCTGAAATTACACCGTTCCATCTCTCTACTGTCGAGGGTATCTTTAGCATTGGTGAAACACTGAGGGCAGTTGTATCCAAAGTCGAAAACGGTAAAATTGGTCTTTCAATTAAGCGATTAGATCCTGAATTTGCAATACGCCGTGGAATAAAACCAACCGAAACTCCCGCTATACCAAACGACGAACGTTGAAAAACTCGCCCATTTCAGCAACTTCCATGAGATACTTATAGTAATGAGTGGCCAAAAGAAAACCTCCCTAACGCGAATTCGCACGTACGCACAAGACCTCGATGAACAACGGAAAAAAGCGGCGCCGCAAAGTGCCCAAACCGAAGTCCATACGGTAGTAGCGGAACCTGTTATCGTGTCAAAATCAAAACCACTGGCCCCTACCTATACACCAACCGTAAAACCAGTTGAATCAAAGACGATTTTCCCGCCTCAAGAGGCGTATGAAAAAATTGAAACGCCGCTGCATGAGTTAGAAAAAAGTTTCACTCCTCCGAGTCCCGCTCCGGCACCAACTCATATACCAGCATTTCATGAACTACAGCAGGAACTGCAAAACAGCATCAACCCGAAACAACCTGACACTGCTGCTTTTAGTCAGCCTTTTAATAAACCACCCACAACGAAACCCGCCAGTAAGCCGAAGCCTGCAATAAAAACCCCCGATACTATTGCCTTATCCGGCGGTACAGTTATTACCGATACAAAACGAGCTGACTTTAGTTTATTGGCAGCAATCACAAATTCCATCACGGGATTTTTCCACTCTCTCCAAGAACAGTTTAATAAACCAAAAGCTACACCAAAATATACCGTAGCCGCACCGGAGCGAAGAAAGGGCGTCATTCAAAAAGCTACGTCAAAAACCGGCACCATTTTTACTGCTGATAATGAAACCTTGAAAGAAGAAATTCTTCGTCGTCGCAGAGAACAGGCAGCGAAGCCAGAGATTCTCTGGTCAGCAAATACTGAAGTTGGGTATCCTCTTTTAGAAGCACCTGGACCAACTATTACTAACGTCGTAGTCACGTACAAGCACGAAGTAGCTCCACGCATCGCAAAACCACAAGTAGCTGTTGCCCCGACTCCATTACCTGAAGAGGAGCGACGTTGGAGTGAACCAGCCAGGGTAGAGCCACCGACTCCAAAAGCTGTTGTTCCGCCTCCAGCCCCGACCATCATTGCTCCGTTGCCAAATCCAACTCCAGTTGCGCCGCCTAGTGTTACTCCACCACCGGTTATTGAACCGGTCACATCTGTGGCGACTGAAGCAAAGCCTGTAGCCCAACCAAGAGTAAGACGACCGTGGTTTGCTGGTATTAGGCGTAGTCTCAAAGCAACAAAAGAACAGTACACGAATCTTTCAACGGTTAATTCAAATGTAGTAGCTCTAACAATCGTTGGTGTCATTGTTGGTGTGGTCATTGTTGGTGTAACGGCGCGCTCGCTCATTGTGTTATTCTCACCCGAGAGTGGAGCACTTGTGGAGAGTGAAATGAAAGCGCCGCTGATGGCAGCGGACCAGAACGGTACTATTCTCTTTACACCAGGAA
This sequence comes from Minisyncoccia bacterium, assembly GCA_041738755.1. Lineage (GTDB taxonomy): Bacteria > Patescibacteriota > Minisyncoccia > Phycocordibacterales > UBA918 > OLB19. The sequence continues at coordinate 161,237 of JBGSPE010000011.1, read as the reverse complement.
GCGTTAATTCAGTTGAACAGATTATCTCAGCCGGCGTGAGTACCACCGGGGCGGGGATTACCGAGATTCGCTTTCTTGATACAAACCAAGTTGAGCTTAGTCCACAAACACTGTTTTCACTGTTTGGTTTCCAAACTAATCCCAACTTTAATCAATCAGTTTCTACCTTACGACTCGTAAGTCTTGATGGTCAACATCGAGGGTTCCTCTTTGAGGTAACTGATCCGACGACAGTCTTTGGGGCACTCCTTGAATGGGAAACTCAAATGTATAATGAGCTCGGCGAACTTTTAAACGTAGCAGTTGTACAGCCTCAAAATGGTCGCTTTATTGACCGCACCGTTGGGCAACGCGACGTACGTATCTTAGTTGTAGATGGTCAAGAAGTACTGATGTATGGCTTTATTGATAATAACTTGCTCTTGATTACAACTGACAGCGCCCAGTTCAACCGTGTTCTCCAATCGAGATAAGATATACTGTACTATATGGAATCAACTGAACACTACAAAACTCATTTAGAAACTGAACTCATTCGCCTTCAAACCGACCTCGCCGGTATTGCCACCTTCAATGAAACCACCGGTGACTGGGTGGCCCTACCAATTACAGACGAATTAACAGAAACAGATGAAAATGTGGAAGCTGACGGTGTCGAAAGTTGGAATGAACGGAGAGCAACAGTCTCCCAACTTGAAACGAGCTATAAAAATGTTGTCCGCGCTCTTGAAAAAATTGTAGCCGGTACCTATGGTGTCTGTGAGATTGGTGGAGAAGTTATTGAAGTAGACCGTTTAGCAGCTAATCCTTCCGCTCGTACCTGCAAAGTACACCGCGACAACGAGCGAGAACTCTCACTGTAGCCGCCTATGTCGATTGCCAGTGTTACCACGGTTCAACCCCATGTACTCTCTGGCACCGTTATCATAATTGAAGCAGATATTTCGCGTGGTCTCCACGCGTTTTCTATTGTTGGATTAGCGGGGAAGGCCATTGATGAAGCAAAAGACCGGGTTGGAAGCGCAATAAAACATACGGGGTACACTTCACCAAAAACGAAGAACCAAAAGATTGTCATCTCCCTTTCTCCGGCTGACATTAAGAAGGAAGGTCCCCTCTTTGATTTACCAATTGCGATTGCCTACTTAATTGCGTCTGAAGAAGTTGTGGTGGAAGTGACCGGAAAGATATTTATCGGTGAGCTGGGACTCGACGGACGACTACGTCCGGTGAAAGGAATTCTCAATTGTGTTCTTGAAGCCAAAGCAGCTGGTTTTACAGAAATTATTCTTCCAAAAGAGAACGCAAAAGAGGCAGCTCTTATTGAAAATATTGAAATCTATGGAGCTGATTCTTTAGCTGAAGTTATTGCCCACATCACCGTAGATACAGAACGAAAACAACCGCTAGCGATACAACCAGTAACTACCATACCCGATGATTGGTATGAAAGCGCACTAACACTCGAAGACATTAAGGGTCAAGAGACTGCCAAACGCGGACTGATTATCGCTGCCGCGGGTCGGCACAATGTCATGCTCGTTGGGCCACCGGGGACAGGAAAGACGATGCTGGCACGCGCACTTCGCAGTATCTTGCCGCCCCTGAGTCGAGCAGAGTCCCTTGCTGTTACGGCTATTCACTCACTGCTTCATGGATCAGTTGAGATTACGACCCGTCCTCCGTTCCGCTCACCGCACCACACCGCTTCACATACTGCTCTCGTCGGTGGTGGCGCGAATCCCAAACCAGGGGAGATAACGCTGGCACACCACGGTGTTTTATTTATGGATGAATTTCCTGAATTTGAGCGACGTTCGCTTGATGCATTAAGACAACCTCTTGAAGACCGAGTGGTCACAATTTCAAGAGTACAAGGAAGTGCAGAATTCCCAGCAGATTTTATTTTAATTGCTGCCCTTAATCCGTACCGAGGTAGTGAAGATGGAACCCAAAACCTTCTGCGTGCAATGCAAGAAACCTACAAAAACAAAGTGTCCGGACCAATCCTTGATCGTATCGACCTCTGGCTTGAAGTACCACACGTTGATTATGAAACACTTACCAATCTTAAAAATGAAATGGGTGAAACAAAACGAGCACGAGCATTGGTACTTTCGGCCAGAGCGCACATGTACAAGAGGCACCCTGAGAAAAACATCACGAATGCTAATCTGTCTGCTCGCGATATCGAAAACATCATTGAACTGTCCGATGAAGTGAAGGACGTGCTTAAAATTTCGAGTAGCAAATTAAATCTTTCACCTCGGAGTTACCACCGTCTCATCAAAGTTGCTCGAACGATTGCCGACTTGGAAGGGAGCGAGCACATAGCGGTACCACATGTACTTGAAGCACTACAGTATCGAGTGCCATTATAAAAACGAGCGGGACCATAGGTCCCGCTCGTTTTTATAAGTACTAAAATTATATTTTAAGCTAAAACAAGATGAAGAACGCGGAGCCTCGTAATTTTCAAATTGACAATAGTCTGATATCTCACATGAAAAATTCTTAAACGAGATGAGTTTCGAGGCGGATGAGAGAAAAGACCCGAGTGGGGCTCAATGCCCAGCGAGGGTCTTTTTCGAAATCCAACAAAGAAATTCGCTCGTTTTGGGATTTTGTATTAGAAGGGGTTACGACCTCCACGCACCTCAAAGTGCAAGTGCGTCCCCGTTGACCGGCCAGTATTACCCATACCTCCAATCGTTTCACCTTGTTCTACGTATGAACCCACTCCAATATTTAATGATGAAAGGTGAGCGTAGAGTGTTTGTACTCCGTTGGCATGCTTGATTACGACGTAATTTCCATAGCCCCCATTCCAACCTGAACTTTTAGCTACAATCACTTCTCCGGCAGCGGCAGCTCGGATTGCTGAACCATTGCTCCCTGCGAGGTCAACTGCGTTATATCCGTGAATACCTTGAGACTTTACAGAACCAGGGGCTGGATGTGAAAGACCTGCTCCGACACTATTACCACCCGAGGACTTCACTGGGCTCGCTCCCGCGATGTTACCGCGAGCCGGAGCGCTGTGCATGGCTCCACCAGGAATAATCAGTGTGTCGCCTGCGGCCAATCCTTCGGCTGAAGCAAGTTGGTTATATGAAAGAATTTCTTCTACGTTACCCTCATACTTTTTAGCAATTGATTCAATGGTGTCACCTGATTTAACGATGTGTCGCACACCAGCGATTGGAAGAATAACCAGCGTATCACCAGGCTGAATTGCAGTCGCCCGGGTTAAATCATTTGCCCACATAATGGTATTGGTGGTGACATTGAACATTTCAGCAATCATTGAGAGAGAATCGCCAGCACGTACAGTGTAAACACGAATTTCTCCACTATTGGTACTAGCTAAGGCAATTTCATCCTCACCAATTGGACCGGTTGATACCAACGCATTTTCATCTACTAATAGTTCCGCTCCACCTCGGCCACCTAACGGATCGGGGTTCTTTTGCGCTGCCAATAAACCAACATCAACTGGACTCAAGAGGGGACTTGCCTCTGCTGCGCTCGTTTCAACAACTGGTTGATTGAAGACATCAGCAAAAAACCCAGCGTGAACTGAGAGAGGAATAATGATTACAGCTGAGCCCACCAATACCTTAAATTGGAGGGTTGTAATAATTGTATGAAACTGACTACGTTTGGTTTCTGTTTTGTCAGTCGTTTGTGTTTCGTGTTGAATAGGTTTTTTTTAAAGACTCGCCGCCGCTCAACCATTACATCCGTGCTAGAAGGGAAAGGGAGGACGAATCCCCCCTTTTAGTGCCAGTAAAAGGCATGCCACATATTCTACTAGAGAGGACCAGAACCGCAATTGACGTTACACACTTTTTCAGTTCATTCTATATGATACAAAAAAACCTCTATTTTAAAGGCTCAAATTCCAATTGACAGACCACGAAGTTGTCATTGAATTTTATTCATCAGTTTTTACGCTCTGCCGTTATCTCTCGTGTTATAGTGGTGTCGCATGAATGATTCCCCCTTGTATCTTGAAGGCTTAAACGCCCCTCAAAAAGCTGCTGTACTCCATACTGACGGACCCCTCATGGTGCTCGCTGGTGCTGGGTCTGGTAAGACGCGAGTCATTACCCACCGTATTGTTCACCTCATCCATACTGGTGTTTCACCCCACAACATACTCGCTGTAACCTTCACGAACAAAGCCGCTAAAGAAATGCGAGAGCGAGTCGGAGCCCTCGTCCGTCAGTATCTCCCTTCAGACCGAGCAGGTATGGATAGCTTGCCAACGGTCACGACGTTCCACTCACTCGGCGTGAGACTATTGCGGGAGTTTCACGAAGCGATGAACTTGCGTCGACACTTTACGATTTATGACCGAGCTGACAGCTTACGGGCAGTAAAACAAGCCTTAGAGAAAGCTAATTACAACCCAAAAGAATTCGAACCAAGACGTATCTTGGGTATGATTTCACGAGCCAAGGGAGACGCCATCACACAAAGCACCTACCGTGATGCCGCCAGTTTATACCCTGAACAAGTCGCTGCCGAAGTTTGGGAAAAATATGAAGAAATTTTACAAGCTGAACAAGCGCTTGATTTTGATGACCTACTTGTCAAAACACTTCGCTTACTTGAACAGAACCGAATCGTCCGCGAGGTCCTCCAGCAACGCTATCGATACATTCATGTTGATGAGTACCAAGACACTAACCGTGTTCAGTTTTCTCTGATGGAGCTGTTATCTGGTTCAGACCAAAATATTTGTGTGGTAGGGGACATCGACCAAAACATCTACTCATGGCGAGGCGCTGATATTAAAAACGTTTTGCAATTTGAACGACACTTTGCTCGGGCCAAAACAATTTTGCTTGAAGAAAATTATCGTTCGACCCAAACGATTATTGCTGCTTCAAACGACATCATTAAGAAAAATCGTCATCGGGTAGATAAGAATGTCTTCACGAACAATCAGCCCGGCGAAAAAATTACCCTCTACGCTGCCATGACTGGGATTGATGAAGCTGAGTATGTGGCTATGACCGCACGGAGCTTAATTGCAGACGGGGCCGACCCTTCATGTATTGCAGTCCTTTATCGGACCAATTTTCAATCTCGTGTATTAGAAGAATCATTCCTCAACTTTGAGGTGCCATACCAACTTCTCGGGACTAAATTTTTTGAACGAAAAGAAGTAAAAGATGTATTGTCGTACTTGAGACTAGCGTTAAATCCTGGAAGCAACGCTGATTTAGCCAGAGTTATCAATACTCCAGCCCGTGGCATAGGGAAAGTAACCCTCCTTAAACTTATTGAGGGGAGGCGTGCTGATTTACCCAAAGCCGCGACGGCAAAGGTAGCTGTTTTTGATCAGATCATGATGGATATTGCCAAAACAGCTACCAGTGAACCTCTGTCTAAAACTATTACCTACATCATGCGTCACACGGGGATTGAAGGGTCATATAAAGAGGAAGGGACCGAAGAAGCACTTGAGCGACTGGAGAACCTCCGCGAACTCGTCTCACTCGCCAGTCGCTATGACAGTCTTAATCCAAACGATGCCGTCGAGCAACTCTTAGAAAACGCCGCACTGCAGAGTGATCAAGATGAAATTAAAGACAAAGAAGAATTAAATGCGGTACGCCTGATGACCATTCATGCAGCGAAAGGTCTCGAGTTTGCCTATGTATTTATCACTGGCCTCGAAGAAGGACTCTTTCCTCATGAACGACTCGATGATGGAAAAACCGACCAAGAGGAAGAGCGTCGATTATTTTATGTAGCATTAACGCGCGCAGAAAAAAAGATTTGGCTTACCTACGCTCACATGCGAACAATTTTTGGGAGTCAACGACTAAACCTACCGTCATCATTTCTTAATGATATTTCAACCGAGCACGTAGAGACCGGCAATCCAGGTGGGGGGCACAGTTCCGGCTACGAAACAACTATTTATCTTGATTGATTCACCGTCAGCTTGCATCAATACTGCACCTCGCCTATGCTAAAGCTATGAAAGAACCCTTTCTCCACAAAAAGTCCCTGGGACAAAATTTCCTCAACAGTGACTACGTACCAAAAAAGATGTGTGATGCTGCTCATTTAGAAAGGGGTGAGACGGTGCTAGAAATTGGACCTGGAACAGGAGCACTGACCAAAGAGCTCCTTGGTCGCGGAATGAACGTCGTTGCAATTGAAACGGATGAGCGAGCAGTGGCTATTCTTAAGGAAACCTTTGCAAACCAAATTGACACCAATCAGCTACAACTCCATGAACTCGATGCCAGAGAAATCCCGCTTGAGAAATTGGGTCTTAAAGACAGACAGTATGCTGTCGTGGCAAATATTCCCTATTATTTGTCAGGCCTACTCTTTCGCCAACTCCTAGAAACAGAGTGTCAGCCACACACATTGGTCTTTTTAGTCCAAAAAGAAGTGGCTGCGCGAATTGCTCGTGATCAAAAAGAATCATTATTATCCCTATCAATCAAAGCTTTTGGTAACCCTACATATATATGTACGATTGGCCGAAGTCACTTTACCCCAGCTCCAGGCGTCGACTCTGCCATTATTGTCGTAACTAACATCACTCGAGACCATTTCAAAACGTTTAGTCAAAAAGACTTTTTTACACTTTTACACCTTGGCTTTGGTCAAAAACGAAAGCAATTATTAGGTAACTTAAGCGCACAATACGATCGAGCCGTAGTGAGTCACTTATTCACTGACCTTAATCTGCCACAAACCGTTCGGGCTGAAGATATTCCTCTTCCTGTGTGGCTCAACATTGCTTCAGAACTCCTTCCCAAAACGCAGATTTCTCTCTAAAGAAACGTGTGAACACAACCAAATATACGTAATTGCTACTGCTATACTTATGGTATATGTTGGGCCAATCTAATCCAAAAATTATTGGTGCTTTTCTCATCGGATTTGCGCTCATTGGTGGTGCGTATACGTACACGAATTTTGGTCAATCAAACTTCCCGGCTCCCGTTAACAACGTTGCAGCGGTAGCCTCTCCTCGAGTCGCAATTACTGTAACAGACAGTGACGGTAACGGCCTCGAGGACTGGCGAGATCAGTTTGTCACGACTGAGCCAATTATTATTGAAACTGCTGCCAGCTCTACGTATCAGGTTCCTGACACCCTGACCGGACAGCTCGGAATAAATCTTTTTGAAAATATCGTCCGCGCCAAAAGTGGTGGCCCTTTTACCCAAACAGAGGAAGAGGTTATTGCTAGTACAGTAGAGACGATAGAGGCTGAGACGGAATTGAAAATTTATGATATCCCCGATATCTTAATAATAGAAAACTGGACTGACGAAGATATTAGGAATTATGGTAATGCCATGGCCGGTGCAATTATTCGAAATAATGTCGAAGGTTTAGAGAGCGAGATTGACATCTTAAATGATGTCGTCAATAGAAGTAAACCTGAACGAATCGTGGATTTAAAAACTCTTGCTGGTGTCTATGAGCGAACGAGGAACGATAGTCTTTTGATACCGGTACCAAGCATTTTCCTCAAACAACACTTAGATCTTATTAATACTTACCATGCATTATATGAAGATATCGATGCTATGACGCTCAGTTACGAAGATCCTGCGGTGGCGTTGTTTAGAATAAAACGATACGAAGAAGATGCCCTTGGCTTACGGTATGCCTTAGAGAATATGGCGGCTACGTTGGCTGCCTATCCACAATTGTTTACGGTTGACGATCAAGCTGCACTTTTCAGTTTATTTAGCCCTAACTATCAATCAAATTAATATTTATGGTAGACACATTTTTTAACATTCTGAAAAAGCTTTTAGTGGGAGCGGTCATGATGGTTTTTGCGTTCGTGGTTATCTATGTACCTCAACCATTTAACCAGATTGAAGAAGCTGAGGCCTTCCCAGTCACAGAAATAGGAGCGGCCCTTGTAGCGCTAACCACAATTGCTGCAAGCGAAGCGACATTAATTTCAAAAGAATTTACCCTTGATATGATCGCAAATGCGCTGGCTAAAAGTTTTGTCAGTGCCATCACCGCAAGTATTGTCCAATGGATTAATTCAGGATTTCAGGGTAGTCCCGCATTTATTAGTGACCTTGATGGATTTTTACTTGATGTTGCCGATGAAGCAGCTGGAGAATTTATCTCTGGAATTAGTGAAATAGGTTCATTTATTTGCTCACCCTTTAAACTTGATATTCAAATCGCCCTTTCATTACAGTATCAAACAGCTAGAGAGGGGCAACCCTACCGTGGTTGCAGACTATCTGACATGGTGGGAAACATTGAAGATTTCCTTGCTGGGGAATTTTCCCAAGGTGGCTGGGAAGATTGGTTTACGATTGTAGCTGAACCACAGTTGTATACTCCATATGGTCAGCTCCTTGAAGCTCAGGCTGGATTACGAGCAAGTATCCGTAACGCTGAAGGCAAAGAGCTACAAGTCACGAGCTGGGGTGATGGGTTCTTATCTGGAAAATTATGTGAAGTGATTGAAGGAAGTAGCACCAATAAAGAGCGGTGTGTTATTTCAAAGCCGGGTACCGTCATTGCCAATTCACTCAACAAAGCTCTCGGTGCCGGCCAGGATGCCCTTATTTCTGCTGATGAAGTTAACGAGATTGTATCGGCTCTCCTTGGACAAATTGCTGCCCAAGCTTTAACGGGAACTGCTGGACTGCTTGGCCTTTCTTCAAGTGGCGGGGGGGGTGGGGGTTCATATCTTGACCAATTGAATCAAGATTCACTGACGCAAGTAAATTCAACGACTGCCAATAGTTTAAGCACTATGACAGCGGCCGCTTCAGTGCAAAGTCGATATAACCAGTTGGCCCTCCAATATATTCCACAACTCCAAGCCTACATTGCGAACAACCGTAACTCCATTGAGCGGCGTAACCAAGCCACTGACGCACTTGCAGAAGCAACGCAAGTACGGGATAAAACAGCATCTGACCTAGTTCGAATTAATGACCTCATTGCTGATTATCAAGCATTAGAAGCTCAGTTATCACAACCTGGAATCACCCTTGATAGTCAACGACAAATAAAACAACAACAAACACAGGTCCTCCAAGCATTCTTCCAAATTGGGGCCTACCCAGAGGCAAGAATCCAAGGTTCAGAACAAACCTGGCGATCGGCTTTGCGTCCAGAATAATTTCATGAAGTTTACCCAATCACATCTTCTCGCATTTCTCATCCTTACTGGATTATGGTTTTTGCCACAGGTTTCGTTGGCACAAAATATAATCGTAGAGGGAGTACAAGGAATTTTGTGGCAGCTGGTAGTACAGGTATTGGGAACCTTTCTTGGACTCGCTGGTGTGCTCTTTGACTACGGTATCAACGAGTTTGTTATAAACTTCGGTACCCAATATACCCAAAATGGGATTGGCTTTGCGGTCGATACCACCTGGGTCGTCATTCGTGACTTTGTAAACATGTCCTTTATTTTTGGTCTGGTGTACATCGGTATGCGAATGATTCTTGATAGCGATACCTCAAGTACGAGACGGTGGCTCGTGAATCTCATTATTGCGGCACTCCTCATTAACTTCAGTCTTTTCTTTACGAAATTTATCGTAGATGTTTCAAATCAGTTTGCCACAGCAATCGCTGCTCAAGGATTTCAACCAAAAACGAGTGGGAGCGGTACTGGTAATGAAGTTGAAGTTTCTAGGGCGCTCATGGACAAACTTGGCATCACAAATGTATTTTTTGTTGATGTAGGTAACACAAATAAACCAACGCCCGGTTTTGGCTATATATTTGGTACTGCTCTACTCATCATCATCGCAACATTTGTGTTTGCGGCTGGGGGTATTCTCCTCATTATTCGCTTCGCTGTCTTAAACCTCTTTTTTGTTTTTTCGCCGATATTGTTTTTAGGGCTCATTCTGCCACCACTCGCTGGAAGTATTAATAAATACTGGAAAACACTTATATCAAAAGCTTTTTTTGCCCCACTCTATCTTCTGTTTATCTATATTTCATTTTCTATTCTTGATGCTATGAAGCAATCAGGGGCTATCCAAGATGGGGAAAATCTTGGCGGAGCATTATCAGGTACTGGTCGTGAAGTATTAAATAATGCTGAAAACACATTCCCATTTTTTATCTTAGCTTCTGTGTTACTCATTGCGTCGCTGGTGGTAGCCAGCAAACTTGGCGCTGAGGGAGCGAGTAATGCGGTAAGCCTCGGAAAAAGTCTCAGTAAAAAAGCCCAGCGGGGAACTACGCGATTTGCAGCAAATAGTGGTAAATTTGCAGCTGCTCAGACTGGAGGTCGTCTCGCTAGAGCTGGTAGTAATATTGCGGGGAATCAATTAGATCGTAATTTACGAAGACTTCAGCAACTCGAGGGTACTGGCAGAATTGCCCGCATAACTAGAGCTGCAGCAAGATCAAATGGTGTGCAGGGTACAGTTGGTGGAGCAGCTAAATCAATGCAAGATGCTAAGTTTGGTTTGAAACGAACGATTGACGAGGAACAAAAGATGAAAAATCAAACGAATACAAATGCTAATAATGCTATGGCAATTCGTAGTGGGGTGAACACATCTGAAGAGAGAGCTAAGGAGGAAGAGCGTCGCATCACGGCTGGAGCTGCAGCTGGAACAATTGAGGTTAATCGTGGCGGCGTAACATCGTACGTCACAGAAGACCAACTTACTACAGAAGAAAAGGAGGCACGCAAAAAACAAGACGATGCAATCGCAAAAATGCAAAGCCTTGCTTCAGATATGTCAATCAAACAATTTGAGTCTATGTCTGAGGACGAACAGGTGGCAATGGCACAGTTTATGAGTGGCTCACTCACAGAGAGTGCAATGAAGAGTGACAACATTTCAGATGCACAAAAAGCCAAAATCGGCGATAAACAAAAAGCGGAAGTACTTAAATCTATTACTGATGAGAACCAAAAGATTATTGGAGAAAATCTTAATAACCTTAGTATTCGTCAGATTGAAATGCTCGGCGCTGAATTTGTGGCGGAAAATGCTGCCCTATTTAACGATAGTCTTTTCTCTGATATTAAGAAGAGCAAGAAATTCAGTGAAGGCCAAGTTGGCGGTTTTGTAGGCAAGCGCAAAGCAGCCTTGACTGCCATGGTCAATGACCCAGCTACTGCAGAAAAAGCATTTACTCAAACACACCGAAATCCAGACAACGGGCAAGTTGCAAGTAAGGCACGTAAAGCATCTGAAATTGCGAAGCTGCCTGGTAGCGTTCTGGCAAACCCAAACTCTGTTAAATTCTTAAACGTTGATGTTCTTAAGGCAATCGCAAGCGGGGATAGGGAATTTGAACGTGTATCAACTGAAGAACGTGAAAAAATTGCACAAATGATAATATTCGAAAATGATCGTTATCTTGGAAACAATGAACAGTTTAAAAGAGCTGCAAATTACATAAAGTCAGTTCAAGGTCAAAGAAACTTTATAGGATCTTCAGAACAATAATTATGAATATAACACCCTCGAAAAGACAACAAGCGGAAGATTGGGCAACTGAAACTCAACTTCGGTTATACGCTGACCCTGAATCAGGTGAGAAACTATGGACTATTGCTACAAACTTTGGACTTACAGAGCGCACTGATTACTATAATTTTACCCAGTTAGTTGGAGACATTATTCTCGGCTTTTATAAAACCTCAGATACACTTCCGCTAATTCAACAAAATCTCCCTAACGTCCAACCCGTCAAACAATTAGAGCTCGAGATGGAAATTAAAAAGTTTTTACTGCCATTGAGTACTACCACCCCTAGTCTTCAAACCGAAATAGCAGAGATAGAAACAGCGACTAAATCTCTTGAGGCAGTACACACCATGCAAAACGATGTAGCTCGGGTACAGCAAGAAACCCCTACATATCAAAGTTCACAAGACGCGCTTTTGCAGAAGTCAGATGCTCCTCTCCAGACCAATCCCACAACTCCACGTTGGGATACACAGTAAGGTGTGGATACCCCTTCTTTAAAAAAGAATCACGCAGTACTGACGTGTATAATAAGTGGGTATGCAATTTGAAGTGCCACAATTTATTGAAATTGAAGATAAAATTTTCGGTCCTTTTACTTGGCGTCAGTTTTTGTACCTTGGTGGCGGGGGAGGAATTGCGGTCGTGTTGTTCTTAGTCCTGCCATTCATACTATTTTTACTTATTGGGGTACCGATAGTCTTGATTTCAGCTGCCTTAGCCTTCTTCCCAGTTAACAACCGTCCGTTTTCGTACTTTCTTGAAGCACTGGTAAATTACGCCACCAATCAAAAGCTCTATCTATGGCGAAAGAAGGAAGAGGTTATTCACAAAGAAGACCCGCACAGTATATTTATTCCCGCTGTTCATAGCGATGTTATGATAGACAGGAAACCAGCTCGAGATATAAACTCACTTGCCCGCAAGCTTGAGCTCGAAACGATGCAAAAAAAATCATAATATGCCATCAAGCAAAGCTAGTACACAAGATTTTGTTGCCATCAGAGACATCCGTGAAAACGTGGTAATCCAAAAATCCGGCCAAATGTCGATGGTGCTGTTGGCGTCTTCAGTCAACTTTGCCTTAAAATCGGCTGATGAGCAGCGAGCAGTTCTCCATCAATTTCAACAGTTTTTGAATACCATCGACTTTTCATTGCAGATTTGTATGCAATCAAGACGGCTTAATATCGAACCGTATTTAGGACTACTACAGAGTCTTGATAGTAATCAAAATAATGATTTGATGCGGGTACAGCTCCGGGAGTATATTGAATTCATTCGTAATTTTACGATTGATGTAGATGTGATGAGTAAAAACTTTTTTGTGATAATTTCTTACTCTGGCGTAAAAGTAAACCTGGGTAAAAGCTTACTCGGTCAAGGTGGGGGTTCACTCAGTAGCTTAAGCGACAGCCAATTTGAAGAGTCGCGCACCCAGCTTGAGCAACGATTATCATTAGTGATAGATGGACTGGCTCGGGTAGGAGTCCGTAGTATTCCACTCGGAAAAGATGAATTGGTTGAGTTGTTTTATCACATCTACAACCCAGCAGACTTGACTGGTTCAGCACCACTTACTGAAGATACGCTATAAAAATACTATGGGACTACTTGATTTTTTAAACACCAATAGCAAAAATGATACGCCTTCAATGGGAGATCATTTACTGTCGCTGAGCGACGTCGTTGCTCCTTCAGCTATTAGCGTCAATCCTCGCAGCATCAGCATAAGTGGAGTAACTGCTCGAGTGTATTACGCAGTTTCTTACCCGCGGTACCTCAATGACGGATGGATTGAACCGGTTTTAAACCTAGCTCGAGAAATTGATGTATCAATTTTTGTGCACCCCATCGATACCGCTTCGACTCTGAAAAAATTTCAAAAGAAAGTAGCTGAGGTACAGAGCCAAATCAGTATTAAAGAAGAACGAGGAGAAGTGCGCGATCCACAACTTGAAGCGGCGTATCGTAATCTCGAAGATTTGCGCGATAAACTACAACAGTCAGAAGAAAAACTCTTTGATGTAGGGTTCTATCTGGCAGTGTACGGTAAAGATGAGGCGGAGATCAGCAAAATTGAAAATGATATTCGAAGCATCTTAGACGCGAGGTTGGTAGTTATGAAACCAGCTCTCTTTCAACAAAAACAAGGCTTTGAAAGTATCATTCCGCTCGCTAACGACACGTTGCTTGTCCATAGTAAATTTAATTCTTCACCCCTTTCAAGCTTCTTTCCCTTTACCTCATTTGACCTCACCTCCGACTCGGGTATTCTCTACGGCATCAACCGTCACAACTCAAGCTTGGTACTCTTTGACCGCTTTAGCCTTACGAATTATAACTCGGTAACGTTTGCCACCTCTGGGGCAGGGAAGTCATACGGCCTTAAGCTTGAAATCTTACGCTCACTCATGTTCGGAACAGAAGTAATCGTCATTGACCCAGAACGTGAATATGAGTACTTGGCAGAAACAACGGGTGGTCGATTTTTCAATATTTCCCTATCTTCAAGTCACCACATTAATCCGTTTGACTTACCAGCTCCGCAGCCGGACGAGAATCCCCGCGACATACTACGAACGCACGTCATTGAACTGGTTGGTTTGTTTAGACTCATGCTCGGCGGAAATAAAACGGTAGCTGAAGGAGGGTTAAGTCCTGAGGATGAAACCCTCCTTGATATCGCTATTCAAGAAACCTATGCCCTTAAAGACATCACCGGGGACACTGATTTCTCAAATCAGGAACCACCGCTTCTATCTGACTTTGAAATGGTATTAGCGGGAATGGACGGTAGTGCTAACCTCATCAGTCGACTGCAAAAGTATACGTCTGGTACGTGGTCTGGTTTTATGAATCAGCCAACGAATGTTGATATCAATCAACGGTTTGTGGTCTTCTCACTCCGTGATATGGAAGATGAGCTTAAAACCGTAGCAATGTATATCATTACCAACTTTATTTGGAGCTCTATCCGACGACGACTCGCAAAGCGACTTTTGGTGATTGATGAAGCTTGGTGGATGATGAAATCTGAAGACACGGCCTCATTCCTCTTCAGTCTAGCCAAGCGAGGGAGAAAATACTATCTTGGAATTGCTACCATTACCCAAGACGTAGATGACTTCCTCCGTTCACCCTACGGTGTTCCAATGATTACGAACTCTTCGATTCAGCTTTTGATGAAGCAGTCACCGACCGCAATAGATAACATTCAAAAAACCTTTAATCTCACTGATGAAGAAAAGTTCTTGCTCCTTGAATCAAATGTCGGGGAAGGAATATTCTTCGTGGGTCTCAAACACGTCGCAATTAAAATTATCGCTTCCTATACAGAAGACCAAATTATCACCTCCGACCCATCACAACTTTTGCAGATCCGTCAGGCTAGGGAAGAACTGCGACAAGCTCGTGTGTAGTATACTTTGGGTACTATGCGCCCAAAGTCTATCGACGAAGAATTTAATGACTCCTATCAAAACCAAGGCTTACAGCCTCGCGGCCTAGGCACTGATGCGGCTAATGATAATGACATAAACCCACGGAGAGTATCTACCTACGCTGGTCGCTACCAAGCTGCAAACGATAATCAAGTAAACTCTGAATTCCAAGCAGCGAATACTGAAGGTACCACTATTCCACAACGAACGTTAAAAAACACACCAGATAAATCTGCCCGCAGCAAAAAGATTGGGCGGGCAGCAACACTTTTAAAACCAGCTGGAGCTGAAAAAATAACCAAAAAACTTTTACGAAAAAAAGTTGCAGGAACAAACTCTGGACTAATTTACTCCTGGGCTTGGTTTGCGTATGGTTTTCAGTTTATATTTGCGGCTATTAGTATCGCTTTTTTTGGAATTGCCACCACAGTTGAAGGGTTAGCTAATAGTGGTGGCATTACCGGGGCAGTTGTGGGTACGGTAGTAAGCGCAGCTTCATTCATTGCTACGGTGACTGATTCGATTCTAGGAACAGACTTTTCCACTCTTGGTGATCCTGCGACATATTTTCTGGTTGCTCACACGGTCGCATTTCTCATTGGTCTTTGTACGCTATTTGCAATTGGGCTGATTTATCAAATAACACTGACGCCCAGCCTCTTTGGCGATGGTTCAACCTGGAAAGTAACTGCGGTTATACTTGCTATTTTTGGCTATTTTACCCCATTTTTAAATCTTATTCCGTGGTTCTTTGTATGGACCTTTGCTGTCTGGCTATACCCGCGGTAGTAGAAGATGAGTAGTTGTAATCTGTTATTATAAAGGGGTATATGGGACGCTTTCTATTACTACTCATTTTTTTATTGCCGATTTTTTCCCATGCGCAGTTTTCCGTTGGGGAATTTACCGGGCCACAGAATTCACTCGTTGTGCAACCAAGTTATCCTGGACCGGGACAGGACTATACCGTTACGCTTGATGATTATAGTGGCGGCGCCTATGGCGCAAGTATTAATTGGTTTATTGATGGAACTGAACGAGTAGATTTAAAAAATAATCGTTCTATCACCTTACAAGCCAGTGAACTTAATACTGAAACCACGATTAGAGCTGTCCTCACTACACCAGATACAGCGAATCGCACCTTAACGACAACGATTACTCCTCGCTACCTTGATATTATCTTTGAACCCCAAACCCACGTGCCAAGCTTCTACAAAGGGAGAGCGCTCCCGAGTCAGGGAAGTATCGTGAATACCATTGCCCTACTTCATGGAACAAATATCCCTACTGCCAATCTTATTTATACCTGGCAGGTTAATAACGAAGTAATTAATGGTGGACCGCTCCGTGGACAAAATCGTATTTCATTTACAACACCCTTAGGGGATGAAGTACTGGTAAGTGTGCAAGTCACAACGACGAGTGGGGAAGTATTGGCACGAAGGGTAGTTGCCTTGCCATCTGTTCGTCCAGAACTACATTTTTATGAAGTTAATACGCTCTACGGGGTTAACCAAAAATCCCTTTCTACGTTACTCCTCCTCGGGAACAGTGTTACTGTCCGAGCGGTACCGTACTACCTTGATTCTCGTGTATTTAATCAACCTGACATCGCAACCTGGGAAATCGACCGGTCGGTCTATGACCAGGGAATTAATCCATACGAGGTTACTCTACAGCGAGCCCAAAACAATGGGTCAAGTCGTCTGAATTTCCAGGTACAAAGCACCACGGCCTTCCTACAGGGAGTAGAAGGATCTCTGCCGATAAATTATTAATATGAAACGTCTCTTTCTTATTCTAGCTATCTGTCTCATCATTGCCTTGTCAGCGATTTGGGGCTACTTGTTATTTTTCGGTGCACCAGAATCAACCCGAGAATTCTTTGCTAACTTTAATTTTGGTAATACTGAAGAGACTACCCCTATACCAGAACCAGACAATTCGCTTTTTGAAGAGGGCGAGGGTGTCAGTGAACCAACTGAACTTGATGCCTTAAGACAACTCACTACAAAGCCAGTTGCTGGGTATGCTGAAGTGATTGACCAGGCGAGTAGTTCAACGTTTATATACTACATTGAAGTTGGTACCGGCCATATTTTTAAACTTGATGCCATTACCGGTACAGAAGAACGTCTTTCTAATGTTACGATTCCAAACGCACAGCTTGGGTACATACACGAGGACGGAAGTGTCGCAGTAGTACAGTCTGCAGCACCGGGAGATGGTGAACTCACCATCGTTGAACTTACTGGAGCTCTGGATACTGCAAATTCATTTCCGCTTATTGGCGCTGCTCACGATTTTACCCTGACTGAAGATAGGGAAGTACTCTATACACTTAAAATCAATACGGGCCTAGAGGGGTATAGCTACAATATAGAAACGAAAGTCACTGATCAGATTTTCACATTGCCATTTCGAGAGGCTGTCGTATCGTGGGGTAAGTCGGGAGATGCTACCCACTTTGCGTATCCTAAAGCTGACCCAAGACTTGAAGGGTATTTGTATAACGTATCAAATGGCGTGCTGACACGAGAACCAGTGAGTGGTTTTGGTCTAACTGCGAAAGGCAATAATCAGATGGTTCTCGCCAGTAAAATGGAAGGTGACGTATACACGTCCATAATATACATACCAGAAAAGAACGCAGTCACTGAATCAAATTACCCGATAGTTCCAGAAAAATGCTTACTTTCAGAAGCTGTAACAAGTGCCGTGTGTGCAGTGCCAGTTGATCCTATACCTACAAATGGCATCACAAACTGGTACAAAGGTATAACTACTGGAACAGACAGGTTGATAACTATTTCTACCACCGAAGGCAATGATGCATTCTTGCTTCTCATCGATCTCCAACAAGTAAGCGGTCGAAATATTGAGGCAATCAATATTTCGGCCTCTCCACTTCAAGATAAACTGTACTTTCAGAATAACCTAGACCGCACGCTATGGTTGTATACTATATAAATAACACTATATGTTTTATGTAATTTTTATTAGTTTATACCTCGCCCTTCCAGTTATTGTTTTTGGTCAGGTCACCTACTCACCGCTCATTGAAGGTGGGGGGTTGGAAACCGATTCCATCGGTGCGTACATAAATTCACTCTATTTAATCTCAATCAGTATCGCTGCTCTCTTAGCAACGATTAAACTTATTATTGCTGGAGCAAAGTACATGCTTTCAGATGTGGTGACCACTCAAGGGGAAGCCAAAAAAGAAATTCAGTCTTCACTACTAGGACTTCTTCTCGTTATCTCAGCGGTTTTAATTTTGACCATCATCAACCCTGATTTAGTATCAAATCAGCTCACTATTCAACGGGTCCAGCCGGCGGCGGCTATTCCTCCTGCAGCTAATCTTGCTGGCGGAAATCAAGGAACACCACCTAGTGTAGTAGCCGGTATAAACAGAGGCTGTGGCGGAAGAGCAACACAAACAGACACCACCGACCCTCAATACGAGATAATTGTAGTTGACTATACACAGTGTCCAACACAAAACCTGGGTAGTGCCTCTCCACTAAAACGAGAGTGTGATACCAAAGGTGGGGTATTCACCAATGAAAATAATAAAATCGCTTGTCGTTACAGAAAACAAACCACCCCCAACCCAAACTTGCCAACGTTTGGTACCGAAGTAAGCCGTTCTCGAGAATTTACCGTAAAATGTGCTGAGGAATTTAGAGGAGATCCTGCAGGATTTAGTAATTGTGTTCCTAGCACCAAAGCTGCTTGCGAACCAGCACCATTTTTTGGAACTATTCGCATTACCAATGGGAGTGATGTGACTTGTTCTTTACCTGACGTTATTGAGTATCCTGGGAATGATTTTGGTTTTAGACTTGATTGCACGGGACAAAGAAATGGTACCTATAGACCATCTGGCACCAAAGCGTATTGTACTGGTTGCTTAGGCCTTACAGCTCAATGTAGCTACACGCCGTAACAACAACTACCGGTGCTTCTTGATGAAGTATTCTTGGCCAATGCCAACGAGGCTGCTGACGAGGAAATAGAGAGCGATAGCCGCTGAGATAGTGTAGGCGATTACCCCGATGAGAACTGGCATCACATACTTCATCTGGAGGTGCATGTTACGCATAAACTCTTCTTTCATATCAGGAGCCACATCCTTGTCTTTGGGAGCCAATTTTGGAAGTGTCATGCCGGTGTAGATGTACTGGGTAACACCCGCTGCAACAGCAAGAAGGATGCTTCTCTCGGTGATATTGATAAGTCCCAAGAAATCCATACTTACGGTCACTGGTGCGGTAATGAAGGAATAGAGCAAGTCAAGATTGATTGCAGGCAAAGCCACACCACCACCGCTATACACGGAAAGGTAGAGTGCAATCAATATAGGGATTTGAAGAAATAGTAAAAAAATACTCGCAAATGGATTTACCTCAGCAGAGCGGTAGACTTCCATCATCGCCCTCGCTTGACCCTCTCGGTCGTCTTTGAATTCCTCTTTGATACTTTTGAGCTTTGGTTCAATTTCTTTCATCACTCGCTGGGTCTTGGCAGCACGAATTGCTAGCGGCATAAGTATAGTCTTAACCAAGAGTACTGCTGCGATAATTGCCAATCCAACATCACCACCAGGGATAACGGTAATGAAAAAAATAACCATGTTGTAGATCGGGTCAAAAAAGAACGTGTGCCAAATGTAACTAAACATAAATTATTTTGTGTGATGGGTAATTTTTTTGAGTGTTTCCTGAATAGTGGATTGTGCTTGTATCCTCGAGAGGGTAGTAAATCCTGGCTTTAATATAACGATATAGATTCCGGTCTGCGTAGTCGCTACCGAGCGCAATTGACTGTATACCCGGCGCCGTAGTGTATTTCGAGTAACTGCTGATTTAGCTACTTTTTTGCTCACCACCACCGAACCATGAAGTGTTGGGAAGGGAGTAAAAACAATCGTAACACAGTCGCCGTGAATTCGCTTCCCAGTCTTGAAATATTGAGAAAACTGCGTTCGAGACAATCTTTGAGAACGAGCCAACATGATTATTATAATAACAAAAAAAGCTCTATCGAGCTTTTTTTACCGTGAGTTGGGCTCGACCCTTTCGGCGTCTAGCCTGGAGAATCTTAGCTCCAGCAGCAGTCGCTGCTCGCACCAAAAATCCGTGAGTAGTGGCTCGCTTGCGCTTACTTGGTTGGTAGGTTCTTTTTGACATAAGTGAGCACAACTATACATGATTGGTGAAAATATTCAATAGGCGCCAAGCAGGGGTATTTCTTATGCACAGTTTGTACACAGTTGCGTTTTTTGATTTCGAAAGCGGTTTGAAATCTAGCCTACTTTTGCTGATTTATTTACAGTTTCGGTGAGGAGGGTATAATGCTTGTTACATCTTCGTACCGACAGCACTACTATGAACCTCATCTCTCATCAACCAACTTCAAATCGCGTCATTCAAACCAAACAAATTGATGTGAAGCAGCTCTGGGATGACGCCTTGGTGAAAATTGAATTAGCCATCACTGCCGCCAACTTCAAAACATGGTTCCGTGATACCCATATTGTCTCAATCGAAGACGGTACCGCCACTATCGGTGTACCGAGTGTCTTTGTCCGAGACTGGTTACAGGACAAGTTCCAAACAATGATCTTAAAGACGTTGCGCGACCTAACCCCGCACGTACGAAGCCTTGAATATGTTGTTGTGCAACGTAACGAAAAGAAGCAGGAAGCTAATAAAAATCAGACGGTAAACGCTGCTCTACCACTTGAGGACTATTACATTAATAAAAGTGACAACCTCAACCCTCGCTACTCATTTGAGACGTTTGTGATTGGCCCTTACAACGCACTCGCTCATGCAGCTGCTAAGACTGTTAGTGAAAAACCAGGTATTTCATACAATCCGCTTTTTATCTACGGAAAAACCGGTCATGGTAAGACACACTTAATTCAAGCTGTAGGGAATCAAATCAAAAAAACTGGTAAAAAGGTCTTTTATGTAACCAGTGAACGATTTGCGGTTGATTATTTTAACTCGCTCCAAAGTGGTACAGCTAATAACTTTAAAGATAAGTATCGACAATACGATGTGCTTATCATGGATGATATTCAATTCTTGGCCTCAAAAGAAAAGACTCAGGAAGAATTATTCCACCTCTTTAACGCGCTTCATGACAATAATAAACAAATTGTCTTCTCGAGTGATATTCATCCAGCTCTTCTCTCCGGCCTTGAAGAGCGACTCCAGTCACGGTTCCAACAGGGAATGATAGTGGACCTTCCAGCGCCTGACCTTGAATCAAGAGCAGCTATTCTTCGCGCAAAAGCAGCGCAAAACAGTATTGTCCTTGTGGATGATGTGGTTGATTACCTAGCTCAAAGTATTGAAGGTAATGTGCGGGAACTTGAAGGGGCACTCAACACCATCATGTGTCAGTCACAACTCCTCGGTCGGGTCTTATCGGTAGATGAGGTGAAGCTTATTATCAAAAACAGCTCACGACCACGTAAAACACTAGCTATTTCAGATGTTGTTGAAAAGGTAGCTCGTTACTATGATATTGAGCAAGCGAGTATCTATGAAAAAACAAGACGAAAAGAGGTCGTGAAGCCAAGACAAATCATTATGTATATCTTGCGCGAAGATTTCCAAATCTCTTATCCAGCTATTGGTAAAAAAATGGGTGGAAGAGATCATACAACGGTTATCCACTCGTGCGAAAAAATCAAACAGGAGCTAAAGAAGGGAGGGGAATTGGAAGAAGAAATTTCCCAAGTGCGAATGTTACTCAAATAAAACCGTCTCCATAGAGACGGTTTTATTTTTCCTACATTAGTAGGATAACTCTCTGTATAACGACGTATAAGTAGTTGAAAAATAGCGTGGATTACTGGGTAAGATATCGGTATAACGGCAATACTTATCCCCTTAGAAAATCCGCGAGTGGGTTATCCCAAGACTTATCCCACCCATTCACAGCACTACCCACATTTCAATCGTAATTTCTTTGAAAAATAACCTTTGTAATACAGCACAAAAGAGGGTTTTGCACACTTCCACAGGACTAATAATAAGAGATAAAATAGTGTATAAATAAAGATATGGAGATAACTGTACCCCAAATAGAATTAATCAAAGCTCTCGAACTCATTAGCCGAGTAAGTACAAAAAATCTTACATTACCTATTTTGCAGTGTGTAAAGATTGAGGTAAAAAACGGAACTATTATTCTGCAAGCTACGAATTTAGAAATAAATATTTCTATTCCAATTAACGGTACAATAATTGAAGAAGGTGTTGTGGCGGTACCAACACAAATTTTCTTTCAAAGTATCCAGTTAATTTCTCAAAAAGAGATTACATTACGGACAGAGGATCAGGTCTTACAACTTGAGACAGCACACTCAAATACCTCAATAAAGATATTTGCCGCTGATGAGTTCCCAACTATTCATCAATTAACAGGCACAGGTTCTGTACTGCAAGGTGGCACGTTTGCGTACGGTGTGAAGAGTGTTGCTTTTGCAGCCTCTCAAACCTCAATTAAGCCAGAATTAGGCAGTGTCTATATCCAACAGAAGAAAGAACAATCATTAACGTTTGTAGCCACTGACTCATTTCGCTTGATGGAGAAAACAGTTTCTCAAAAAGGTCTCGTGCTTGAGCAATCATTTCTCGTTCCATATAAAAATGCACTTGAGCTTGCTCGGGTATGTGAGGCTGTGGATGAGGAACCAACCTTGATTGTGAACGAAAATCAATGCGCGCTGACGTTTCCAAATGGAACATATATTTCCTCACGGTTAATTACAGGGAGTTTTCCTGACTACGAACAAATTATTCCCAAAGAATACATTACTCATGCTACTGTTTTAAAAGAAGATTTACTGAAATCATTCAAAAAAACTAATATTTTTCTTAATAAGTTCCGGCAAGTGTCAGTTACAGTAACATCTGAGAACGTAACTATTGCTTCGCAAAATAACGACGTTGGACATACCACCGATACGGTAAAGGCTCAAGTAACTGGCGATGATTTGGTATTAAGTTTTAATCAGCAGTATGTAATGGATCCACTATCCTACATTCAAGACGACTCTGTAAAAATGAGTTTTGCGGGTATTGGCCGAGCTATGGTTATTCAAGGGGTGAATGATAAAACATTGCGGTATCTGGTGATGCCAATGAACAAGTAGGTAATCATGAAGCGGAAAGATCCTCGGTCCAATATACAACAACTAGGTAATCTCCTGGAGTTATATAAAAAACGCTTCAAACCACCACAAGCTTCAGTTGAAAAAGAATGTTTATTGGTGATTAAAGAATTAACCACCCTCTCCCTCACACTTGATCAGGTCACCTATACCGTGGCAACCAGAACACTAACCATCAATGCGCCAAGTCTTATAAAATCAGAGTTGCGGTTTTATCACACACAGATTTTATCCGAAGTACAAAAAAGGCTGAGTCGTGACTCAGCCCCTCAGGTAATTTTGTAAGTATTAATTTCTATTTCGCCTTCGTTCGGCTGGTGTTTGTTCCTCATCTTCTTCAGGCGACTCTTCTTCCTCACTGTTATCAGGAGTGGTTGGGGTAGAGGTAGCGGTACTAGTGCTTATGAGGCCACCAAAGGTAGCTTCTTTCCATTGTTGCACTGCATATTCCCAGTTTCGGTATTGAGGGTCATTGTCGGGGTTGGTTGGTACTGGGCCGCGTGGGTCACCACGGTCTACATAATGCAGGATGGAGTGGATATTATCGTAGACAGCACCAATATTTGCCTGTGCTGCAGCCTGGTCTGCGGTGCTGGTACTTTGGAGGTTGTTAATGAGTTCAGAAGTATTCAAATATTCACCACGAATTACTGGCTTCACACCTTCGGTAGCAATCTGTGGTTGGGTAAATGATTCGTTGGGCAACTCAGCCAGCGCAAAGTCCATAAATTCGCGCCAAATTGGAGTGGTGATTAAGCCTGACAGACCAGTCATTGGACCATTATCATTGTTTCCAGCCCAAGCTCCTACTGCTAAGTTTGGAGCATACCCCATAATCCAAGCGTCACGGAAATTATTAGTACTTCCAGACTTACCAGCCACATCCCGGTCAGGGAAATTTAATTGGTTATTAGCCCCCCATAGTGGCGTACGAGCGACATTATCAGAGAGGATGTCACTTATCATGTTTGTTACATTTGCATCCAACACGCGGCTTTCTACGACTTCTGTTTCTTCAACAATATTTCCCATATTATCTTCAATGCGTAAAATACTGCGTGGTTCAGCTTTTACTCCTTCGTTAGCAAATACCCCATACGCATGTGTCATATCTAAGAGTTTCACTTCACCACCACCAAGTACCAAAGTGAGTCCATAGCGGGTTGGGTCATTGAGAGTGGTGATGCCCATATCAGCGGCTAGTTTTAATGAGTCATTAATACCAGCCAGGTATAGGGTTTTAACCGCTGGAATATTGAGTGAACGGGCTAGAGCGTTACGCATGCTCACTGGCCCAATAAACTGATTATTATAGTTGTTTGGTGAATAACAACCCTCAGCTGAACTTGTATCCCACGGTTCACAATATTGATTGAACTGGGTCTGAACATCAAAGATTACGGTTGATGGTAAGTATCCTTTATTAAATGCAGCAGCATAAATAAATGGTTTGATAGAAGAACCTGGCTGACGATCAGCAAGGGCGACATTGAAATTACCATCAACTGTCTCGCTAAAGTAATCGCGTGACCCTACCATAACCAACACATCACCCGTTTGAGGGTTGGTAGCAACGAGGCTAGCGTTTGAGGCATTGAACCGTTCTTCGTTTGAAGCGGCTTTTTCAGCGACAATTCTTTCCGCTTCTTCTTGAAGTTTCCAATCTAGCGTCGTGATGACTTTAAGTCCTTGTTCAGCTAAGGCTTCTTCTCCATACCGTTCTGCGAGTTGTTCTCGGATATACATCACAAAGTGCGGTGCCCTAATACCACTCACTGCTTGAGCTTCAAATTCAACCACTTCAGTTTTGGCCGCTTCATATTCTTCAATGGTTAAAAACCCATTGAGCCGCATTCGATCGAGCACGAGTTGTTGTCTCGCATCCAGGTCCGATTTGTTATTTCCATAAGGAGAAAGATAGGTAGGTGCTTGTGGCAATGCGGCTAGATACGCTGCTTCAGCAATTGTGAGATTGCTGGCTGAGGTATTGAAAAATGCCCGAGCTGCTTCTTCGACACCATAAATCGTTCCCCCGTACGGTGATTCATTAAGGTAAATTTCAAGAATCTGATCTTTTGAGAGAACACGTTCGATTTTAATTGAAAGAATTGCCTCTTTTACCTTTCGACTCAGTGTCTTTTCGCGTTGTAATACAGAGTTTTTTATGACCTGCTGCGTAATTGTTGAACCTCCTTGTCCGCCGAGGAGGTCACCATCGGTAAAGTTTACCCAGGCTGCTCGTAGAATCGCCTTCAGGTCAATTCCAAAGTGACTATAAAATTGATCATCTTCAATCGCCACAGTGGCGTTTTTTACATGGACAGAGATAGTGTCAAACGGCACAATAGTCCGACGCACATCTTGGTGAAGGTCGTAAAGCACTACTTCTCCCGTTCGGTCGTAGATTTTTGTTGATTGGAGAATTCGGCGCTCTTCAAAAGATGAGAGATCAGGAATTTCAAGCGTAGAGAGCCAAATCATAAGAACAGCAATAAGAAGGACTACTCCAGCAAATCCAAACACCAAAATATCCAAAAGAATCTCTTTTCGGTTTTTCTTATCCCAGGCCAGCTTCCGCTTGGTTTTCTTTATCAATCGTTGTAAAAAAGTTCGCATATGGCCAATATTAGCATAGATTGTCTAGACAACTTAGTACGATTGTGTGATAGAGTTATTTCACTATGAGCTTAGCCCAAGAACTACAAAAGAGAGGATTTATCAATCAATTTTCAGCCCCAACTGCCGCAGAAATTCTCGATGGGGCGCCTCGTACGGTTTACCATGGTATTGACCCCAGTGCCGACTCCGCTCATGCTGGTAACTTCGTGAATTGGATGCTCCTTTCACATCTCAAACGCGCAGGTCATAAAATTATCTTTTTGGTTGGGGGCGGTACCGGAATGATTGGGGACCCAAAGTCAGATGTTGAACGACCCCTTTCAGATCCTGCAGAAGTCGCAGAACGAGTTGGGAAATTAAAAAAGCAGGCTGAGCAGTTGCTCGGTGATTCAGAAATTGAGTTTGTTAACAATGCTGACTGGTTAATGCAAGCAGGACTCATTCCATTCTTGCGAGATATCGGTAAGCACTTCACCGTGAATGAATTGATTAAGAAGGAGGCGATTAGTAAACGACTCGAAGGAGAGAATGGCATTTCATACACTGAGTTCGCCTACCCCCTCCTGCAAGCCTACGACTATCTCACCCTTTACCGTACACACGGATGTGACTTGCAGGTTGGAGGGTCAGATCAGTGGGGGAATATTATTGCTGGTGTAGATTTGATACGACGGGTTGAGCAAAAAAGTGTTCACGCCCTTACAGTTCCGCTCATCGTTGATAAAACAACGGGGAAGAAATTTGGCAAGAGTGAAGGTAATGCGATTTGGCTTGACCCCCTCAAAACTTCACCGTATCAGTTCTATCAGTTTTGGCTGAATGTGACTGATGAAAATGTTATCGACTACCTCAAGCTGTTTACATTCTTGAGCTTAGAAGAGATTGCTGCAATTGAAAAAGATTTTACGCTGAATCCTGGAAAGCGGCAGGCTCAAAAGGTGTTGGCGGCCGAAGTGACTTCGATTGTGCATGGGAATGAACAAGCGGGGATTGTTGCTTCGGTTTCGGACCTGCTATTTGGGGAGGCAAAACTTGAGTCACTGACTGACGCGCAAAAAGAAGTCATCCAAAGCAATGCCCCTACTTTTGCGTTAGTACAGGCTATGTCGGCAGTGGATGTGCTGGTAGCTACGTCGTTGGCATCAAGTAAACGAGAAGCTCGTACCTTTATTGAAAGCGGAGCCATTACCTTAAATGGTGAAAAGATTCTCACCGTGGATGCTGAACTATCCGCCATCGATGGTATTAACGGAGTTGGAATTTTAAAACGCGGGAAGAAACATCTTTCGGTCATCATGATGTAATAAAAAACTCCCCGGTCGGGGAGTTTTTTATTACATCTCATCGACATCATCGAAGCTATCGTAGTCGACGTCTTCGACATCATCTTCTAGTTCAGCAACTTCATCGAGTTCATCCTCTTCCTCTTTTTCTTCCTCTTCCTCTTTTTCGTCATCCTCTGCAATCAATCCGAATCCTTCTACTTCATCCTCGAGTTCATCTTCTTCTGGAGCAGCCACCTCATCAAGGAGGTCATCATCCAGCGAAGCTACCTCATCATCGAGTTCCGCTTCCTCTTCCTCATCTTCAATTCTAATATAATTCATATGCAAATCGGTTACGGTTTTTTTGTAACAAAGAAACGAACTTCTGACAATGGCCGGCTCGTATCAAGAGGGGATTTTACTGGTTTCTGCCGTGATGTGCAAGACACGTTATGCCGACAGCAATCGCATCATACTCGTCGTCAAGGGCGATCGCCGGAGCGTTTGTGAGAAGTCGTCGTACCATGTCAGTTACAGCAGCCTTATCACTCTTGCCGTAGCCAGTAATAGCCACTTTTACTTCTTGTGGACCAAACTCATAAACAGTGCAGTCGGCGACTTGAGCTAGATACATAATAATTCCTCTGGCGGCAGCAACACCAATAGCAGTTTTTTGATTATTGTTAAAAAAGAGTGTCTCAATTCCTAAGGTGTTAGGTTGATACGTCTCCAAAATAACTGTAAACGCCATCCCTAATTCATAAAGCCGCTCGTTTAAACTAGCCTTTTTATTAGTTTCAATACAGCCCGAGTAGAGAAGAAACTCCTTACCGTTTTGATATTCAAGAACGGCTACCCCCAGTCTGTCGTAGCCAGGGTCAACACTAATTACTCTCATACTCGTCTTCATTAGTATCAGCGGCGGAATAAATATTAGTCACATCAGGAATTTCTTCCAGTCGTTCTATAAAATCTGCCAGTTTTTCTCCAGCTTCGTCCGTGAGAGTAAGTGGATTAGTGGGAGTGTAGCCATCGGCTGATTTAGAAAATGCCCAAACAGCCGATCCGGGACTCCCGAGTTCAAGTCCAGCTTTGGTAAAGACATGGCGAATGAGCGGTGCCGTGCGGTTGTTATTGTCGGTCACTACTTCTATGAGAAGAGCAACTCCACCAGGGCCATAGCCTTCGAACATAATTTCTTCTAAGGCTGCCGCATCCACCCCTTTTCCTTTCTGTAGCGCACGTTCAATATTTTCTTTTGGCATTGAGTCCTTTTTTGCTCGTTCAACGGCAGCTAAGACATTGGCGGAGTCCGTGTTGCCACCTGCTTTCTTTACTTCCATAGTGATAAGCGCAGCGTGTTTGGAGAACACTCGACTCTTTTGTGCATCGGTAGCGGCTTTCTTATGTTTAATCTTTGACCATTTATTATGTCCAGACATACACTAGATTTGATTTTGTAGGTGTTCGTAGGCGGCGGGGCTGGCGATGCGGCCACGAGGAGTTCGTTCAAGGAGTCCTAATCGAATAAGGTATGGTTCAACTACATCCTCTACGGTTGAAGCTTCTTCACCCGTGGCTGCGGCAATAGTGTTGAGTCCCACTGGACCACCGTTGAATTTGTGGATGATGGTTTCAAGCACAAACCGGTCGGGTCGTCCTAAGCCTAAGGTGTCGATTTCTAAAAGATTAAAAGTTTTTTCAAGTAGTTCCGCAGTGAGGGGGCTACTCTCAAGCTGGGCGAGGTCTCGACAACGCTTGAGTAGGTAATTGGCGGTTCGTGGTGTGGCACGGCATCGTTTTGAAACAGTATGAAGTAGCTCATCGGTAGTATCTACCTTAAGCAAGGTTGCCGAACGTTTTAGAATTTCCGCAATTTCAGTTTCAGTATAAAAATCGAGTCGAAATGTCCCTCCCGAAAATCGCGACCGAAGTGGTGAAGAGAGAAGGGAGATGCGGGTCGTTGCAGCAACCAGTGTAAACGGGGGAAGGTCGAGTTGGACGGTTCGAGCTGACGGGCCTTTGCCGATAATAATATCGAGTACCCCTGACTCCATGGCTGGATAGAGAACCTCCTCGATACTTTTTGACAGGCGGTGGATTTCATCAATAAATAACACGTCCCCGGGCGAGAGGTTAGTTAATATTGCCGCTAAGTCCCCAACCCGTTCAATGGCTGGACCAGAGGTAATCCGCATGTTGGTGCCCAATGTTTTTGCAATCAGGTTGGCGAGCGTCGTTTTCCCAAGCCCGGGTGGACCATAAAGCAGAATATGCTCGGCGGCGTGGCCTCGTTCGCGCGCGGCGGTTAAAAGAATTCGGAGATTTTCCTTGGTTTTACTTTGTCCGATGTATTCTTCCCACGCTTGAGGGCGGAGTGACTTATCAAGACCACCGGCATCATCTTTGGTAACAGTCAGTGGTTTTTCCATGTCTTCTAGTATAACAAAAATCGCCTTTTCGGGCGAAGAGAGACATGAAATAGAAACGACCACAAGGTAGTTGACAAATAATTAATATATGCTAAGATATATGCAATTGATTGTTCTCGTGGCCCCGCCACCGTGCTTTGCACACTGTTTTTATAAACCATTGTCTGTTCCAGACGATAACTCTCTAAGCAAACTTGGATACGTTGCGAGGGGTACATGGCGCTCACCCTGGAGTGAGAGTGCTGTAGACTTCCTTAGCGCGGTATTCACTTTCAATGCGGAAGTCTTGCTTAGAGAGTTATATTCTGGAGCCGTCAGGAACTGACCTGACAGTATCATAAAAATTTGAGATGTTGTATTGACCCCGCGTCGATTCACTTCTCAAATGTTGCTCCCTCTAAATTACACAATATGTGACGAGAAATCATCTTCGACAGATGGTTTTTTTGTTGTATCTGGAACTGCGGCTAATTCATGTTCATTTGGGAGTTCAATCACGCGAGCAAGCTCAGCCATCGAAGTGGTGCCGTTGAGGATTTTTTCAATACCATCCTCGAGCATGGTTGGAATGCCTTGCGGCCTGGCTGCATCTAAAATCACATGCTCGCGCGGGTCTCGGATAATTGCTTCCTCCACTGCATCATCAACAATAATTCCTTCAAAAATACCTGCTCGTCCCTTATAGCCAGTATCACCACAGTGGCCACAGCCAACAGGTTGGTATAGCGTGAACGGAGAAGTGGCTGTTTGGGGGTGCGGGTGAGTGGCCAGAACCGTGGTAATGAGTCTTTCCTCAGCGGCGTTGGCAGGGTGGGCGGCCTTACATTCTGGACATAAGATTCGAACGAGTCGCTGCCCCAACATGATATTAATTGAGGTACCAAAGATACGCGGGTCTATCCCGAGGTCAATCAGACGCGGGAAGCCAGCAGCAGCACTGTTGGTGTGCAACGTAGTGAAAACCAAGTGTCCGGTTTGGGCGGCATGCATGGCCGTCTCAGCCACTTCTTGATCACGGACTTCTCCAATCATAATGATGTCGGGGTCTTGGCGCAGAATTGCTCGCAAGCCGCTTGCAAACGTATAGTCTTTGTCTGTTTGGGTTTGGACGATTCCTTCGAGTTTGTATTCAACGGGATTTTCAATCGTGATAATTTTAACTCCGTCATTGTGAGCCTCACGCAAAAAGGCATATAGGGCTGTCGTCTTTCCTGAACCAGTCGGCCCGGTTGTAAAAATTAACCCGTTGGGTTTTTTAATTTGCTCCTTAATCACGGCTGAGATGATGTTGTTAAGGCGAAGCTTTTCCATGCTGAAACTTGCGACACCAGGGTCGAGAATACGCATCACAATTGATTCATCAATTGAGCCAGGAATAATCGATGAGCGGATTTCAATCTCACGTTCGCCAGCCGTGAAGGTAAAACGACCATCTTGAGCGATTTTTTTTGAATTGAGCATCATGCCTGAAAGCAGTTTGAGGCGAGTGATAATTCTTTTGTAAATGTAGCTATCTACATCGGTCGCATCATGAAGCACACCATCAAATCGGTACCGTACGCGCACGCTTCCTTCTTCTGGTTCAATGTGAATGTCAGATGCTCGCAGGGCAATTGCCCCCGCAAAGATAAGCTCGAGTGTTTCACTGATACGCCTTGAATTGTTAATGGTGGTGATATGTTTTAAGACTGCATCCACATCTTTTAACTCCTTGATACTGCCCATCAATCGTTCGATGTCTTTTGGATCAATCTCTAAGACACCTTTTTTTTCAGCGTTTGAACTTACGACATCTTGATAGCGTTTCCAGGCATGTTCAAGACTTCCGTTTGAGCAGATATAAATATCGAGGACATATTTGCGCGCTGCTAGTTCTTGGAAAAGATTTTGCACCGCTGGATCATTAGGGTTTTTGGCAGCTATCTTGATTGAGCTCTGACTGTGATCAAAACAAGCTACTTCTAGTTTCCGTGACTTAGCTTCTGGCACCATTACGAGTGCTTCAGGGTTGATGGTATACCCTTGAAGATTGATATAATTCATCCCATATTGGCTGGCAATAGTTTGCACAAATCGCTCTTCCTCAACATTATGAAGACCGGCTAGTTTGGTATTTGAGAACGAATCGTTAAATTGAATCATGTACCAATAATGATACCATGCAAAAAAGTGCTGAAATGCATAGTGTTCAGAAGCGATTAGATTTGCTACAGTCAGTCGATATGTTCGAAAAGAAGTACATCTATCAATTAGAAGATTTACCCCGTGTGGTGACTGATGTCATCCTGATGGCAGCAGAGCGACCAAAGAATAAGGCGGTCGTATTATCGTTTCAAGGTGATTTGGGGGCAGGGAAGACAACCTTTGTTCAAGAGTTGGCGCAGCAGTTGGGTGTAACAGATATCGTCACCAGCCCAACCTTTACTATTATGAAGCAGTATCAGACAACCCACCCGCAGTTCTCCGAATTAGTACACATTGATGCCTATCGAATTGAAGAGTTGGATGAGCTTCGGCCATTACAATTTTCTCAGTTACTCGAACAAGCACACACGCTCATATGTATTGAATGGCCAGAGAAAATTGCCCCTGTCTTGCCACCTGACCATATACACATTTCAATAGAAATTGATGAGACAGAAAGGCGAATCGCACAAGTTACCGGCGAGGAAGTATAGAGTGCCAGCCTTGAGAAACCAGGTATACTAAAGAAACAAATGGCAAACGTAACTGATGAAACACTCGTAATTCTTGATGCACATGCAATATTGCATCGGGCCTATCATGCGCTACCAGATTTTTCGTCCCCGACGGGAGAACCAACCGGGGCGTTGTATGGAGTGGTGACCATGCTTCTTAAAATTATTGAGGAGTTTAAGCCAGAATACATCGTCGCTTGCTATGACTTACCAGAAGCGACGTATCGCCACACAGCATTTGAAGGATACAAAGCTGGTCGTTCAAAAACTGACGAATCACTGGTGGCGCAGATTGAGCGGTCACGCGATATCTTTGCGGCATTCGGTATTCAAATCTTTGAGCGGCCGGGATTTGAAGCTGATGACTTGCTCGGTTCAATTGCTCACCTCACCAAGGCTCAAAAAAATCTTAAGGTAATTATTGCTTCAGGCGATATGGATACCTTGCAGTGTGTTGATAAAAAACGGGTACAGGTGTACACCTTGAAAAAGGGAATTAAAGACACCATTCTCTATGATGAAGCGACGGTCAAAGATCGCTATGGCTTCGGCCCGGTACACGTTCCAGACTACAAAGGTTTACGCGGCGATACCTCAGATAATATTCCCGGGATTGTTGGCATTGGAGAAAAGACTGCCACGATTCTCATCTCTCATTTTGGTTCAATTGAAAAAATGTATAAGGTACTCCTCAAAGATGAGGCACCCTTTAAAGAGCTCGGCATCACTCCCCGGATGATTAATTTACTTAAAGAGGGGAAAGAGGATGCTGAATTTTCAAAAATGCTTGCCACAATTAGAGTTGATGCCCTCGAGAGCTTTGCGGTAGAGGAAACGCGCTGGCGGGAGCGAGCTAGCACAGATACTATTTTAAATCTTTTCAGTGAATTTGGTTTTAGGACAGTAACCGACAGAATAAGAAGGTTATTCGATATTACTGCCGCTGAAGTTCCAACTGATGTATCAGGTATTTCTATCACTGACCATAAAGAAGCCGCTATTCTCCTGTGGCTTTTGGAGAGCGAGCGCACCAATGCAAGTATTGATGACATTATTGATTATGGTCGGTCATTTTTAAAAACGAATGGTTGGGAAGACACCGTGACTGCGATGCAAAAGAAGGTAACAGAAGAAGGCCTGTGGCCACTCTTTGATGAGATTGAGCGCCCACTTATTTCAATTATTGAAGGGATGCAAACAAATGGCATTACACTCGACGTTGGGTATCTTAAGAAACTTTCACTTCGGCTCCATAAGGAATTGACCGAACTTGAAGGGAAAATTTATGCCCACGCCGGAGTGGAGTTCAATATTAATTCCCCAAAACAACTCGGAGATATTATTTTTGATACGTTAGGATTAAAAATTAAAAATGCCAAAAAGACCGCCGGCGGACAGCGTTCTACCAAAGAATCTGAACTCGAGAAGCTCAAAGGAGAACATCCAATAATTGATGACATTCTTCGCTACCGTGAATTACAGAAATTAGTTTCAACCTACATTGATACACTTCCAACCATGGTGGGGACTGACGGGAAACTACACACGACGTTTTTACAGACGGGAACCACCACCGGTCGGATGGGAAGTAAAGATCCAAATATTCAAAATATTCCTGTTCGGACTAAGGAAGGGATGGCTATTCGGCAGGCTTTTGTGGCTTCGCCGGGGTATGTGCTCGTTGCCATTGATTACTCTCAGATTGAATTACGCATTGCCGCTATTCTTTCACAAGATAAAAACCTAGTAGAGATTTTCAAACGAGGTGAGGACGTTCACCAAGGGGTGGCGAGTCGAGTATTTGGTGTATCAGGCGATGAGGTTACCGCAGATATGCGACGCAAGGCAAAAGTGATTAACTTCGGCATCCTCTACGGCATGGGGGTGAACGCGCTGCGACAGAATCTTGGTGAAGATACGAAGCGCGAAGAGGCACAAGCCTTTCTCACTGCGTACTTTCAAACCTTCACTCGATTGGCCGAATATCTTGAAGACACCAAATCAGAAGCGCGCAAGCTTGGATATACCGAGACGTTCTTCGGACGTCGACGACATTTCCCAGGTATCGCTTCCAGTGTGCCGTTTATCCGAGCTCAAGCTGAACGAATGGCCATTAACGCACCAATTCAGGGTACAGCCGCAGATATTGTCCGAGTGGCGATGGTTGCTATCGCACATCTAATTACAAAACAAAATCTATCAAACGATGTTCGGATGTTGCTGCAAATTCACGACGAATTAGTTTTTGAAATTAAAGATGGTCTGGTGGAGAAATACACGCCACTGCTTTTGCAGGAGATGGAGGATGTCTTGGTAGGAAAGGAAACGCTGGGAGTTCCCATTAAAGCCGAGGTGAAGGTTGGTCAAAACTGGGCAGAGATGACCAGAATTTTGAAATAATATGTTGAATGTTTTTTACGGAACTAACCGCACAAAAGTTCGCGATGCGGCATATAAAATAATTGAGTCACAAGACGTTCGGCCGACAATTATTGACGAGACAACTTATTTTGAAGGTGTGGTAACAGGTGCTGTAGGGACCGCCTCACTCTTTGGAGGGGTTGAGTATTTTTTGCTCGATACTCCATCAGGGAATACCGAGTTTGAAGCTGAAGTTTTGGAGTCACTCTCAGCTCTCACCGCTTCGAGTAATGTATTTATTGTGCTTGAAGGAGGGCTCTTGGCAGAGTTTAAAAAGAAGTACACAAAGCATGCCAATAGTATCGAAGAATTTACGACTGAAAAGACTGAACGGTTCAATCCGTTTAGCTTAGCTGAAGCGCTGGCCAGAAAAGATAAAAAACAATTATGGGTGTTGCTCCAGCAAGCACGGTTGCAGCAAATACGGGAAGAGGAACTGGTTGGAATTTTATGGTGGCAATTAAAAACGCTTCGCCTAGCAACGCTCACTCCATCAGCTGAAGCAGCTGGACTCAAAGAGTATCCATATAAAAAGGCTAAGCAGTCACTGCGGAATTTTGCCCCGGGAGAAATAGAGAAATTATCAGACACGCTACTTGTGCTCTATCATGAAGACCACCAAGGAGGAGCAGCAATGGAGACGAGTTTAGAGCGGTGGGTGCTTACTGTATAGTTTGATTTATAAATTCAAAATGGTATAGTTTTGCGACTTTGGAAACAAAGAAATACCCACCTTTAAACAAGGAACGGTGCACAATCAAATATCCGCCCTTAGCTCAGTTGGTAGAGCGGCTCCCTTTTAAGGAGATGGTCCCAGGTTCGAGCCCTGGAGGGCGGACGAGCGTAACAGAAAACTCCTAGTCATATGACTAGGAGTTTTCTGTTAGCATGTGACCTGCGTCACATGCGGCGCTCGTCCGAGGCGGAATCATGTGAGCCTGCGCTCAGATGAGCCGGGGTCGCGAGCCCAGAAAGTAATGACTGTAAGGAATAAACTTTCTGAGGACTTGTGACGACAATAAACTTCGGTAAACATGGCTGTAATTTGTCGCACCACTTTTGTATATATCACCTCAATTTGCTACCCTACCAACAATGAAATACCTTATCCTCGAAGATATTAGAAGTGCCTACAATGTTGGGGCAATGTTTCGAACTGCTGACGGGGCGGGAGTGACTAAAGTATTTTTGCTTGGCTACACGCCTGCACCAATAGATAGGTTTGGACGGGTGCAGGCTGAGATTAGTAAGACATCGCTTGGTGCGAGTGAAACAATGCCGTGGGAAGCTGCCAGTGATATCAGTCAGCTCATACTAGAATTGAAAACCCAAGGCGTCACCGTGGTCGCTGTAGAGCAAGCCCCGCAGAGCGTCATGCTTAAAGACTTTATTGTGCCTGAAAAGGTAGCCTACATTATGGGAAATGAAGTGACTGGAGTAAGCCGTGAGGCTCTTGCTCAAGCAGACGTTATTTTGGAATTACCCATGCTCGGCCAAAAAGAATCACTCAATGTTTCGGTAACGGCCGGAATTGTGATGTATCACTAACGAGCAGCACGTTCTTTAAGGAGCTTTTGTACTACCTCAACATCACTCCATGGTTGTTTGGTGCCGTTTGGTCCCATGATATATGGATCAGTTCCTTTACCTGAAATAAGTACGTAACTATCAGCCGGCGCGCTATCCATAGCGTGCGCAATAGCTGCTTCTCTGTCCATAATAATGGTCAGCTTTGTTTTGTCAGTAATTCCTTCCGCCATGTCCTCAAGAATCTTCACGGGGTCTTCGTCGTAAGGGTCTTCGTTAGTAAGAATAATCTGCTCACAGTGTCGTTCAGCAATAGCGGCCATCTCAGGTCGTTTCCAGGTGTCACGTCCGCCGCCAGTGTTTCCCAGGACACATACTTTAGAACGATCAGGAAATGCTTCGTAGAGTTTTTGTAGTGAGTCTGTGGTGTGGGCGTAATCTACGACCACTGTAATATGTTTTGGCGATTCTTTTGGACTTTCAAATTGTTCCACCCGGCCAGCTATTGTCTCGAGGTTTCGCAGCGCCTCGGCTGCAACTTCAGTTGAGACACCATAAGCCTCGGTGATTTTTAGTGCCGCCAGGATATTAGAAACATTAAACACCCCAACTATTGGTACACGGATAGTGACGTTGTTGTACACCAAGCTCACGTTATCCTTGTGGAGCGAGTAAAGGCTTAAATCAGATAATTGATACGGGATTTTTTTCTCAACCGCAAAATTAAGAAAGTCTTGGCCGTGACTATCGTCCGCATTAGCAACCAAAATACGTGGACGTTTTGGTGAAGTTGCTACTGCTTCAGCCAAGCGTAACTTTGCTTCTTTATATTTTTCAAATGAACCGTGAGATTCAATATGTTCTGGAGTGAGGTTGGTAAATACTAAGGCGTCAATCGCAATAAATTTATGGCGAAATTGTTTTGCACCTTCTGAGGTCATCTCCACTACGGCGTGCGTGCAGCCAGCGTCAACTGCATCGCGTAAAAATTTCTGCACAAAGAAACGACCAGGCATAGTCATCTTAAAAAGGTTTCGTTGTTTCTTTCCGTTGAGTGAAAATTGGATGGTTGAAAGTGAGGCTACCTTAATACCACCAGCTCGGAGAATTTGTTCAATCAGTTCCACCGTGGTCGACTTACCCTTGGTACCAGTCACAGCAATGACAGTTAGCTGTTTTGAGGGGTTTTTGTATCGTTGATTACCATACCAGGCGAGCGCAAGGTGATAGTAGGGTTGTAGGAAGGTAAATACCGGTTTTGGAACAACACGTTTAACAAAAATTCTAATATCAGTCATGTATCAATTATATGCACCGAAGAGTCTTTCGGCTACTAGGCACGGGGTGTTTTGGCTGGTGTTGCTTATTGGATTTTTTTAAGGGCGAGGGTGATAAGTTCATTGGCCGTACTATCGTCAGTACCAAGGTTCTTTACCGCTTCACGTGCTGAGGTGAGGTCGTAGCCAAGTGAGACGAGCGCATCCATGGCATCGGTCTGGGCTGGAGTGAAGCCATTACTTAGGGTAAGTTCAGGCGCAAAGGCCAAGTTTTCAATTTTATCGTGGAGGAACTGGACAATATTCTCGCAGGTTTTTTTGCCAATACCAGAAAGCTTATGCAGGTAGGCACCATCTTTTTTACCGATGGCTTCGAGCAAGAGGGTAGGACTCGCTTGGTTCAGAATCTGGAGGGCCGACTTTGGGCCAATTTTAGGAACTAGTAGCAGTAATTCAAATAAATCGAGTTCAGATTGGTTAACAAAGCCGTAGAGATCAAGTGCAGTTTCTCGGACAGCGAGGTAGGTGTGGAGGTGGACGGTTGTACCAAGTACATATTGTGTAGTTTTGGTTGGGGTGCCAACCAAATAACCAATGCCACCAACAGTTACTACAACATACCCTTCCGTAAGGGCGCTAATTTCTCCCGTGAGTGAACGAATCATTCGTGTATTGTACTAAGTCTCGAGGGAGATTGCGACCGCTTGCCATTTTTATGGTCCTGGGGTACAGTATCCGCACTTTATATAAATATATATATGCCAATTACCAAAGGAGCAGAAAAGGCTTATCGCCAATCAGAAAAAAAGCGTATCTTCAATTTACGTCGTAAGACTGCAATGAAGGAGGTCGTGAAGGATGTAAACAAAGCTGTATTAAGTGGTGACACCAAGACAGCCAAGGAACTTTTACCAAAAGCGTACAAAGCAATCGATAAAGCAGCCAAGCGTGGAGTCATCAAAGACAATACCGCAGCTCGCAAGAAGTCTCGTCTGAGTGCTCGAATCAAGAACGCGAGTAAGTAATACTAATAAAACCCGCTCCAAAAGCGGGTTTTATTATGCCAGCTTTACATAACTTGGTTTTATCGATAGGCAACACACTAATAATTATTGTAATATTAGACAATACATTACGTAGTAAAGTGTACTTAACATTAAATAACAATGAGTATGAAAACCGATGAACAGCTAAAGAAAGAAAATCCTGAGTTATATCGCATTGCCCGTGAAGGCGGAACTGAGCCTGCTCATAGCAGTGACTTGCTACACGTTGATGATGAGGGAATGTTTCACTGTGCGGTTTGTAACGCACTATTGTTTAGTTCTGATACGAAGTTTGACTCAGGGAGCGGCTGGCCGTCATTTACTGATCCGGTGAATAAAGAAGCGGTGCGATTAATTGAAGACAGAAGTCATGGGATGCGACGGACAGAAGTGCGATGTGCCACCTGTGATGCTCACCTCGGACACGTCTTTCCAGATGGACCAGAACGAACGGGCGATGGGCCGCGAGACTTTGGCAATCACAATCGGTTCTGTATCAATGGTGTGAGCTTAGAAAGGCAGAATACGTAATGGTATTAAATAGTATATACAAAAGGCCCCTCGGGGCTTTTTTGTTTGCTATGATTACTGAATGGGTACATACACAAACTTGGTTCGAAAATTATTCGACTTACGAGAGGGAGCACAGTCAAAAAAAGAGATTGTTGAAAATATAAAAGATGACACAGTATTCAGTAGCGCTCGAGTATGGGTACTTGTGTGTGCGATTGTGCTGGCGTCAGTTGGATTAAATATAAATTCAACCCCCGTCATAATTGGAGCTATGCTTATCTCACCGCTGATGGGACCAATTGTAAGTCTTGGTCTCGGTTTGGCTATTGAAGATTGGGGTTTAGTGCGACGTTCTGGGAAAAATCTTTTCATCCAAACTGCGATTAGTATTATTATTTCATCACTGTACTTTGCTCTTACACCTATCACAAATGCACAATCAGAACTTCTGGCTCGCATCCAGCCGACACTATTTGACGTACTGATTGCTACCTTTGGAGGATTGGCTGGTTTCATTGGGATTAGTCGAGCAAAACAAAATAACATTGTGCCAGGAGTGGCAATCGCCACAGCTTTGATTCCTCCGCTGTGTACGGTTGGTTATGGTATAGGGACATGGCAGCCAAAATTTATTATTGGTGCCTTTTACTTATTTTTAATCAACAGTATATTCATCTGTTTAGCATCTTTGGTAGTAGCAAAATACTTAAAACTACCCAAAAAAGAATATACAGACCAACTCAAAAAGAGACGTATTAAAAGAATCATTGTACTAGTTATCACAGCAATTGTAATTCCGGCTATTTATCAGGCTGTGGTTGTGGTGAAGCAAAACAATTTCACTATCAACGCTGAACGATATATAACCTCAGTGTTTGAAAATGAAGGGTACGTTATTATTTATAAAAATATCCAATATACCCAAAGTGAGAAGCGAATTGAACTGGCCTTCCTTTCACGTAGGGTGACTGAAGAAGAGGAGCGAGTACTCGAGCAGAGATTAATTGATTTCGGGCTTAAAGATACTGATCTTGTCGTCCGACAAAACAGGTTTGCTTTGACTGAAGAAGAGTGGAGGAGTCTCGTAGAGGCAACTAAAGATGATGAGGAGCGCATGCAGCTCCTTGAAGAGCAAATTACAAATAGAGCTCAGATTTTGGTCACACCAGAACAGCTAAAGAATGAACTTTTTGTACTTGATAATCAAGTGGTAGATATTGCTCTCGGTACGGCGGTAAGGTATCTTGACGAGAGAAGTACAGAAATAATAACTGTCTTGGTGTATGTATCTGAAAATACAGATCAAGGTGATGAGGTGGATCAAAAAATGATAACAAACTGGCTCAAGCAGCGACTGAGTTCAGAGACAGTTGAAGTTATCTTTATAAACCAGCAGCAAATACAAGAGTAGGTATAGAATTTATATCTTCCAACTGCATTTAGTAAAAATTCTAGATACAAAAAACCCCGCTATCGCGGGGCCTTTTATAATTTCTTTACGAGATTTATTCGTTAATAAATCCGTAGGGACTTCGGTAATCGTTTACCGGGAGGGTCACGTAGGTTTCAACATCAGTTACACCATCGGTCTCGTCAGAGAAGTGGATTGCGTTAAGGACAACTCGGTGTTGTCCGGCTACAGATGCATCCACAGTAACCCGGAGGGTGAATGTTTCAGTTCGACCTTCTCGAACAACGAACACGCCATTTTGGTCTTCTCGCGCAGTTGCCTCTAGAATAGCACTAACGTTTGTCGGAGTGTCGACAACAGTATCAACTGAGAATTGTACGCCGCCTGAACTTGTGGCACTTGAGCTCGTAGCGTTACTGTTGATGTAGTAATCTCCCTCAACTGCTGTTACTTCGAATTCGATTTCAAAGATACCGGTTGTATCGTTTTGCCCTTGAGTTTTGAAGGTAAAAGCGACGTTGTCAGGAGACGTGATAATACCTTCAGAGATGAGTCGGATTTCTTTTCCAACTACGGTTCCTGAAAAATCAGTTACATCATCAGCTCCTTCAGCCTCTGTAAGATCACGTTCAGCAGAAGTGATTTGTGCCTTGATGGTTTCACCATTGGCGAACGCTGTTCGAGACTTAAGATCTATCACTACACTGACTGCTTCCTTATCATCTTCATCAATTGTGATGTCACCATCAATATCGAATGCAACTCGGACATTATTTGCACTATAGTCACCAGTGGTCACCACAGCTTCCTTACGGAAGGTCCGTCCATTAATAACCAATCGTACATCGTGTACTACGTCATCAAATGAAGCGGTTCCAGTTTGAATATTGACGAAAAGTGTTTCAAGTTCAATATCGTTATCAATGGCTTCAATCGTATATTCAAGAATGGTTTCATTATTAGTTCGTCTTGAATCATCTACCACGATATTTCGATTGTCATCATTGTTTCCACTTAAGGCAAACTTAAGTTCTTCACCGTCGCCTCGTTCGACAATTGAGAATGTAACACTGTCACCAAGGTCACCAAATGAGGTTTCGTCGGTAGCTACACCATCAGCATCAAAGTATCGAAGTCGTTCGACACTAATATTCCAATCGGCATTAGATCCTGCGCCATCAATGTTGTTTCGAATTGAGACAGCTACTTGTACTTCTACCTCCTCATCTTCTTCAAGTACTAAGTCAAGGTTTGAGAATCGAACTGTACCCAGATTTCGATTGAGATAATCATCACGGTCTTCAATATTCACTTCAGCGATTTTTTCGCCGGCTACCCAGAGTGAGAGGGTTTCAAAGGTATCCCACGGATCTCGTTCGTTGTTTGCTGGGTCAGCCACAAGTGCGAAGTCCATTCGATTGATTTCGAGATCGCCATCTCGTGCTTCGATGGTTAGTTCAGCAATAACGGCGTCACCTGAGGCTTCCTCAACGTCGGTGCTATCTGCATCGTCGATTTCAAAGGTATCAAGGGTACCTTCACCACGTAGTTCTGGTGTTTCTGGCTCGTTACCTCCGTTGGTTGGTGGAGTGCTCGGGTTGGTTGGTGTACTTGGTACTGCAGCACACAAGGTATTTGCTTTGGTAATTGATGATGGGCCAAAGAACCCTGTTGGATTCACGAGACCATTTGGAGTTAAAATTTCGCTTCGGTACTTTATCTGGAACTTAGACACTGCCGCTGCAGTGGCTGGTCCAAAGTAGGTGGTTTCAAAACCTGGAGAACCTGCACCTGAGACTGCAACACGGGTGTCCGGATCACTATTAAGGAATTGTTGTAACTTCAGTACATCAGCTCCGGTTGAGCGCTGTCCCAGCGAACGGGCCCAGGTGTAGTTTGAACAAGTCGCGGCTGCATTGCCACCTTGGCCAAATTGGAGTTTAAGGTTGTTAATCGTCGCTACTAATTGTGCAATCTGTGCTTGGAGATCACTGATTGAGGGGGTTTGAGCAGAGGCGGCTGGGGTCGCTCCGCCCACTACGGTCAATGCCAGCATACCGGCAATGACGCTCTTTTTAAATGAACTATTCATAAATAATTTTTAATATGTTTTTAAGTAATTTTATCGATAGTATCTCGTCCTTTGCGGCACGTTTTGAATACAAAGTATATTCGGCACTATCACACGAGATACTGTTATCAACGTGCACTACTTAAGACACAGTGGTACGCAAAATCTCACACTTTGTCTTTTGTGAGTTTTTTCTGCATACTGTGTCTTATCTTATGGAGGCGCTCAACAAACAATTTGAAACCTTATTCCATACCTACAGTGATGCCATCTTTCGACATCTGTACTTTCGACTGGGAAACCGAGAGCGAGCCAAAGAGCTGACACAGGAAGTTTTTATGCGAACTTGGCAGCACTTGGCAGCAGGAAAAGAGATTTCATATGAAAAAGCCTTCTTATATAAGATAGCGGGAAATTTGTTTATTAATGAGATTCGCACTGACAAGACAAATCACTCACTTGAAGCATTGGTCGAAGAGACGAGCTTTGAGCCTTCAACGAATGAAGTCAATCCGTTGGAGTATAGCGAGCAAACAGAGGTCTTAAGGCTCCTTGAGTATTTGCCGGACACGTATAGAACAGTACTCGTCATGAGATATATCGAAGGGTTGGCAGTCAAAGATATCGCAGTCCTCCTTGAAGAGAAAGAGACAAATATTTCCATGCGAATCGCGCGAGCCCTCGAAAAACTAAAAGAACACTATCGACCAAACGAAACGTAACTACCATGAAAAAACTACCTGACAATATAGAAACACTACTTACCTCACAAAAAGAGGTTGGTTTGAGTGTGACTGAACGTGACGTAATGTTTTCAGAGTTGCAGGCATTTACTACGTTGCATGCACCAGCGGCTCCAGGGGTTCAATCTCCATTGAAGCGACCGGTATTTCTATTTTCGAAATGGTCAATTGCCATTGCTTCAGTTTTTTTGGTAACTGTGGGTACAGGAGTGGCTTCAACACAGAGTTTGCCAGGCGATGTATTGTACGAAGTGAAAGTTTCTGTGGTAGAGCCTGTAATAGGTTTTGGCCAGTTTGGTACTACTGAACAGTTGGTATACCAGTTAGAACTCATGGAGCGGCGTGTCTCCGAAATGGAAACGTTATACAAGAATAATGAACTTACTGAATCAGAAGTGCTGGTACTTGAGACTCAAATTGAAGAACAAGCAAATACGTTTGAAGAATTTTTAACCGAGATTGATTCGGTCGGAATTACGGCTGAAGATTCTCTCGATGCAGTATCGACAGTTTCTGTAGCGCTACGCAAACAAGCATTTTTGGCAGATAAAAAATTTGGTACGGAGCGTCCCTCAGAACTTGATGTTGTTCAAGCTGAAATTGATAATTTATACCAAGAAGAATTGGTAGAATTTGTTGCTGCTACACCAGCTGCTGTTCCGGAGTACGTCGAGTCTTTATTGGAAGATATTAGTAATCAAGTCGCTATTGATCCTGAGGTCGCTTCAAGTTCTGCTGTAGAGTTGGGCGCTTACCTTGAAGATGTAGAAACTACGCTTGAAGCAGGAGACTTAAAACAAGCAGTAGAATTTGCTGAAGAAGCTCAGTCACTCCTTGAGACAAATAGCTTTTTCGATACGGTAGACGAATCACCTGTAAAAGAAGATAATGAGGTAACTGACCCGGAAGTTATGATTGAAAATTAATACTAAAAATATGAACACTTTGAAAAAACTTATAAAGAACGAACCGTTCATTGCTATCGGTGGCGCTATTGCACTGGTGCTCTCGGTTGCAGTATTGGTAATTGTGGTAGCAGCAACTCCAAAACCAATCGATAGTTCAATGATACTCAATGAAAGTGGCGAATTGGTAGAGCGAGCACCCCTTGAGCCAAGTGGGCAGACAATTGATAATAAATTTAACTGCGCTGATGGAAAGTCTATTATTACAAAGTATGACCTGGGTTCAAATGCTTTAACTGTAATTATTTCTCCCGAAGTCTCATATGTACTACCGCAAGACATTACCCCAGACGGGGCAAAGTACTCAACGGTAGATGGGAGTATTATTTACACGGAAAACAACGGACAGGCGACTTTGACTGAACAAGGTCAGGTGACGTATCGAGAGTGTGTTGCACAGTAACTAGCTCGGTTGTCTGAGAAGACAAAACACTCACTTATGTGGGTGTTTTTGTATACCTTGTAATAATTCTCCTCTAGCATCGTCTCACATAACACGGTAGGCTTATGATAATGAAACAATTTTTGCAAACAATCACACTCCAATCA
The DNA here is from genome assembly GCA_041738755.1 of Minisyncoccia bacterium. GTDB lineage: Bacteria > Patescibacteriota > Minisyncoccia > Phycocordibacterales > UBA918 > OLB19. The sequence goes on along the minus strand of JBGSPE010000011.1, from coordinate 116,579 downwards.
TCCCTGGTATCAGCCCATCGAAAGCAACAATTTGTGCTGTCGATTGTTTTGCTAGCTACCCTGGCAGTGTTTAAATGGTTTGCTCACCCACTTCTCGTTGAGATACCTTATGCACTCCAAACCTTTTGGGTGGTTCTGTATACCCTGATAACAAATATCAGTATTAATATCATTCGTATTCTAGTTGTCTCTGGCCACCGTCGGCGGCGCAATATTTCAACCGAGGAGCACGATAATTTTACGGTCGGTGTGAACGCTCTGGTGAATGCTCTTACGGGTTTTGCTACGGTCGCTTTTATCTTTGTAGTCTTTGATATTGAGTTTCGAAGTTTCTTAAGTTCGATTGCGCTTGTTGCAGTTGCACTCACTATTATCTTCCAAGACTTTATCAAAAACTTCCTGTTTGGATTTTCAATTATGTTTTCTGTTGATTATGAAATCGGGGACTATATTCAAGTAGGGGATATGCCAAAAGGAGTAATCCGAAACGTGACTTTCTCCAGTGTTCAACTGAAGACTGAATCAGGTGATGTGCTTTTTATTCCTAACACGGTAATTCACGCCAAAGAAGTGGTGAATTTTAGTAAACTAAAGCCAAAAAGAATTAACACTGAGTTTCGCATGCTCCGGGCGCAACTCACTGCAGTGGATCCGTTTGAGCAAGCCCTCCTAAAGCACCTGGATATACAATATCCAAACACGTTTGAACTTGATAAGTGTAAGTTATACGTAAAGGAAAATACGAAAGATGATATCGTCTTTTCACTCGAGGCACCGACCAAAAAAGCTAGTCTCAAATTGCGTGAGCAAATTAATCACACGGTCCAGAAGTTTGCGGTGGAATATAAAAGCTAGGAATGTAGCAATCTAAAACGTTAGTACGTAAGGCAGATAGCACATAATCATTGTTATACTTATTATGTATGTTACATGTTTCTAATGGCTACGCGCTTTCAAGCTTAATTGCAGCAAATGTATTTACTATCTACGGTTTCGTTTTCCTTGGCTGGGATATTACGACAATTATAGTTGCGTACTGGTTTGAAAATCTTATCGTACTTTTATTCTCCTTACTTAAGTTAAAGAAAATCGAAAGGTCTTCCAATACGGCTGTACAGAATAAAGATTCTACGTTCTTTATCATCTTTTTTGGGGGTTTTAGCTTAGTTCATGGCTTGGTTTTATTTGCTATATTTTACTTTAGTGGGTACCAGAATCTCGGTATAAACGTCTCAGATCTATCGATAATAATTGGTACCTTACTTGCAAGCCACGGTATATCATACGTCACAAACTTTCTGCTTAGTAAAGAATATGAAAAATTTGATGCTTCTTTTAATGCGATTTTCACACCCTTTAAAAGAGTTATATTTACACATGTAATGGTAATTGTATTTTTACCAGATGTGATTAATTCACTAGCAAGTGCTGGTGAAACTGCGACGTTTGTTGATTTATTGCCAGCAATATTACTCCTTACTTTTAAAACTACTTTTGATGCTTATTTCCATATTTCTGAACATCGCAAACCAGGTGAAAAAGGTTTATTTTATAAATTCATTGAAGTTAACTTAAATCTTCGTAAAAAAATCGCCCCATATACAGTTGGTACAGTATTTGAGAAGGTCTTTAATAGTGAGCTTACCGACCAACATAATAGTTTTAGAGATACTGGTGGATCATCTAGAACGGAAACTGTCACTAGTGCCAACGGTTCAGTGAAAACCACAACTACAACCGTATGGACTTCACAGTCTGATTTGTAAAGTTTAATCCTCTCCACTCTAGAAAATAGCACCCAAGATGGGTGCATTTTCAATGAGCGGGCCGTCTCGTGCTAGAACCGTGAGCCGTCAAGCAGGGCTTGGCCGTTTTGCTACTTCCGAGGTTCATAAATCGAAGGGTCTCGTGCTCATTAAAAAGTGACAAAAGTGACAGATTTTTCACTTCTCAAGTTACAGTACCCTGTAACTTTTTTGTTTCGTTTTGTTACTCGGCTATCCACAAGGTGTACAACTGTGTACTCTTCCAATTACAGCCCAGTAGGTATATCGTCTAAGTAACGATCATGACGTAAGTTAATGGTCGCGATGAAATTTGTGAAAAAAGTCCGGGTCTAGAAATAGGCAGGCACTATATGCAATTTTATTCGCGTAACTATACGCTCATGAACACTCTTTCATGGCACACGGAAACCCGTGTTGTCGATACGCTAATACCGTATGAGAAGAACCCTCGTACTATTAGCTCAAAGCAATTATCTGACCTGAAGAAAAGTTTTACCAAGTTCAACCTAGTTGAAATCCCTGTGATTGATACTGATGGTCGAATAGTGGCTGGTCACCAACGACTAAAGGTGATGCAGTTACTGGGACGAGGTAAAGAAGTAATTGATGTACGAGTTCCTAATCGTAAGCTAACAGAAGATGAGTACCGACAGTATCTCATCACTTCTAACGCTGTAACTGGTGACTGGGACTACGAGTTACTCAAAGACTTTGGTCTTGAGCTACTAACTGATATAGGATTTGACCAAGTTGAGTTGAGTAAGTTCTGGGACGCGGAAGTAGAAGTTAAAGGCGACACGTTTAATCCAGACAAGGAGATAAAGAAAATTAAGGAGACTGATATAGAGCTAGGTGATCTGATTATCCTTGGTGACCATAAACTCCTTTGTGCCGATGCTCTTGACCCTGATGCGCTTAAGGCGCTGTTTAATGGAGACAAAGCCGCCATGGTCTATAGCGACCCAATCTATAATATTGGTTTAAGCTATGACAAAGGCGTTGGGAATAAGCAAAACTATGGCGGTACGGTAGATGATAATAAAACTGCTAGTGAGTATAAGTCCTTTATTGAGAAGTCACTCAAAGCAGCAATGTCGGTAACACAACCTGATGCACACTACTTTTATTGGTGTGATGAGGCGTGGGTGTGGGTATTCCAAACTCTCTATAACGAGCTGGGTATCAAAAACCGCCGTCTAAATTTATGGCTGAAGAATAACGCTTCCCCGACCCCTACCGTAGCTTTCAACAAAGTGACTGAGTTCTGCGTCTATGGCACTACGGGTTCACCATTCTTGTCTGACCAAGTGCGTAACGCTAACGAGATAATGAATAAGGAGCTAGGTACTGGCAACGAGCTGCTAGAAGACGTTACAAACGTTTGGAGTGCAAAACGACTCAATTCTAAGGACTACGAACACGCCACCTCTAAACCACCGACATTACACGAAAAAGCTATCAAACGCTGTTCTAGGCCAGGCGATATTATCCTTGATTCATTTTCTGGATCAGCGAGTACCATGATTGCGGCTGAACAGTTGAAGCGTCGAGTGTATGCCACTGAGATTGAGCCCATCTTTTGCCAACTGGCAATCAATAGGTACGAGAAGCTGACAGGCAAAAAGGCGGAGATAATTAAAGGCTATTATGAAAAAGCCTAAGTACTCGAAGCAATTCCTCGATGAGCTTCGGAAAGTACCCAATGTCTTGAATGCCTGCAAAATAGTCGGTATTGCTAGGCAAACTGTTTACCGTTGGTGTCGTGAGGACCATGGATTTGAACTTGAAATGGATAAGGCGATGCAGGAAGGTATTGCTAACATGAACGATATGACTGAGAGTCAGTTACTGAGGATGGCTCAAGAGAAAAACTGGGCAGCTGTACGCTTTTGGCTCCAACACCGACATCCGAGTTATAAACCACAATCAGATAATGTACCTATATCCAAACAGCCTCCACCAGACAAGTTAGACGAGGGTGAATTGAAGACTATGGAAGATATGCTTGCTAAATTTATGAAGCTTAAGAAAGAGTCCGTTTGAGGAAAAACACAAATGACGCTGTAGTACCGCCCCAGCTCGTACCCGTATTTGCTGTCACAGGCACAACGTTAATTAACTCCCACCCCTGAATACCTAACTCATTCAATTCGTCGAAGGTGTCTGCTGACACCTTCTTCTTAATCCAACCCTCCATTTTAGGAGTGATAACTTTGTATTCCCATTTGTTCATATTTTTTTGCGTAGGTTTTATTTATAAAATCTTGGTAACACAAATGGCCACACAAGACCGACGACAACTCCTTTCGGAATTATCCCGCTCCCTTTCGAGAGCGAACCTACGCAAATAAGTGCCGGCTTATGTGGCCGTTTCTATTTGCGTAGGATTTCTTTGCACCATGCCAGAAATTACTATCTGGTTTAGGTGTTGTAACGAACATAATAACAGTTTTTGCTACCGTTTTCACCCTATCGCACGTTTGCTGTTTTGCTAAGTCTTAAGGAGGAGTATGCGACGTTTACCTAGTTCTGCATAGCTTTGCACCATACATGGTTCTGTCATTAATTAATGATGGAAACACAGATGATGAACAACTTTGGGGTTAAAACTGAGGTACCAAAAGTACCTGTTAAATATTTGCTCTACGCTAGAAAATCTACCGAATCTGATGAGAAGCAAGCGCTCTCAATTGATTCACAGGTTAAAGAGATGCTTGCTATCGCTGAACGTGAGGGGTTGGACATAGTAGAGATACGAAGAGAGTCACATTCTGCGAAAGACTCTGGACAACGTCCTGTTTTTAAAGAAATACTGGAGGACATTCGAAGAGAAAGATTTAACGGGATTATTGTTTGGCATCCAGATCGCCTTAGCCGTAATGCTGGTGACTTAGGATCACTCGTAGACCTTATGGATCAACATTTGCTACACGAGATACGAACGTATGGACAGACGTTCACAAATACACCAAGTGAAAAGTTTCTACTAATGATTCTCTGTTCTCAGGCAAAGCTCGAGAACGACAACAAAAGTATCAATGTGAAGCGAGGTTTAAAGACACGAGTTGAAATGGGACTCTGGCCCGCACCAGCGCCGACTGGGTACTTAAAAGAAAAACGAATGGATCGAAAGTGCGAGACGCTAATCGATCCTGAAAGAGGACATGTTGTGAAGCAGATGTTTGAAAAAGTAGCGTACGATAAGTGGAGTGGGAGAAAGCTGTATCACTGGCTTAAGTTTGACCTTAACTTTAAAGCTCTTCCAAGTAAGAAGCCACTCAGTCTTGGTAACATTTACCGCTTGCTTGAGAATCACTTCTACTATGGCGTCTTTGAATACCCAAGAGACAGCGGGAACTGGTATCAGGGTAAACACAAACCACTCATAACAAAAGAACTTTACGACCTTGTTCAAGTACAGCTTAAAGGTAATGAACTAAAGACACGACAAGATAAAGAGTTTGCATTTACTAAACTCATGACATGCGGGCTATGTGGATCTGGCATTAGTGCTGATGCAAAGTATAAGAAGCATAAGAACGGGACTATAAAGACTCATGTCTATTACGGATGTACGAAAGCAAGAGACCCGCATTGTCCGTGTGGCTACATCAATGAAGATGACCTAATAACATAACTTCAAAAGCTCATCGATACGGCAAATCTCAACGAGACGAGAGTTAAAAAGAAAGTTGAGGCTGAGGTAATCAGATACAAGAAATTTCACAGGTCACTGTTAGGGGAGAGGTCGGACGTGGCTGTGAGCGACATTGATGTGAAGGATTATGTGAAGTTCCTACTTAAAGATGGAACGATGGAGGAGAAGCGGGACGTGATTTCCTGCTTTAGTTCGACTATCTTTATGCAAGGTAAAAAGTTGAGCATATAAAGTGTTAGCTGTCTTGATAACGACTGCAGCGAAATTTTATGAAAAAAGCTATAATGTAAGGAAATTATTATGGCGCGTAAAAAGAATTTAAAGGCGATTGACTTGTTTGCCGGTATCGGTGGCATTCGTATTGGATTTGAATCTGCGGGTTTTGAAATAGCTTACTCGAATGATTTTGATAAGCATGCTGCCGAAACATATAAGCTTAATTTTGGCGAATTAGACAATCGAGATCTTTTTGAGGTGATTAAGGATTCAGATATGAAGAAAGTACCTAAGCGTTTTGACATTCTTCTCGGAGGCTTTCCTTGTCAACCATTCTCTGTTGCTGGCAATAAGCAGGGATTTAAAGATGTTAAGAACAGAGGTAATGCACTGTTCGCGGTGATTGATATTCTCAAAAGTCGGAAGCCAGATGCGGTATTCCTCGAGAACGTAAAGCACCTCATGAATCACGACGATGAAAAAACCTTCAAGCGGATAGAAGAGGAATTAAAAAATGCTGGTTACTACATGAAGGCACAAGTTCTCAATAGTTCGACGCACGGCAACGTTCCGCAATCTAGAGAGCGAATTTATATTGTCGCGTTCCGTTCGCCGAGGACACTTATGAAGTTCCGCTTTCCAGATGAGATAGTGCTCACGAAGAAAATGTCTAACATTTTGGAAAAGAATGTAGGAGATGAATTCTATTATGATAAGCGCTATGGCGAGATATACGACAGGGTAAAGAAAGCTGTAAAGCACCGCGATCGGTTCTACCAATATCGTCGCGTATACGTTCGCGAACTCAAGAATGGCATGGCTCCGACACTTACAGCGAGTATGGGTATGGGTGGCCATAATGTGCCGATCATTAGAGATGCAAAAGGAATTAGAAAACTCACTCCGCGCGAATGCGCCCGTCTCCAAGGATTTCCCGAGTCGTTCAAACTGCCTAAAGACCAGGCGAACTCACATCTTTACAAGCAGGTCGGTAATTCAGTAACTGTTCCTGTTATTTCTAGAATTGCAGAAAATATTCGTATTGCCCTTGAATCGTGAGGTGGTCCTAAAAGAACTGCCAAATAACCAATTTCTAAATGAACGTTATTTTATGTAAATAGACTACTATTTGACATAATGTATTGTCCTATGATATATATTATCTATGGATGACAGGAGAGAAAATTTTAAGAGGCTTGCTACTACTCGGACAAATGAGGTGCTTCGACGTGTGAAAATACTGGCCAACTGTGCGAACCGTAGCCATTACGATTACACTGAGGATGAGGTGAATAAGATTTTTTCTGAAATAGAAAAAAAGATTAGAGAAGCGAAATCAAAATTCACCTTCCCTAACCGTGATAAAGAATTCAAACTTTAATAACATGCCAACCAAACACCAAAAGAAGGCCTCAATAAAAAAAGTAACGAAGGAGGAAGAAAAGAAGAGTGCAGATCTCTGTTGGTTTTTCCCGAGCACAGATCATGGTGAGAATCACGGATTTTCCGACTCACTTCTAGAATATTTCCAAGGTGATCATGAGAAATATATCGCTCGTGAGGCGATTCAAAACTCTATAGATGCACGCTTAGAATACAATGTACCGGTATCAGTGGTATTTGAACGGCTGACAGTGAATCCTAAAGATGTGCCGGGTCGGGACGAGTTGCTTAGGCGTATGCATCAGTGTCTTGTCTTCGTGAAAGGTCAGGAAAAAGCCGAAAAATTCTTCAAAGACGCTATCGCCCTTCTTAAAAGTAACAAACTACCTGTTCTTAAAATCAGTGATTTCAATACCAAGGGACTTTCAGGAGGGGACTCGGAAGTTGAAGGGAATTGGTACCGTCTCGTACGTGCTGCAGGTACCAGTAACTTTAAGGGAGTGGGGGGAGGTTCTTTCGGTATCGGCAAAGGTGCGCCTATTGCTGCGTCCTTGCTACGTACGGTTTTCTATTCAAGCATCAATGACAAAAATGAACTCGTTTGCCAAGGAAAGGCTCGCCTCGTTAGTCATCACAATGAAAAGAAGGATGTACGCCAGGGTGTTGGATTTTTTGGAGTTGAAGGATATAAAGCAATCAGGCAGGCCGATATCGTTCCTTCTTTGTTCAAACGCGAAGAGCGCGGTACAGATATATTCATTATGGGATACGATGCTGGTCCAGAATGGGAAGAGAAACTTATTAAATCGGTGCTACATAATTTTTGGCTGACCATTCTTCACGGTAACCTAGAAGTTACCATTCGTGATGGTGGAGAGCTAGTAATTACTAAAGACAATCTTCAGCAATGCTTTGAAGATTATGATGTTGGGGATGCTCGTTTCCATTTTGATGCGGTAACCAGCCCGTCGAGCAATATATTTGAACAAGACCTGCGAAATCTAGGTAAGGTCAAGTTATACGTTCGTAAAAACGACGGCTATCCTAGCAGAGTCATGATGGTGCGTAAGCCAAAGATGCTCGTACAGGAGAAAGCATATCGAGTTTTGCGAGAACCGTACTCAGGAGTCTTTATTTGTGAAGATGATCGTGGCAATGAAATACTTCGTGACATAGAACCACCCGCGCATGATAAGTGGGATCACGCACGTTCCTCCAAGGGACCGGCGGCTCTTAGAGAGCTTGATTTATTTATAAAACAGTCGCTGAAGACTATGGCTGAGTCGCTGACAAGTGAGCCTGAGGATATCCCTGGACTTGACCGCTATCTTCCTGACAGCGAAGAGCGTGATTACATGCCTTCTGATGGTAGTGAGGCTCTTGAAGAGACTGGTATGTCAACCGGCATAGAGTCAGGTCGGGAAATTGGTGCAGATCGCGATGCGGACATTGCTGATACAAGCTCGGTTACACGTAAGAGCATTGTGACAAATAAGCAACAAGATAAAGTGATACATGTACCACCAGAAGGCCCGGGTAGTGGTACTCGTAGTCGTGAGACTGGAGCAAAGTCCGGAACAGACGATGGTATGAGAATCAAAACATCATCCATTTCATTTCGTAGTTTCGTACATGATTCGAAAAATGGAATGGAATACCGCCTAGCTATTACTGGGCATGAAGACTGTGAAGGTTCTATACGTATAGTCGCTGTCGGCGATGATGGTAGTTACCCAGTGGATATTGTATCGGCTAAAGATGTAAAGAGCGGAAAAGTATACGAAATCGGCGACTCGATTATAAAAGGTCTAATTGTCAAAGTCGGAGAAACATTAAAGCTTGCGGTTAAGCTTCCGTCAGCGAATAAGTATGCTCTCGGCATAGAAACATATGAAGGTTAACACTAAATCATATCCACATCCGGTACTCAGCAACGGGGATGACCTCGGGGCTTCTTCAAAGTGGAGTTACCGTACGAACTTGGCCGAGACGCGGTAACACTCAGCCCGTCATTCTCTTTGAAGAACGGCGGAATAGAGGAATTATTGAAGAAAGAAAAGGCCTCATTCACAATCGAAGTTGAGTGTCGAAGCACATTCTTCCGCAGGAGTTTTTCAACGCGTAAACTTGATGACAAAATGACCATTCCTTCCAAGATGCTCCGTGAACGCGTCACTGTTACTTTCTCAATCTGTGCGGACCAAAACATTAAAGGGTATCGTCCAACAGAACCGCACTCCGACTACGAGGGTGAAACTTTTAACATTGAGGCTGGAGAAATTCTAGCTGTAGGAGGACAAGCATCATTTATTGCGGAAAAGGCATTTGATCCACTACGTCCCCCTGTCTCTTCATTCATGTCAATCATGGAAGGTACACAACACGAGGGTCCGATGCAGATTGATTACGAAACAGAAAAAATCACTATTGTTCTGTCTAAGGTTGATTGGCGGAACTACCTCGAGGTACGCGGACAGAAGCCAGTTCAGGGCATACTTCACAGCGCCATAGTTTTCCCAGCTCTTGTTGATGCTATTCATAAAATTCAGACGTCAAATAGCGAGTACGAGAATGCGAATTGGTATGGTAGGTTGACTGCCATACTTGAAGCGAAGAGACTCGACGATAAGGATCCGTTTGAAGCAGCGCAGAAGATCTTGGATAATCCAGCATCACGCGGATATGCGGGTATAAGTACACTTATTAGCACAGCAGACGAAGAAGAATATGAGTAAAAACCTTGCACAAAAAATATTTAAACGGGCGGTAGTCGATAAGATGCGCAATGATTTGCGGTCCGGAATTTCTCTTGAAAACTATTTCAAGGAAGATTTTCCAGTGAACGAAGCAGAACTACTCACTTCTACAATAGCTCTTGGGGGCAAGCCACCGGTACTTGCGACACCTGAAAAAGATCCTGTGTCTGCTGATTTGGACAACGCCATTTCACTCCACGAGCACTACAAAAATCTAGACGAAACACAGGCGTCCGATCCTCGACTATGGACTTACCTGAGTCATGTGGAATTTAGAAAATACTCTCTCACCCGATGGGGGCTGAATGTATCCCTCGAGAGCCTTAAGGATTCGGTGGAAAAAAGTAAAGCAATTAACTACCTACTTGAACACTGGTTCATTAGTGGCAACGATCGCGATCTTCGTCGTCATGCAATCGCACGACTGTGGTGGGCTGCACACCTGACACATGCTCCGTGGGAGACCGATCCAGAATTCTTTGGAGGGTTAAAGAAGGACGATCCTTATTACTACACTGGTATTTTGCTGTCTACTCAAGATATCTATCAGCAGGTGCTCGAACGTGCGATGGGACGATCAAATCGGATCTTAATATCAGTCCTAGATTATCTAGGTACCCATACTGAGTTTGCCAGTTCTCGAGAGAGAGTTCGAAAACTAATGAAGGAGCTGAATCTAGCTTACGGTACGAAGAAAATCATCACTTTAGAGGCAAATTCCCTTAAAGATTTAATTGAAAAAACCGCAGCAGATATAAATGCCGCTACAACATAGTTTGCAGTTGGCGGCTAGCTGCCAGGTTGTTTTGATAGCGGCATAATTAACTGGTCGAATAGTTAAAAGTGTATAAAAGCAACTTATGTCAGAAAAGAAAAGCAACCTTGCAATTTGGAAAATAGATAGAGATCGGACTTTGTTTGCTGGTATGACGACTGATCAGACTATAGGACTTATAGTTGAAAACTATAATACTAAAGAGCAAAATGAAGACTTTAAACTATCGCCAGTAAACGTTGCCGCAACGTTCCAAGAAAAAAGAATCCAATTATTTAATAAAAAACGCATCTCCTTTACCTGGGCGGATTTTGTAGATCCAATAAATGAGGACGAGCGTAATAATTCTGAACTGTTCCAAAGTATAAACAAGGACTTCATTTTATTTGTATATGATGTAAATGACATCTTTGTACTCACAGCCGGCGCAGGTTATTTCGCCATTCAAACCTACACTGATGACTCATTTCCCCTAGAGGTCTCAAAAAAGTTATTTCAAGGTGAGTTCAAATACGCGGAAGTACGTGACCTAGTGAGTGAAGTATACTCAAAAACAGAGAACTACCGCCGCTCGTACAGTTATTCTCGCTCAGAAGCTTTTGGAAAGGTCTGGAAAAAACTGTACGGGGAAATTGATGCCACCATCATTCAGAACAATCCGGAGCTAAGTCTTGTGCTAGATCATCGAAAAAAGATTAGTGCCGAAATGAAGTCGTCGTTTACTTTCCGTAAATCAGTGAATCTGGAGCAAATAATTAAGCTCATAAATGCTCTCCAAGGCTTGCCCGCACTGAGCGCTGAACGTAAAGAAAAGTTTAAATACCTCGACACTCTTGCTGAGGTTAAGTCAAAGCAAATGAGAGAACGACTCGAAACCTCATTACTTACAATTTTCTATCGTGCGTTAGTGGACGATACCTACGGTAGAGTAGCTGATTATGATTTTTGTCACCCTGAGAGTGTGACCGAGTTTTTGTCTGGGTGTGAGTATCAAGTAGGAAATTCAATGGTCGACGAAGCTCATGCTCCGAATGCTGTACAGGTTTTGCAACATATGCGAACAGCTAACTTGGTGAACTATCATGAAGGTATTGATGAGTTTATAAAAAGCTTTGAAAAATTTGACTTCACTTTTAAGGCCCATGAGGATGCCGCACCTTTTGAGGCTAAGCTGAGGAAGTACTTTCATGGTGAAGTACATATCGACGGAAAGACATACTTCTATGTTGATGGTAAATGGTATGAACCTGTTGGTAGTTTTTTCGACTATCTTCTTGAAGACCTGGTTGAACAGTTATTTGAGCGTGGTCATCTGAGTACTGACATACCTTTTATTAACTGGAATCATGCAGATGAAGGTGTTTATAACGAGGCTTATATCGATAGCGATAATTTTTATTTCGGGGACAAATATTATCTTTGGGACGGAAGAGGGAAAGTCGAACTCTTTGATTTGCTTCATGTTTCGGAAAATAAGCTCTATATAATTCAGGTTAAAGATGGTTTTGCTGGTTCCGTACGGGATGCTGTTTCGCAGCTGGAAATAGCCGCTGATGTGATTGAAGAGTCAGCACGAGGAGATGGTAGTAAGTTGCGAGAGTATTACCAAAGGTGGCATGCGGGAGAGCGGGCAAAGATGTCGGAGGATGAATTCGTTACTCTTTTTACGGAAAAGGAACGAATTTATGTAATGGCGTGTGCCCACGGAACAGCCATGACTCGTGCAAATTTTGAAGCAAGACGATTTGAATCTAAAATTGCTCAATTTGAGGCAGTCGCATTGTGTCATTCGTTTAGGTTAAAAAATCGTAATTTAATCATTCAACATATTCAAAAATCTAGTCAGTAGATATCAACAGATAGTAAAAAGCTCGTCATTTCTGACGAGCTTTTTACTTGCTAGAGTAGCGCCATTTTGACGCGTCTCGTGCTAGCACGACTTGGCGGAGGGAGAGGGATTCGAACCCTCGAAGGGCGTAAACCCTTAACAGTTTTCAAGACTGCCGCCTTCAACCACTCAGCCATCCCTCCAATATATTCAATTTTTCATCAGGACAAATAACTAGTTATTTGTGGCCAAGATAGTAACAGAAGACAGGCGAATTGTACACTCATGGCAAGTCCCCGTGCTACAATTTTGGAAATGGAACCAACAGCACGTGGAATTTCTTGGGAGGCCCCACAACATCACCATGTTGAGAAGGGAAATGACTGGTTTTTGGCCTTGCTTATTGTTGTGGCGGCGCTCGTATTCACAGCTATTCTTTTAGATAATGTAATGTTCGCTCTTTTGCTTGGATTAGCTGGCGGGGTGCTCGCAATTTCAGCAGCTAAACGTCCAGCGATTGTACCGTACGGTGTAAGTGTGCGAGGCATTAAAGTTGAAGATGAATTATTTCCGTTCCCACTCCTTGTTTCATACCATCTTGACGAAGAAGATCCACGAGGCCCACAGCTTCTTATCAGAACCACCCGCAAGTCTGTTCCACTCCTTGTTCTTCCTTTGCCCCTCGAGCATGTTGATGCGATTGAGGACATCCTCCGTGAGCGAATTCCCGAAGAAGAACTACACGAACCCTTCTTCTTGAAAGTGCTGGAAATTTTCGGTTTTTGATGTAAGATGTGCCACACATCAGCTTTGGTGTAGAAAAGAAATTATTTGCTCCCGTGGTTTAATGGATAAAATATCGGTTTGCGGTACCGGTGCTCCAGGTTCGATTCCTGGCGGGAGCACAAGAAGGGTGGCCGGCGTTAGCCGGCTTTTCTCGTGCTTCCGCCAGTTGCAGGATTTTTGTAAAAAATCCGTGGCAAGAATCGAAAAGGTTGCCAGCTATTTTGTAAAAATAGCGACAACCTGTACTGAACATGTAATGTTCGATTCCTGGCGGGAGCACAAATGGCAGGCCCAGAAAGTGAATACTTTCTGGGCCTTTGCCGTTGTAGCTTCCTCCAGGAATCGAACCGAGTTGCGGCGAAGCCCGCAGGCGGTAGCCGAGGACCGCAATGAGTGGGGGTCGAGCGAATGAGATATTTTGTCGCAAGCGACAAAATATCCATGAGAGTGACCGAACTTCCTGGCGGGAGCACACATAAAAAAAGCACCCTGCAAAGGGTGCCTTTTTCGTTTGTGCCCTCACGGTCGAAAAGAACACGATTACATTCCTAATGGCCCGGATGGTATTAGATGCGTGCGCATATTGCCATACTTTACAAAGTAAAGTAGGTAGCTATACTGTTTATGTTACATATTAAATTTTAAATTATGAAATTCTATTACGCACCCGGGGCTTGTTCTATGGCATCACACATTGTGACCAAAGAACTTGAACTTGAAGTGACGCCGATCAAAGTAGACTTGAAGTCACACACTACTGAAGATGGTAGTGATTATTATTCGATTAATCCTAAAGGCTATGTTCCCGCGCTTGAAATTGCAGAGGGACACATGTTGACTGAAGGTGTGGCAATTCTTATGTACTTGGGAGACCAGAAGCCTGAAAAAGGACTCAATCCCTCTGGTGAGGGAATGGAAAAATATCACTTCCAAGAGCTTATGACTTTTATTAGTTCAGAATTACATAAGGGAATGAGTCAATTTTTTGCTAAGTCTATATACACTGAAGAAGGTTTTGCTATGCATGTTGAAAAATTGCATAAACGACTAGCTTACTTGGATAGCCAATTGGCTAAGCATGAATTTTTGTTCGGTAATAGTTTTACCGTGGCAGACGCATATGCATTTACAGTACTTAACTGGCGCCACATATTCCAGTTTGATATCAGTCAACACAAAAACCTTACGACATACTTAGAAAGAGTCGCTCTACGTCCATCAGTAGTGATGACTATGGAGGTTGAGAGTAAAAAATAAAGTATATCTTTAATAAAAAAACACCTCACCTTGATGGGGTGTTTTTATATTTACTTTTTGTGTTGTGCCCTGCGTACAGTTGCGTTAGGAATCTAAATCTGGAGCCATGCTGGGGGGAACCATACTGTGTAATTGCGTTAAAGATATAAGCTTTAACCGTCATAAATCATGGTAAAATGTACCTATGAAATATTCATTACTCACTGAAAATGATGATGCTTTCGTTCAAAAACTCATGAAGGTTTTTGCTGAGGCATTTGAGGATAATGAAGCCTACCAAGCAAAGTTACCGACAAAAACATATATCAAGCTACTACTACAAAATCCAAACAATATTGTTCTCGTTGCAGTCACTGAAGAAGAAGAGGAGGTGGTTGGAGGCTTGGTAGCGTATGAACTTCAAAAATTTGAACAAGAGAGAAGCGAAGTATATTTGTATGATTTAGCAGTCAGTGAACAGTACCGCCGGCAAGGAATTGCGACGAAATTAATTGCAGTGTTAAAAATAATCTCTCGGGAACGAGGAGCTGAGGTAATTTTTGTGCAAGCTGACAATATCGATGCACCTGCGGTAGCGTTATACACGAAGCTAGCAAGTAAAATTGAAACTGATATTACCCACTTTGATATAGATGTTACCTAACTACTGCGCATGAAATCTACACCCACCAGCTTCATGCATAAAATCCCCAAAGACCTGGCTGGTGTTTTGGGTATGTCGCCTAAGGTCGCTGCGAAGTGGGAGACATTAACCCCGCTCGCTCGCAATGAATGGATTTGTTATGTCACGATTGTGAAAAAAGCTGAGACCAGAGCAGACCATCTCCGCCGTTTGCAAGAAGATTTATTAAAGGGCAAAAAACGACCGTGTTGTTGGCCAGGTTGCCCGCATCGACGACCTGATGCGGCCAAGTGGTTCTCTTCGAAAAAGAAAAAATAAAATAAATCAGTGCATGGATACTGTAAAATCAAACAATGAATATATATTTGTACGTTCACAATCTGAACTCGAAGTGTGGTTAGCTAAGCATTACGATAGAGACGAATCAATTTGGTTACATTACTACAAACAATCACTTCAAAAAAGTGATCTAACATACTCAAAAATAGTTGATTCATTACTCTGTTATGGTTGGATAGATAGTTTGCCGAGAAAAGTAAACGACGAAGTCACTAGTATTCGCATCTCCCCCCGGAACCCTAAGAGTAATTGGTCAAACGTAAATAAGCAGAAAATAAAGATCCTTACAAAAGAAAACCGAATGCAAAAAAGTGGATTAGCCATGGTTACGTTAGCTAAGAAAACTGGCACCTGGAACGCTTTGATCGAAGTTGATAACTTAAAGCTACCAGAGGATTTTAAGGTTACTTTAACGAAAGAAAATTTACACAAAGTCTGGGAATTAAAGTCTCGATCTTGGAAGCGTGGTCGCCTAGAGAGTCTCTTTAACCTAAAGTCCGAAGCGGCAAGAGTTCGCAAAATTAAAACCATCCTTAACGAGCTCAAGTAAGGCGTATCTGCGGTACGTTAATAAGTCATTTTAATAATCTAGGATTCTAATCTACCATTCGTATATATGATAAAATTTAATGAAGTTACCTGGTACTCAAAACTGGCTGCGATTGTGTTCTTTTTGGGAGTCTTTCCTCTCGTGACGTTTTATCTTGGTATGCAATATGGCATTGTGCTGGAACTTCAGAAAGACGCAGAGCAGACATACACAATCAATACACCGCCAACAACACAGGCGAGCACTACCGGCATACCATACACCATGGTTCCAACGAATGACCCTGCATTCACCTATCCACAAATTACCTCATTCCGTGAACCGCTAATCTTGGAGCAAGTAAATCAAAAAATTGCTGAGACATTTGGTCAGGCTGGTTGCGGACCAGACACATCTGACGAAACCTTCGAATGGAATGTTGTAACAACAGTCGACTATGCTGAAAATGATATCTTTAGTGTAAACGCAAGTGGAAATTATTTTTGTGGAGGTGCCTATCCCGTCAATAATTTTACACAGACGCTCACCTTTGATATGACAACCGGTGAGTTAATAGAATTCCCGATGTTATTTGAGTCGTTTGATACAGATCAGGAATTAATTCTTGAAACTATCTATGCTGCACAAATCACGCTGGCTGAAATGAGTGCTGATATTGCAGAGGAGGGGAGTTGTTCAGTTGTAAATAACCTCGAGACGCTTTTAAACTATACTCACGATTTCAGGCTTGCTACAACAACTCAGGCTATTGTGGTACGACCGCAATATCCTCATGTGATTGAGGCGTGCGCTGAGCCCGTGACAGTTCCAGCTGAGCAGTTATTACCATTTTCTCCTCAAGATTCAATACTCTATCGCCTATAGAGGCTTCTTTGGTTAGCGAGAAGCCAAGGTTGAAGACTCGTGGTATGCTACCTCCATGAGAAAAATGGGGATAGATTTTGGGAGTAAGAACGTGGGCATTGCTCTCACCGATGAGTCTGGGGTGATGGCATTCCCGCGGGGAGTTATTCCAAATGACTCGAAACTACTTGCTACCGTCACAGCCTTAATTGAAAAGGAGCAGGTTCAAGAAATCGTCATCGGCTACTCAGTTGATAAAGCCGGTAAAGCCAATCCAATCCACCGCGCCGTAGAATCGTTTATGACTGACCTTACGCTCGCGTTACCTATTCCTATTCACCTAGAACCTGAACAATACTCAACGCAACAAGCAATCCGCATCCAGGGTAAGAATTCACAGACTGATGCCGCCGCTGCTGCAATAATTCTCGATAGCTTTATCACTCGAAAAAAATAATATGGAAATGATTACGTACGATGACTTTGCAAAATTGGAAATTAAACTCGGTACGATAAAAACTGTCGAGATTGTTGAAGGAGCAGATAAGTTATTACGACTCGAGGTAGATTTTGGGGAGTCAGAATTTCGGCAGATTCTTTCAGGAATTCGAGAGTATTTTGAAGATGAGCAAAGTTTGGTGGGGAAGCAGTGCCCTTTTATCACTAACCTTGCACCACGGACAATCAGAGGACTTGAAAGTAATGGTATGATTCTCGCCGCCTCGGCAGACAGTGGACTGGCGTTACTTCATCCAAACATTGACCTTCCTACAGGAACAAAAGTCAAATAATTGTAATGACTAAAATTAGTAATCTTCCAGAAACCTACGAAAAAGAAGTAACCGGAATTGTAAAAAAATCTGGGCAGCTTTTACGGTCACGATACGGTTTGTGGGTTTTGGGGGCAATTAGTTTTGTGGATTCAGCCCTCGCGTTCCCTGGTCCGATTGATCCATTTCTCGCTGCGTACATTGTGGCTAATCGTTCAAAAGCCTGGCTCGCGTTATTTGTTTCGGTAGCAACGTCTGTGTTGGGTGGAGTAATGTTATATATTTTTGCAGCTTTTTTTACCGACCAACTGCTCGGATTTTTATCGCCTGAATCATTCTCTACTTTTAGTCAGATGGTAGCGACTTTTGACCAAGGTACCTTCACCGTGGCATTTCTAGGGGCGTTTACGCCTATTCCGTACGGTATTGTTGCGGTGGCAGCTGGAGTATTAAAAGGGAGTCTCGTAATGTTTATTATTGGTTCTGCTTTGGGTCGAACACTGCGCTTTGGCGTTGTCGCGTATCTCACGTACCGGTTCGGTGAAAAGGCATTGGCATTAGCAACGCGTCACCTTACACTTGCGTCGATACTTTCCATTGGAGCAGCAATCGGATATTTGCTGTATACCTACTGGTGGTAGTCAAGATGTGAGTTTCCTCACAATATTTCTGACCAAACAACGTATACTGTAAAGACATGCTTAGCGCTCTTTCTCGTCTTTTGCCACCACCGGCGTATATCACCATGCCTTGTATGGGGGTAGATATTTCTGATACCTCATTAAAATATGTATCGTTTAAACCTACGCTACTTGATAATGTTGATCGGAAATTAACTGCCTGGGGCGATATCAATATTCCAGCTGGAACACTGTCACGAGGAGAAATAAAAGAGCCAAAACAATTAGTTTCAGTCCTGAAAGAATTTAAAGATAAAACAAATGCGGAGTTTGTTCGAGTATCACTACCTGAAGAGCGAGCATACTTATTTGAAACTGAGATAAAGAAAAATATTCCGATGAAGGAAGTTCGCAGTTTACTTGAGTTTCGTCTGGAAGAGAACGTTCCAATTCCCTCACGAGAAGCATTTTTTGATTATTCTATTTTACCGTTGAGCAAAGATTCACGCTCAGCACAGGTATCAGTCGTGGCATATGCAAAGGAGACCGTGCAGACGTATTTTGACGCGTGTATTGAAGCTGGACTGCGACCTGTTTCGTTTGAAGTAGAAGCGCAAGCCATGGCTCGGGCGGTGGTGCCTCGAGCCGCTACGCAAGCATCACTGTTGGTTGATTTTGGTAAAACTAGAACCGGTATCGGTATTGTTTATCAGGGTGCTCTTTTGTATACATCAACAATTGATATTGGAGGAGTTGAGCTCTCACAAGTGTTACGAAAAGTACTCGGAGAAAATACTCCTGAAGCTGAATTAACCCAGATTAAGAATACCCAGGGGCTTGTTCGTGGAGTTGATTCTTCAGAAGTGACTGATTCATTACTTTCAACAGTATCAGTGATAAAAGATGAGATTGCTACGAGGATGCAGTATTGGCATATGCGAATTGGTAATGAAGGTAATCGGCGAATTAGTACAATCATTTTATGTGGGGGGAGTGCTAATCTTAAGGGGTTACCTGAATACCTAACTGAGACCATTGGTATCCCTACGTATCGCGGTAATGTTTGGGAGAATGCTTTCTCACTTGAACACACCGTACCACCAATTGATCTCAGGCACTCGTTTGGTTACGCTGCCGCAATCGGATTGGCGCTTAAAACCGTTGCATAAATATGATTAATCTCATCCCACCAGAGGCTAAAAAAAATATCACCCTTGAATATTGGGTGAGGGTTGGTTCGGTGTGGGCATTATTACTCGCGTTTGCTTTAGCGTGCGCAAGTTTTATATTTTTACCCGTCTACGTGCTTATCAGTTCGCAGGTTGATGCATATACCGAGTCAGCTAACTCAGCTTCTGCCAAAATAGCTAGCTATGAAAATGTGACTACGGGATTAGTTCGAGCAAGCCAGGAAGCGAGGACGGTTATGGCTGGTGCAAACTTCACACCGGTCTCAGAATACATGTCAATTATTAATGCCGCACAAGGAAACAATATTACCATTACGAATGTATCAATGTCACGGGCAGAAGAGGGAATTGCGCCGATTCAATTATCTGGAGTAGCGCTCGACCGACAATCCCTTGCAGCGTTTCGAGACAGACTTTTAAATGAGGAGCAGTTTAGTGCGGTAGAGCTACCGATTGCTAACTTGGCGAAAGATAAAGATATTTCGTTTTCAATTACCATCACTGTTGCTAACAGCAAAACACCATGAGTCAGGTAACGCTTCGTAATCTTATTTTGTCTTCCCTTATATTACTGCTCATCGTGGGGATTTTTGGGTTTGTATTATATAACATTGAAGCAAAACGAGCTTTATTAGCCGAACAGGTCCGTACGCTGGCAGAACAGCAGGGTCAGGAAAACTCATTTTTCCGATTACAGCGAATCGCTGAAGAGTCTGCTGAAGATAGAGCTCAGTTACAGAGTTATTTCCTGCTTCAAGAGGGTGACAGTATCAATTTTCTCAATCAAGTCGAATCCCTTGCACCTACCATTGGTGTATCACTTGAAACAAATAGTTTGAATCAGCTTCCTGAAACTAAGGCGGGTGATAACTGGATTGAGGTTGGATTTACCTACAATGGCTCACGGGAAAGTGTTAATCGCTTTACCAACATACTTGAACATCTTCCGTACGTTTCATACGTCACGCAATACTCAGTTACCGCTGACACACCCACAAACTGGGAAGCTAAAATTACCCTTTTAGTATACGTATTATCTTATGATTCATAAAAATGCATTTTCAAAAATAACGGGGAAAATCTTGCGTCGACAAGCTGGCCTTCATGATTATCAAATCATGCACCCAACCCGTGACTGGCTAATCGGACTTTGTTTTGCTGTCACGGTATTTTTAGTTGGTGCAGCCCTCAGCGCACAACTTTACTTTAGCAATATCAATACAACGCTCGTGATGGATGATTCAGCTGAAGAGGTGGTGGTGTACCGTGAAAGTATTGTCGAGGCGGCGTTGAAAGAGTTGGAAGAACGAGACGCGGTTTATCAGCAATTGCAAGTTTCAAGTGGGAGAGTAAGTGTTCCTGTACCAGCCTCTTCACCGGCAGTAGCCACTACGAGCCCCGTACAGGTGGGTGAAGAAATTTCGACTACAACGCCCCTAATTCCAGCTGGAGCGCCTGTTCCCGCAGAAAGCTTAGAACAAACAGACGACACTATCGTACCGGCTCCTTTGTAATTAGTAACTACACTTTATTTTTTATTCCCGTATGATGGGTGGTATATGAAATCAATGCTTGAGTACCGAACTTCGTATACCGCTGGGCTATTACAAGCAAAAGCGTTTCGGATTCTCAAGAAAAAAACTAATGAAGTGCTAGAGCCACTTGATATCAATGCTACTGACTGGGGGGTCTTGGGATTGCTGTTGCGTGAGAGGCAGGGATTCCGTTTGAGTGAACTGTCACGAGAGGTGGGGGTAAAAGCTCCATATATTTCAAAAAGCGTCGATCATTTAGAAATAAAATCTTTCATAACCGTCCGCCCTGACAGTGTTGATTCAAGAGTAAGGATAGCAACCATTACAAAAGAAGGGCAGATATTCGTTGCTCGTACCGAAAAATTAGTCGTTGCGCAGCTTAAAATTGTATTTAAAAAAGTGAGTAAGCGTGACTTATATGGGTATGTAAAAACTCTTGATACTGTTGTGCAACAGTATTCTGATGTTGCAAAGGAGGTTGATTTGAAACATTTACGCGATTGATGCGTAGACAAATAGGATACAGTACGGTAAAATACTTAAGTAAGTTAAGTATTTCCTTACCAATCAAATCATAATGTAATTTTAAGAATATGAACAACACAGTATTAATTGGTCTTATCGTAGCTATCGGAATCGTCGGTATCTTCGCAGTGACCCAAATAGGTGGTGATGATGCAGTAACCGATACATCAATGGCAACGACCACGCCAATGGAAAAAGAAGATGAAATGATGGAAGAAGAGGCTGGGGTAATGGTGGGTGGTGCAATGATGCTCCCGAGCATGGACATTGTTGAAAATGCCATGAACGCCAGTAATGTAACAACGTTAGTCGCAGCCGTCGCAGCAGCTGATTTGGTAGATACTCTTAAGGGTCCTGGACCATTCACTGTATTTGCTCCAACAAACGCAGCGTTTGATGCGCTTCCAGCCGGTACTGTAGATACACTCCTTTTGCCAGAGAACAAGGCTGACCTTGCTGGTATCTTGACCTACCACGTAGTCGCAGGATCATACACCTCAGCTAATCTCGCTGATGGACAAACCCTCACGACTGTCCAAGGTGAAGAACTTACTATTCGAAAGAATGCCAATGGTATCACTGTCAACGGCTCAGCAATGATTGAAACTGCTGATGTGATTTCAAGCAACGGTGTTACTCACGTGATTAACGCAGTTTTGTTACCACCAACAGAATAGGTAAACTTATTTTGAATTTTGAAAACCCTCTTTGAGGGTTTTCTTTTTGTCTAGTAATAAGCATGAGAGAAGGTTTGCAGCTAAACTATCGGAAGTGTTTGTCTAAGCAAACATACGTTTATACTCCCCTGACAGTCAGTCTATTATTGTAATCGTTCGGCCCGCTCCGCGAGTGCTTTTTGTATTTCACCTTCAGTTTCTGCGTACGCTCCTTCGCCAATATGATCGTATACGATATTCCCATCAATATCGATGAGGTACCTTCTTGGCCAAAAGTGATTCTCAAAAGCTCTCCAGGTACTGCGATCATTGTCGAGCACTACCGGATACTTGATGTTATACGTGTTGAATACTTCTTCCTCGACATTTTCTAATAGTTTTTCAAACGCAAACTCCGGAGTATGGATACTCACAATCTCTAATCCTTGATTTCTGTAGGTATCGTACCAATCATTCAAATACGGGAGTGTTCGTTGGCAATTGATACAACTGTATGTCCAAAAGCTGACCAAAACTACTTTTTTACCTTCAAATTCTTCAAAGGTAATCGGTTCGCCACCGGTATTAATAAATCCACTTGGGTTTACAATCTCAGGAGCTCGCAACAGTGTTGTTCTGGGTCTCTTTGAGACACGAGGAGGTGGTGTCGTTGGTGCTGGGGTAAGTGCTGGGGGGTTATTTATTACTGCAGGTACAGTCTCTGTAGGAGTCGCTTTTCTTTGTGGTGGTGTATCTACGATTTCCTCCTCAGTAATCTCTGCTTCGTCTAAAATTGCTTCTTTAATTTCAACCTCATTTGTAATACCTGGCTTTTCTGTTTCAGCTCCATCTACAACCAGAGGTCCTTCAACCTCTTCGCTCGGAATAAGTTCAAGCAATCTATGCTCAATGCTAGTCACATCAAAGAAACCCAACTCAAGAACCCGTAGCTGTAGTGTCTTGTCAGCACCGGTAATAATCGTAATACCAACTAAAATGAAAATGACCCCAAGAAATTTCTTAAACATACCGTGAGGATTTGATACAAAACCAGCTTTATCTAAAACCCTTTGTCCAACAAATGTAATCAATAGAAGTGAGAGTGAAAGACCGACAGAATAGGCGATAAGGTAAATTATTCCTAATGTAAAACTCTCAGGAAGCACTGCTGCCAAAACCAAAAAATAAGTTGGACTACAGCTTGAAAATACTGGTCCAAGTGCTGCTCCTACAATAATGTCTCCCCATATATTTTGTTTTTTATAGCCGGAGGCAAGTACGTGGTTGCTTTTCGTATGTACGTTGGAGAGAAAAGGTATTTTTTCCCAGAGACTTGGAAATAAACTTACGATACCAAAAGTGATAATTATTCCTCCTGAAAACACGTTCCAAAAATCGGCAGGGACATTGATTAAAAGCGTACTTACTTTTAGTAACAAGGTAAAAAGGATAATTGATACTGCAAGCGAAGTCGTGACAACTATTGCTCTTCTTAAACTCTTGCCTCCGCTCATACCCCCGCCAACAATAATCGGTAGCAGTGGTAACACGCACGGAGCAAGTGCGGTAAGTAATCCGGCAACAAAAGAAACGAGGAGAAGAATCATAAGTATGTATGTAGGTTATAAGGGAAGTTGCACATAATTTTAATACGTATCAATAACCACAGTATAAGGACATTGGGCCTAAATGTAAAGTAAACTTCACATTGTGGTCTACTAAGTATTTTTAGCCAGCAGAACAATCTTGTTGCTTAAAATTTAGATAGGGTTCTCGCGCGCGGGTTGGCTATTGTGGGTTAAGTTTCGTTTGTGGTCACGAGTTACTATAATTTAAAAGTCACTGGTCACGAGTTACTAAGCTTTTTATTTCACCATGTTCATAAAAATCTAAGTACTCTCGACCCCGGCTCAACTATTTTTCTCCCTAGGGTAGGGGAGAAAAATATGTTTCCGCCTCACAGTCAAGCACGAAAGCAAAGCAGTTTGCTTTCTAAACAAAATGGCACTTCTTGAGAAGTGCCATTTTGTTTACTTGACTGTGCCCCCACCAGGAATCGAACCTAGATCAACGGCTTAGAAGTCCGCAGTTTTATCCATTAAACTATAGGGGCGTGCTCAGTAAGATAACAAATATTAACCAGTAAGTCTAAGTAATTAAAATCAGCCCATGCGCGATATATCGCACATGGGCTGAAGGGAACCATTACCATGAAGCTCCCAAATGCATAGCAACCACAGCTGTAGCTAGTGTCATCGTTGCGCCGAGCGTATTACTAATGACGTAAATTTTTTGCCTGAGAACAAACCCATGAAAGCCATAGGCAGTTTGAAAGACGAGTAATATCAAAAGCATAAGGAGGGAAACACTTCCGACATCTTTGGTTTCCAAAATCTTCAATAATTGCGGTAGTAAAAATAACGGGCTCCCCAACCCAATTGCCCACATGATTTTTTGCAGCCTACAGCGTTCTGCAAATTCTTCGCGCGTCATTATTATTCCCCTTCCCTAAAAACAAAACCTCCGCCACTCTACAGGAATGATACTATTTGTAAACGTTTGTTTTATACAGTAGCAAAAGATCTCAAAAGAAAACACCTACGAGAGATGTTTTCCGTAGGTGGTAATTTATTCTCCTGGGTGCCAGGTGACTAGGTGTGTTGCCCCAAGAGCTTGCTTGATATCATGTAGTCCTGTGACCTCCAGCGGACCACCGGTTACCCAGACCATGATACAAAGATTGGTCCCGATATAAATAGCTTTTTGAACAATCGTGGTTTCTTTCATGAAGAATACCTGGTCACCGGCACGCAATCTCCGGGTTCGTTTTAAGTTCCACGAACCAGTTGATTGCATCCCAGCAACCCGGTAAGCAAATCGATTGTCATCGATGGTGGTGATTGCATCAGGGTAATGATTCATATACCACACAATGGCTTTCTCAACATTGGCTGGGATAAAGAGCCGCTGATTGATAAACCGCCTTTCCAAGACAAGTTTCACAGCAGTGTATTTATCACTTTGGCCGGGGCGTTTCAGTTCTTTAAGATAAATCTGTTCATTACCTTTCTTAACCTTACACTTTCTAACATGGATGAACGGTTTCGTTTTGGTGAGATGCGGAACTTCGTCTCGACTGATGTGAATCTTTAGAGTGGTCATGTGAGAACTCCTTTCTGGTTAGTACGATAGCAAAACACGAAACTTTAGCAAGTAAAGAAAACACCCATTGTAATGGGTGTTGGAAAGTTTCAACTGAAGTTTATTTTACGGGCAGAGCAGTGTGCTAGATTATCAAAAAAGCGCTGGTCAGGCGCTCGTTGTTTTATGACCATATGGTTTACCTAGCTGGTATCAGGATGAAAGTAACATCTGTGCCATGTTGAGATCGGCTGACCAAAATCAAACCCTTGGTCACATCTTTATGGCCTCGAACCAGGACATGCTGCTGTTTTTCAGCTTCAGCAAACGCTTCGTTGAGTGCGTGACAGAAGTAAATTTGCTCTTCAAAACTGAGGCGACCGAGTTGAAGATGGATGTCTTTGCTCGCGGTTAAGAGCGTGAAATTCAAGTGGCCGCTATTATCATCATGGTGACCTGTCCGCACAAATGTTTGGTAGTATCGGCCAGTTTTTTCTTCCGCTAACCGAGTTAAGGCCGCTGCGAGTAGCTTCCGCGGTTGCGAGAGTGCTTTTGTGATATCACCAAGTTCAAGAACAGTCATTTGGTATCTCCTATAGGTCCCGCTTATACGTTCCAACCAAGCCTGCCTACAAAAAGGGAACAGGAACGTAGCAACAATATGTGATTTTTAAGGCAAGTTGTCAACTATTGTAATATATTTAAAATACGAAAATGTGTAGCGACTATACAAAACACCGCTGAGAAGTAATTTTTCAGCGGTGTTCGTCACAGTAGCCAAAGCCAGGTGGTGTTGATTTGCCACAGCGGACCGACGTATTGGGGTCTCGATGCAGACAGCCTCTTTCGGCAAGTTCTTTATCACTAGCTTCACGCTCGGCCCGCTTAGCGGCTGTGGTTATTGTAACTGCGTAAGGAACATTGAGTATTCGTGGGGGAGGAGTTAGTTTGTTCACGGCGGTTCTCCAGTGTTTCTAGTAAAAAGATAGCAAACCAGCAGAATTAAGCAATGTAAAATCATCGTGCTCTTTAGGGGAGGACGTAGAGCTTTTTATGGAGATGTGATATCTTCTTCTTTGGAAGGAGAGCGCTATGCGTATCGTGAAAATAAGTACTCCTGCTGTCGAGCAAAAGCGAGAACGGTTTCGAAACATCCAGGCATGGGTAAAGGCTATTGGGGGACTTGTCTTCTTTGGTTGCTTCCTTGCATTTGTGGTTGTGGTCATCATCACACCCCCGAGCTAACACCGCCCAAAGGAAGACTTCCTCTGGGCGGTCTTCTGTTTTAAATCTCCAAGTTTACCTTACGGGACTCTGTTAGAATTTTATTCTCAGATACTGTAGGATAAATCAATGGAAAAAATAACTGTTGAAATACATATTCAGGCTCCACTTCAAAAAGTATGGGACTATTGGACTGGAGTTGAACATATAAAAGGATGGGCATTTGCATCAGAAGACTGGGGAGCGGAAGGAGTTTTTAATCAGTTAGAAAATGATGGCAAATTCTCAAGTCGCATGTTTGCCAAAGATGGAAGTTCCGAGTTTATCTTTTCGGGTATATATAACGAAGTGATTGATAACAAATCTCTCGATTACATTTTAGACGATGGCAGGAATGTGGTTGTGAAATTTGAAGCGTCTCTTGCGGGAGTTCTCATCACTCAAAGCTTTGAACCTGAGTCAGAAAATCCTCTTAAGATGCAACGAGATGGATGGCAGGCATATTTGAATAATTTTAAAACGTACGTAGAAAGTAATTGATTTTAAGTAAAAGTACTAAGGTATAATTATTCTATGGAAACAGTAATGCAAAATGAGAAACCCAAAAAATTTGAACAACTGAATACGGTGACCCCATTTTCAAAATATGTAGCAATGACGCTTTTTATTGGTATGCCGTTTATTGGAGGATGGATTGGATATAATATTGCCCCAGAAAAAGTGGTCCTTGTAGAAACCTTCACTCCTGCGACAGTTGAAGACATCTCGTCAATTACAATTTCAGGTGCAAAGGTAGTGAATGAAGGAGATATCGAAGTAAGCCTATCGAATGGTGAACAGAAAATTGTCGCTAGAAGTAAAAAGCCTGATGATGTAGAGCAGTATTTTGAGATAGAAACGTTTCAAGAAGCTTTCATTTCGCCAAATAGAAAGTTTGCTGCACTACAAGCTATCGGATTTGAAGATCCTTTTATTCAAATTTATAACCTAGGTGAAGATAGATTGGAGGATAAAATATATGGGGAAGTTAGTGACTGGGATAACTTGGGAAGATTAGGAGTACTATCTTGTAATTTAGCCGGAGAAGATTGTACGCAGTACATATCGTCAAGTCCGGAGATGCCATGGATACTGGAAGAAGTGGAGGAGTAAAATTCTACTTAAATCAAAGTTTTAAAACTTCTACTTTTAAATGGCGTATACAAAAAATGAATTTTGATAATAGGCTCATTTTCTTTGTGCGCCTTATGGGACGATGTTAGAACTTTTTTACAAGAGAAAACACCTACCGAAGTGGGTGTAATCCCTTACTTCATGTAGGTGCTAATAATCTTTTATTGGCGTCTTTACCTTGTCACCGACTTTGATGGTGCCGGAGGTGACGATTTCTGCTACTAAGCCACCGCGATCAAAGAATGCATCTCGAAAACTTTCCTTGATGCCAGCCAACGTGTTTGGCCGATTACAGGGGTCGCAGTACTTAACTCCTCGAAATGTGACTCCACCGACGGTAAATTCTTTACCAATGAGGTCCATGAGTTCCACACCCTCGGTGAAAATATTTCGCCGACTGTCGCTATATGTGAAGATCGTACCTTTGAAGAACATTGAGTTCATGAGGGTAACCTGACGCTTTCCGGGTTTGCCACGATTGTAGCTACCGTTACCATCGTAATATCTATCACCGACTAAACCATTTCCAGCTTCAGCGGTTACCTCTGTGACTTCTTCCATTTTGCCACTAGCTTCGGGACCAATGCAGATACATACTACTTTGCCACTGGGCATCTTTTATCTCCTTAATGTTCAATTCAAAGATAAAATACCTGAAAGTTCGAAACTAGCAAGTATTTTAATTACGTATACAAAAAATGAGCCTTGATAATAGGCTCATTTTCTTTGTGCGCGATGAGAGACTCGAACTCCCGACCTTTCCGGTGTAAACGGACTGCTCTACCAACTGAGCTAATCGCGCATGTATTTGCTTGACGTGTATAGTACTGCTTTTTGAGATTATTTCAAGGGAGAAGGGGAGCGAAAGGCCGGCCTTTGTGAGGACCGGCCTTGAGAGCTGGGTTAGCGTGCGTGACACGCGCGCATCGCTGTGGGGGGACGTACGGAGCCTCTGTCCGAATCCCGACGCGGTCGCTTGACTTGGCCTTTCTTATTTCTCTGGCTGGCCTGAGCGACACTTGAACGGAAGGGATTATCGGATAGACTCCACATAAAGATCTCCTCGTTGTTCGATGCACTGTTGCATCTACTTGTTTATAGTTTGTTTTATGCTGAATTGCAAGCAGTGTAACCTTGATTACTTACTATAGTTACGATAATGCACACGGCACGGTATACTTACCCCGCAATGGTAGAAATCTACGCAGTCATAGCAGGAAAGGTACAAGGGGTGATGTTTCGAACCTATGTGCAAGAAGCTGCTACCAATCTTGGTCTTGTTGGGTATGTGAAAAATCTATCTGATGGGACTGTTGCAGTGGTGGCGCAGGGTTTACCTGATACCCTGAAGGAGTTTATCGAATATCTTCATGAAGGCTCGCTACTATCAGTAGTAGAAAGTGTCGCTATCGACTGGCGTACTGGCGTGGTCACTTACGAGGAGTTTTCGTTGTTGTACTGATTATATGAGTAAAACAATTCCACAATGCTTGGGGTTTATCATGGACGGCAATCGTCGGTATGCTGCAGCGGAAGGCTTTCCTCTTTTGGAGGGACATAGAAAGGGAGCTGATGTATTATTGGAGTCAATCAACTTTTTTGCTGAAGCAGGAGTGAAACATCTCGTCTATTATGCGTTCTCGACTGAGAACTGGAGACGTGAAGCTCATGAGGTAGATCATCTGATGGGATTATTTCTTGAATGCCTAAATCGGTTAGAAACGGACGCAGATACACAGACCACCACATTTCGCTTACGAGTTATCGGTCACATTGAAGATCTTAGTCCTGAACTTAAGGACAAGATTCGAGCAGCTGAAATGAAGAGTCAGACACCTGAAGCAATCGCCACCGTGTGGGTGGCACTGTCTTATGGGGGGCGGGCTGAGATTATTGAAGCCGTGAATAGAGCGGTTACTCTCGGTAAGCCAGTCGATGCGGACTCCTTTGAACAGCTTCTCTGGACGGCAGAGTTACCTGACCCAGATATGATTATCCGCACGAGTGGTGAACAGCGGCTTTCAAACTTTCTTACCTGGAAATCAGTCTATAGTGAACTCCATTTTATCCCGACGCACTGGCCAGCCCTATCCAAAACGGATTTTATGACTATACTCAGTGAGTATGAAAGCAGACAACGCCGCCATGGAGCCTAAGGAGCCGACAATAATCTTCGAAGACGAAGATATTCTTTTGATTAACAAACCTGAAGGGTGGTTGGTTCATGAAGATGGGAAAGCTGATAACTCGCCAATTATCGTAGACTGGTTTTTGAAACGTGTACCAGCTGCAAGTGGCGTGGGTGAGGCAGGGTATTCGACCCGTGGCCAGGAGCTAAACCGTTCTGGTGTGGTACATCGACTTGATAAAGAGACGTCAGGAATTTTGGTGCTCGCCAAAAACCAAACAGCACATCAGTTTCTCAAGAAGCAGTTTAAAGACCGAAGTGTATACAAGGAATATCGTGCCTTTGTGTATGGACAAATCCATGACCGCTGGGGAA
This sequence comes from Minisyncoccia bacterium, assembly GCA_041738755.1. Taxonomy (GTDB): domain Bacteria; phylum Patescibacteriota; class Minisyncoccia; order Phycocordibacterales; family UBA918; genus OLB19. The sequence continues at coordinate 86,442 of JBGSPE010000011.1, read as the reverse complement.
CTATCAACCGACCGATTGGCCGGAACACCCGTGATCATCGACTACGTTCGGCCATGAAGGGTGCTAAAGGTACCTTGCGTGAAGCCATCACTGATTTGGAGCGGATTGGTGTTGGTGAGTATGAGGGAGAACCTTTTTCATACTTAAAACTGATTCCAAAGACTGGTCGGACCCACCAACTGCGAGTGCACTTGCGAGCCATCGATCGCCCGATTGTGGGCGATACTGCCTATGCAGCCTATAAGTTAGAGGGGTCAAATAACCTCGAGTTAAAACGAATGGCACTGCATGCGTATATTCTTGAGTTTAATCTCTTAAATGGCTCGAGAGAGCGGTTTATCGCCCCGGTACCCCAGGTTTTTGAGGAGGCGGCTGAGCGTATTGCGGAGTAGGTTTTATTATAAGGTACGTAAAGGGGCGCATCAAAGTGCGCCCCTTTTGAACTTTAACGTCGTGAAAGTTCATGATTTGAGAATGCAATATCCCCAGTCACTTCTCTGAATGCTCCAAGTTCTAATGGTAGATCTACGTGATCAGTCATATCATGAACCTCGATTTCGAGCATCACTAGAACAACGCCTTCACGAAAAACGTCGAGTTCGCAGTAGTGATCAGCGTATCGGAAGCAATGTCGCGTCTTTATAATCTGACGCCGAGTCCGGTCTGTCCGAAGAAGTAGCTCATCATAACTGAATTTATCGATGACTCGTTCAATTTCAACTGAGCCACCACCGGGATGCGGTATTTTGATTGTGTGGAAGTATAAGTAATTACCATTCTGTCCTCTTGCCCGCACGCGCTCGACACCATGCTCGATACCTACCAGGTAGGTTTGGATGATATCGATTGGTATTGTGTGAGCTGGTAGGGCTTCAGGACGAAAGTCATCAACTATAAACTTGCGCTCATTTTCGATTGGCTCTGGGACACCAAGAATTCGAGAGAGTACCTTCAAACACTCATTGATTTTTCCATCAAAGCTAACCCCCGGGCGATTAGGAATGTGTTTGAAGTGCGGCGAACCCATCCAAGCGTCTTTTGTTCGTTCATTGAGTTCTTGAGCTAATGCAAGCCCTTCATTTCGAGCTGAGTTGTTGGTTGTCGTGTAAAACGCTTCAGCACCGCACGCAGCACTATCAAGAAAGATAATACCGCTATATAAATCACGTGCTTCTACAAGTGTCAGCCCCTGTCTTTCAAGGACTTCTAAAAATGCTGATCTGCCAACGTACGCTTCACTGTCGCACAGGCCACGATCATAGATAAATACAGAGTTTTGCGGAAGGTGACCACAGTTCATCGCCTCCAGTCTCATCTGCTCTTCAAACATAAGTTTTTTGGTAACAAAATCTTGAAATGATATTACCGTACGGTCGAAGCCTGATTTTATTAAATCGGTAGCTACTTCAGGAATGATGACGGGAAAAAATCCGTGGTCTTGGCAAAACTGCACAATCGCTGCAAGGGCCGTGGTTTTACCACTACATGGTCCACCAGTAATGACTATTTTTGGGATATTTTGCATGACAATGAACTCCGTTGTGGACAACCCAAAACGTAACATAATCGGTTGATTTGGCAAATTAGGTTTGATATTGCGGTTTCAAAGGCTTTGTGGTAGATTGTGGCACACTTAAAGTAGCTAAAACAACGATTTATTATGAAAGCAGCAATGGCAGGGGTGAATGTATCCCCAGTAAACATGGAAGAACGAAAGTCTCTAGGTCTCCGAGCCGGTGATACTGTTCGTGTTCACCAAAAGATTCAGGACAAGGGTAAGACTCGAATTCAGATTTTTGAAGGATTGGTACTCGCTCGAAAGCACGGGGATGAGCCAGGAGCAACCTTTACGGTCCGAAAGGTTTCAGGTGGTATTGGAATTGAAAAAATCTACCCACTATACTCACCACTGATTGATAAGCTTGAGATTGTGAAGCGAGCCAAGGTTCGTCGAGCCAAGCTCTACTACATCCGAGAGAAGGTAGCTCGAGAAGTGAAGCGACAAATGCGACGTATGAGTCTTGTCTCAATGTCGACCGAGTCAGGTGCTGAAGCAGCTGCCCGAGAAGCAGAGGAAGCAAAAGTAGTCGCTGCCGCTGAAGCCGAAGCTCAGGCTGCCCGAGATGCAGAAATCGTAGAAACTCCAGTAGAAGCAGAAGTTGTGTCTGAAGTAACAGAAGCTACTCCAGAAATGGAAGTCGCTGAAACTCCAGCTGACACAGAAGCTGCTGCAGAAGAATCTAAGGCATAGATAAAACTAACCTCCTATAACAAAAGGCCACCCATGCAATGGGTGGCCTTTTGTTAATTGGCGTGCCACTATAATGCGATGAATAGTACAAAACACATATTCGAGGCGTTACAGACTCTGATTGAAGGGGAGTTGGGAGGTCTGGCAAGAGAGGCCTTTTATGGTACTCATACCGGGAATACGCAGAAGTATGATGGGTCAGTGGTAACTGAAGTCGATACAACCATTGAAAAGAAGCTAAAAGTATTTATCCGCGAACATTTTTCAGAAGATGCCATCTATGGTGAGGAGGAAGGTTTTGTGCCCGGGACATCTGACTTTGTCTGGGTGATTGATCCGATTGACGGCACTGATAATTTTGTTCGGAAGGTACCGTTTTTCGCTATCACGATTGTACGTTTGGGATTACAAACAGAAGGTACCTTTTCAATAATTTATAATCCAGCTAGCAGACAATTGTTTTCTTCTTTTGAGGGTGGTCCAGTATATGAAAATGGTCAGGTGTGTCTCCCTCTGGGGAATCTGGTCGGAGGACGAAGCTTTGTGACGGTCACGGGGTCAAATAGTAGTGCACCTTGGATAAAAATGGCTCGGCAAAATATTCAAAAAGGGTTGTACCAAGAGTTTGGGAAATCGGGCCACTATCATTCATCACTCCTTGAACATGCGTATGTTGCTGCAGGGAGACTTGATGGAATGCTACAGCTTGAGATGAATGCCTGGGATTCAGCTGCGGGGGTATATCTTGTTCAGGCAAGTGGCGGAACGGTGAGTGTGCTTCAAGATGATACATGGATAAAACACGAAGGCGATATCAGAGAGTTATACGGGAAGGATTTTTCTAAGAAGCCAACTCTGTTTGTCTCGAGACCAGAAATCCATGAGCAGGCCGTATCATGTATTGGGATACCAAAAGCTTGGCAAAATTAGTGGAGGAGGTTGAAATAAGTGCTCACTTCAGGCATAATGCACCGACTTCAAAAGGAAGTAGTGCCCAGGTGGGGAAATTGGTAGACCCACTACCTTGAGGTGGTAGCGCTTCACGGCATGCTGGTTCAAGTCCAGTCCTGGGCACCAAGGTAAAAAACGAGCAGACTTAAGTCTGCTCGTTTTTTAATAGGTAAACAGTTTTACCTATGTGCCTTGGTGCCGGCCGCAGACATGTTTCTTGCTTAGTTCTTAAAGCAAGAAACAGCCGAGGCGGGGTCGAGAACACTTAGTAGATTTGGAACGGAGTGAACAAATATACGTAGTGATTCGTGACCACAAAAATTTATGTTCATACAAACACGTAGTAACCTGCGCCAGGTAGCACCGTGCGTTTCACCAACACCTTTCTTTTTTGTGTCTTGTATACTTATACTATGGAAACAAAAAACGATTTTTCATATGGAGTAATTCCATTATGTAAAACTGAAAGTGACACTATGGTTCTCTTGGTACATCAACGCTCACATCGTGGTGAACAATTTTGGACCTTCCCGAAAGGTCACCCTGAGGTCGGTGAGAGTAAAGAAACAACCGCCTTACGTGAACTTAAAGAGGAGACAGGCATCGCTGACATCAGGTTACTGCCCGACATACTTTTTTCGACTGAATATGTGTTTGTGCATGAAGACCTCAAAATACATAAGCGAGTAGAATTTTTTCTCGGATATGTTAACGACACAAAAACTTTAATCACGCAACCGCATGAAGTAGTCGACGTACAATGGTGTGATTTTACAACCGCGAATGAACTTTTAACCCATCAAAATACCAGGAAAATTTTAGCTGAAGTCAAAGATTTTCTAAAAAAGGACTTGACCTCACAAAATAATATGTAATATTCAAATTAGAGGGAGTTCCTCTACAATCTTTGAACAGGAGTGTAGACATGCGTAGATTATATTTTTGGTGTCTGGCAGTTTTTGCCAGTCTCTCGATGAGTGCTGTACCCGTCCAAGCTCAGGGAACGTATGAAATCGTTGGCTGGCAGAATGTTCGGATTAACTGCCTGAACGTTAACGGTATGGTTCAGGTGCTGAACGGCGTGAACAACGAAATGCAGGTCTACAACAATGACCGATTGACCTGGCAGAACAGAGGCGGCTGCACCAGTGTCATGCAGCGAGAGGTTGCAGTTCGTGATTTCATGGGCTGGTATGACACGGGCAAGTTCCTGGTCGGTGTTGAAATCGTTCGGTATCAGGATGTGCCTGATCCGCCAGATAAGAAGCCTTGCAAGTTCCTGTGCGTCACCGATGCTAAGGGAGTTGTTGGTTTCCGGCCAATCGTTATCATTCGCAAGGCCCATGCCAATCTGGACCCCGAATGTTTCCGTGCTCGCGTCTCGCGAAATGGCGTTACGCTCTTTGGCAACTATGGTCGAGGACCATTACCCGCTTGTGTTCCAAACGCTGGCTACGATGCCTATGGTCGGGCTGCCGGCTAGGTTTACACGTTAAGACCGGGCGACGAAAGTTGTCCGGTCTTTCTCTTTCTTTTAATTCCCGTACAATTACCAGATGAGAAGAATTTGGAATCGACCAGACTTTGCGGTCTGGAGCTTAAGTACTCAAGATGAAACAGGGAAGGGCAATTTTAATATTTGTACCTATGTGTCGAGTATTTCGATGCAACCAAAACTCATGATGATTGCGATTTATCATCACACCAAGACACTAGAGAATTTAAAACAAAATCCTCAAGCCATCCTTCAGCTCCTAACAGAGAATCATATCGATATTATTAAGGTCTGCGGAAAGCAATCTGGTCATGGTATCAATAAGCTCACATCAGTTCAAAAAAAACACCCGCTTGCTTCTCACGAAGAGCTGGCATACCTCGAAGACTGTGCCGGTATTATGCACCTCACCTTCACCGACTTTATAGAAGTGGGGGGCGACCATGTATTGGGAGTGGCGTCGGTAACTGGTAGTCAAAATCTCAATGAAGTACCGCTTTTAACGACAGATTACCTTAAGGATAAAAAAATCATTCGGTAGATTAAAACTTTTGCCGGGTCGACGTCTTTTGGCTTAATTGTTCGTGCTTACTGCTAGCGCCACTTCTTGTCTCAACCCGCTTCCGCCACCGAATGTACGTCTTTTCGGATTGGTGCTTTCGCATCAGAGCACGCACTTGGTTTTCAGTGAGGTCGTATTCACGACGAATCACCTCAAAGGGAATTGTATCCCCCCAGGCCATGAGAATAATATGCTCTATATCTGTAGCCGTAAGCTGCTTCATACAACCACAGTAAGTGACGAAGCAAAGCTCGTCAAGAATGACGTATGTGAGTGTACATTAAAACCTCCGCTTTATTTCACCACCACTTTCGTTTTTGCTGCGTGCCAACGTTTAAGGTATTTGGAGAGGATGATTGAGACTACAAAGATAGCTACTGAGAGGGCAATGAAGCGCGGGTCAAACGCATCAAAACTAAGTCCATTTTCACTGAACTCAGCGAGGTTGAGAGCTGCTCCGAGCGCGACAAACGTGGTCAAACCAGGGAGGATTCCAATTAAGGTAGCCATAAAGTATGATGACCAATTTATTTTAAGAATCCCAGCTCCGTAGTTTGTAAGGTCAAATGGCATATAGAAGAGACGCATAAAGAGAACGGCTTCAAAGGGACGAGCGCGCAGTGCTTCTACCCAATTCCCAATAATTGAGTCCTCAAGCTTGATGTCTTTACCAAAGAAGCGCCCAATCCAGTAGGCGAAGTTGGCTGAGGCGTTTTCACCGACGATGGTATAGAGTACTCCCCACCAAAATCCAAACAACGTTCCAGAGAGGGCGGTGAGTAAGGTGGCCGGAAATAGTACCAGTGGACGAATAGCGTAAAGCCCAATGTAGATGACTGGCCCCCACATGGTGCTTGTGAAGAATGAAATAAGATTCAGTAATAAGTCTGAGTACGACAGACCATTTTCAATCCGATACGTTTGAAACGAAATAATAAGTGTGAGCCAAAATAATAAGGCAACGAGTTTAGGCGCTTGGCGGCGGAAAAGGTTTTTCAAGTCGGATTTCAGTTCAGTCAATTGTCGGCCAAAAAATTCATCACCTGCTTTCTTGATGATGAGACTATAAGTCGGATATGCGTAGATAAGTGAACGAAGTTTCCAGAGGGAGATTTTTTGGTCGATAGCGAGGGTAAACACAGTAAGTATTTCTCCCGCCGCGGGTCCAATGATATGTGCTCCGAGTACTACACCATTGAGCCGCTTTGCAATCACAACTAGCAAACCGGTGGTATCGTCTTCAGTCTTTGCTCTGTCATTTTTTGTAAATGGGATTTCAATACGCATTAGTTGCCGCTCACCGTACTTTGCAATTGCGTCATTCCATGAAAGCCCCACCTGCGCTATTTCTGGCTGGGTGTAGGTTACTTTCGGTATTGCCTTTCGGTTATTCACTCGCAGTAAACCTCGAGAGACAACCCGGGTGACCACTTGTCTTGCGGTATCATCCGCTGTATGGGTGAACTTGGCTCGTTGTGAGACATCACCGATAGCATAGACATATTTGTTGCTCGTTTTGTATTGGCTATCAACCGTAATGCCGTACTCACTGGCTTTGATGTGTGCTGCTTCAAGTCCAGGTGGCAGATTCGGCACTCTTCCAATCGCAATCAAAATCTTATCAAACGGAACACTGAAGGTTTCAGTGGCCTCGCTTACGGTGCGGGCTAAGACAGCTTCACCGTGTTCGATTTTTTGAATCACAGCATTTAGTTCGAGGGTAATCCCAAGCGAGGTAAACTTTTGTTGGAGTAACGGCCGAATTGCCGGGTCTTCAAGTTTTGCAAATTCAGTATCGATTGAAGCAATCGTGACCGTGCTTCCGAGCATGGCAAATGCTTGTCCCATTTCGAGTCCAATTGGGCCCGCTCCAATAATCAGTGTACGAGCAGGAATAGTATCAAGCCCGAAAACGTTTTGATTGGTGAGGACTGTCGTTGGGTCAAGTCCAGGAATATCAATGAGGCGAGGACTTGAACCAGTGGCAATTATGGCTCGCTTGAATGAGTAGGTAACTCCACTAACAGCGACCTGACACGGGGCTGTAAAGGTTGCTTCGCCCATCACGACTGTGATACCAAGCTTCTCAAATACTTCGGGCGTTTCTTCCTCTAAGATTTCAGCAATCTTTCCTCGCACATAGGGAAAGGCACGTTCTCGGTATTCAGAGGTCTGGGTATTTTTGCCAGAAATTTGTGTAGCGTGATAGTACGCTTTGGCGTGATGAAGGAGGGCTTTGCTCGGTACGCAGCCAGTGTTTGTACACTCACCACCAATATGTTCTCGTTCAATCAGTAAGACTCGTTTACCAACTTTTTTAAAACCAACGGCTGCTGTCAGTCCGGCTGAGCCAGCTCCAATTACAACGACGTCAAATTCAGTGTTCATATGTACGTACTACTTTAGAGATTTATAACGTCGTCAGTCTTGGTTATTCGGCGGTAGGGGCAAATCGTTCAATTAATGATTCTTCAAAGTTAATGGTAGCACCATAGCCTGAATCAAGGATAAACGTTTCAAGTTTTTTATCGTATCCAGTGAGGATTCCAATTCCGACAATAAGGATAAGGGCACCAAATATCTGCTTAACGCGATTGGCCGCACCCATGTTAGCAACAATCTTATTAACCAATTGACCACCAAAGTAGGCAATCAAAAGCAGTGAGATAGCTAGACCCAACGTGAATCCAAGAAGATAGATAAAACCAATGGCAAATCCAGCCGGGAGAATGGTGGCAATAATAAAGAGATAGGTTGGAGAACAGGTCGTAAAGACTGGTCCAAGCGCAAGCCCGATCAAGGCGTCACCAGAATAATTCTTCTTTTGGTAGCCGGCACCAACAGCTTTGTTACCCAAGGTGCTCAGCTTTTGCATGTAGGGGATGCGAGCCCACAATGATGGAAAAATAATTGCTAGACCAACCAGGATAATGACAACACCTGAGAAGGTGCTCCAGAATGTTTGCGGGATAGCAATGAGTAAGGTCGAAGCCTTAAGCAGTAAGGTAAAGGCAATAACTGAAATTGATAGTGAACCAATTACCACGAGTGAGCGTTTTGAAATGCTACGGCTTCCGGTTTCAGAGGAGCCGATAACGATAGGGAGGAGTGGTAAAATGCAGGGTGCGAGCACGGTTAGAACGCCAGCAAGGACTGAGATGAGAAAGAAAATCATAGTATTATTGTATTTCTAAGAGTACAGCTTCTAAGCGTGAACCGCCACTCCATTTTTTAATTATATTATTGTTTACGTCAATTTGTACTACGGTGTGTTGGGATGTGACACCATACTGCTCCTTAAGTGCGGTCTCAGTGTCGAAATCCGCCTTTAGAATAGTTACGTCTGCTGGAATCGCTCCAGCATTACGTTCAATATCAGCACTGAGTGCTCGACACGATGGACACCAACTGGCATGAAAGAAAATGAGTATCTTTCCACTTGTAATCTCACTGAGCCTCAGTGGACTGTAGGCTTCAAATGAACCTCGGGGCCCCTCAATTTCTGGCAGAGTTACCACATCACTGGCTAGCAGTGCGAGCTCAGCTTCGTCAATCTGACAAAGACTATCGTCACAATCTATGGTTTTGTCATAGATTGCATAGGCAATGTATCCAAAGAGAACGAAACAAAGAGACCCAACGACGATGATAATTTTTTTATGAGGGGTTTTGAATTGTTCTTTAGGTAACATGTGGTTTGGGTACAATTGCTTTATTGTTACGGTAACACAACTGCTATTCATTGTAAAGTCAACTTTACTAACGGGGGTGGGTTCGTTTATACTAGGGGAAGTATGTTTCTCTACCTTTGTCTGTCATACTGAAATACTTGTTATTAGAACAGCTGACAGAAGAGACCTTCCTGCAGCCAAAGTTTGCCATTAAAAATTAGTAATCCGTCATGTCACAACCACCTACAGCAAAAACTATGTATCCAACAGCCTTTGTTATTTTTGGTGGAACGGGCAATCTGGCAGAAACAAAATTGTTGCCATCGTTATTTCATTTGTATACACAGAAGCTCCTTCCAGAACGATTTGTCATTATCGGGCTTGCTCGGAAAGAGTTATCACACGAAGCGTATCAGGCATTTGTTCGGGAAAGTATTCTTTCAAAAATTCCCACCAGTGATCAATCGCTTCTCACTCAATTTTGCTCACACTTCCGGTTTATCGCCGGCTGCTTCAATGACACTGCTGCGTATGAAGCCATCAAACAGGAGTTGCTCGCCTTTGATACTTCAATTGCTCAGTGTACGAGTAAGCTCTTTTACTTGGCCGTTCCTCCCAATCTCTATGGTGAAATTTTTGACAAGTTAAAACAAAGTGACGCGATGGCACTGTGTGACGGAGTGGGTTCATGGTCAAGGCTCCTGGTTGAAAAACCGTTTGGCAGTGACCTCACCACAGCGGTGCAGCTTGAAAAACAATTGTGTGACTTGTTTGCTGAAAATCAGATTTATCGCATAGATCATTATCTGGCTAAGGAAGCGATTGAAAATATTATTTCGCTTCGATTTGCTAATAGTATTTTGGCAGATTCTTGGGACGGCAATCGCATTGAATCAATTTCAGTGAAGCTGTTTGAACAGCAGGATGTAGCTACTCGGGGTTCATTTTATGATGGTATTGGAGCCTTGCGGGACGTCGGTCAAAACCACATGCTACAGATATTAGCGCTCCTCACGATGCAGGCAGCTGATATCCATGATGCAGAGGCGATGCGAGCTGCCCGACTAAACGCTGTTCAATCATTGGTCAGAAGAGAGACTGATATGACCTACCGAGCTCAGTACGAAGGATACCGAGACACAACAGGAGTCGATTCAGAGAGTGAGACAGAAACGTACTTTAAATTAACCACGCACATTGAGAACGAACTTTGGAACGATGTTCAGATTACGCTTGAGTCAGGGAAGGCCTTGGCTGCTTCTGGGGCTGAGGCGGTGATCACCTTTAAGCCAGTAGATACGTGTCGGTGTACGGCTGAGAATGATGAGGAAGTACACACCCATCGAAATGTACTACGAATAACGTTTTCACCGGAACAAAGTATTATGCTTACCATGTGGATTAAAGAACCTGGGTTTGGTTTCAAGTTATATGAACGTGAACTGGTTTTGGCGACGTGTCATGGTGAGGAGTTTCGGTCGCCGGAGGCATACGAGCGCGTTTTATATGATTGTATTGTTGGCGATCAGACTAGGTTTGTGAGCGGGGCAGAGGTGGTGGCAGCGTGGAATTTTATTACCCCAATTCTTGAGTCATTCAAACAACTACCCCTTCATGAGTATCCAAAAGGTAGTTACCCATCGATTAATACATAATAATATCTCTATATGCAAAAAGAAATTGGTTTCATTGGTTTGGGCCGGATGGGTTTGAACATGACAACGTTGTTGGTTGAAAAAGGGTATCGCGTCGTGGGCTACAACCAGACCGAAGATCCGCGAGCCGAAGCAGAAAAAGCTGGTATTGAAGTAGTTGATTCTCAGGCACAGCTCGTACAAGCCCTTGTGGGCCCAAGAGTAATTTGGCTTATGGTACCAAGTGGAGTGGTAGATGCTGTGCTCGATGAACTCGTCCCACAACTCTCAAGCGGAGATACCGTAATTGATGGCGGAAATAGTTTTTATCAAGATTCTATTCGTCGGCACGGAGCTTTAAAAGAAAAGGACATTCACTTTCTTGATTGTGGGACGTCAGGTGGTATGCAAGGCGCTCGCAATGGTGCGTCGATTATGGTCGGAGGAAATCCTGAGGTGTTTGCTATACATGAACATATCTTCGCGGCGCTTGCCGCCAAGGATGGCTATGCCCTGGTGGGGAGAGAAGGAGCCGGACACTTTGTGAAGATGGTTCATAACGGTATTGAGTACGGCATGATGGGAGCGATTGCCGAAGGCATGACAGTTCTTCATGAACAGAGTGATATGTTTGGCATTGACCTGTCAGCCGTATTACGCCCCTACGAACATGAAAGCATTATATCGAGTAAGCTTGTTTCGTGGTTGCGTGAAGCGTATGAACAAGGTCAGATTGATATGATTAAAGGCGAAGTCCCGCACGGAGAGACTGAATTTGAAATGGAACACATTACCACCTTGGGCGACGTGAAGGTGCTTGAGGCAGCCCTAGCTCAACGGAAGCAAACTCGCGCGCAACCATCGTACTTAGGCAAATTAGTAGCAGCGATGCGGAATCAGTTTGGTGGACACAAGGTAATCAATCCCGAATAGTATGAAGATTGTAGTGGCAGAGCACCCAGACAACGAAGCGGCCAAAGCACTCACTGAAACACTCCGCGCCAATGCTGATAAACCGATACTTCTTTTGGTGTCAGGCGGCTCGGCTTTTGGTTTGTTCGAGGGAGTTGATCCGTCTGTGCTTGGTCCACACCTAACCCTTACTGTCCTTGATGAACGGTATTCGACTGACCCAACAATCAACAATTTTGCTCAATTAGAAGCCACAAGTTTTTATACCAAGTCTCTTGAGCGAAGCGTACATCTAATTGATACCAAAGTGTTGGCGGGTGAAAGTTTGTTCGGGTTCAGTGAAAGATTTGAGTCATCCCTGCGAGCCTGGAAAGCACAACATACCAACGGGGTAGTTGTAGCTACGATGGGAATTGGTGTAGATGGCCATACGGCCGGGATTTTCCCAGGCGAGTGGGGAGTTGATTTTAGTGGCGAGGCCTGGGTGGTCGGATATTCTGTTCCTCTAATTATTAACCCGTATCCGGACAGAGTCACTGTTACCTACACGTTTTTACGAAGCCAGTTGAATGCTGTTATCGTGTATGCGACAGGGAATGATAAGGTTCACTTGATTCAAGAGTTACGTACTATGAATACATTTTCTCCAGCCGCCCCATTTAGTATCTTTAAAGAATTACCAGAGCTTACTATTTTTACCAATAGTTCTGACTAATCAAGAACTAGCTTTTTTACAATGTATTTTGAAGGTTAGTCTGATTATAAAAAATAAGTACCTTGCTTCCGTCTTGTTGTTCAGGTATTGTTCGTTTGAATAGCACCTTTGTACATTGAAAGGAATATGTCATGCCGGCAGAATTAACAGTATTGGAACAATACATCGAATTTTGTGGCAGTCCGCTCCATAGTACAGATGACATAGTGGCAGAATATAATGAGTTGCAGCGTAACCCAAATATTCAATATGTAGGGTTTCATAAGCCACATATCTTGATGGTAGGAACATCAGAGCTGGTCATTACATGGGACGGAATCAGCTACGAAATCGGAGAATTTGTTATTTTTTTTATTCGGAAGCGGGTAGGAAGGATATGGGAAATTGATTTTCGCCTTATAAACGTCACAAATTCAATTGATGTGTATGATGAGCACAGCAAACTGAGGTCAATTATTATGCATCCTCATGCTATTGATAAAAAACATGAGGATATTCAGGTACCCACAGCCCCGCTTTGTATTTCTAGCGGACAGTTTGTCATTTATCAGTCATTACGCAAAGGGTACATTAATAAAGCTTTTTCTCATCTATGGAAAGCTCTTCAAACCTATGATACAGGAACTCCTTATCATGATGTTGAGGATTGGCCACTCTTGCTTAAGGAGATAAGTGATGATTGATTCAGTCCGACACAAGGCAATTTTTAATCCCGAGACATTCCATCACCCCGTCCACATCATTGGCTGTGGGGGTATGGGGAGTCGAATGGCTGAAGGTCTGACAAGAATGGGCGTTGGTGTTCGTCAGCAAAGCCCAATCCATCTCTATGACTTTGATGTTTTCGAATGTCATAACATAGCTAACCAATGGATTGATATAGGGAACATCGGAGGAAATAAAGCAGTTGAAATTGGGCGGAATGTGCGATCTCTTGATATAAGTTGTGACGTGCGTTGCTACTTAGAAGAAGTGTCTGAGCATATCCCCTTATCTGGAGTTGTGTGTATCTGTGTTGATTCTATGCAGGCTCGAAGAGCCATTATGGAAAGGGTAGTAGAAGAAAATAAAGAAGTCATCTGTGTCATTGAAACCCGGATGGATGCTGAAACTGCGATTTCACACTGTTTCAATCCGCACAATATAAAGCAGAGCGATTGTTGGTGGTTATATTGGCATTCAGATAAGGAAGCTGATCATATTGGTGGGTGTTCAGAACCGCAGTCAATTATTTCTGCCATTTACGCAACCACAGCTTTAGCATTGAAGCAATTTGAGCAGTTTGCGAGAGTTGGCGACACTGACGATATTGCTAATCGAGTATACTTTGACCTACGGACACTTACTTGTACCCAAGAATACTGGCCTTCAACTTGACGGAAGGGTAGCCCTTCGTTACATTGAGAAAGGGCATCCCGCCCCAAGGAGACAGAGTATGCGCCTCATTGATGCAATGACAGCTCTCACCGAAGGTGGTGCGACACTGGTCGATGTGACCAATTTTGCTCCGAGCGACGTGACCGGCAGTCCTGCCGTCGACGATGACTACGAACGGCAAGTGGCGCTCGGCTGATCCTTCCGTTCGTTCAAAACCAGCGACCCCCATGCATTTGCGTGGGGGCCGTTTTCTTTTGTTAATATGCAAGCACTGTTCCTTGTATGTATAGAATGGTGTCTCTGAACCAAAGCGTTCTACTGTTCGCAAATTTCTTTAAGATTCTGGAGAGACGTAGGCCAACTATCATTCATTTTTTGCTCGAATGATTCGTCAGTTGATATATATACCCAAAGTTTAGTAACGCCTTCCTCATTCTCTGTTATGCGGTATTCCTCTCTCGTACCAACCCATCTTCTCGATGGTTCATCCAACTTCTCGACTTCTGTGCCATCCTTCAGTTTGGCAATATAAATCATCGTTACATACGCAGATGGAATATGTGCGTATCCTCCGTTATCAGTAGGATCTTTTTCGAAGTGGGTTCGAACTTCATCAAGTCGAGCTTTGGTTCCTTCTCCCGAATTATCAATAAAAGAGATGTGTTCACCTTGTTTCCATTCACCTTCAAAGGTCATACCTTCACCCCAAGCCTTAGTCCACTTTGGGTACATAGATTTATCAGTAATTGTTTTGAAAACTGTTTCAATTGGAGCATCGATGCTGATGCTGTAGCTGAGGTTTCGTTTTCGGTAGAACTCATCTACAACCTCTTTTGGCACTGTTTCAAGGTCTGAGTACAGAGAACTCATTTGGTGCCCAATTTCACGAGGATCGCAGGCTTCAAATGGTACGTGCGCAGAAACCATCTTCTCTAATTCTTCCCAAAAATCCTTCAACTCTTTTTGTTGGTTTAAGAGTGTTCGTACTTTTGTATCTTTTAGTAGGTCAGCGTTTGCTTTGGCGTGAGGTCGTGTGCCAAGTGCTACATCCGTTTCTTGGTCTAGAGTCAAAACTTCAAGCAGAAAATCTTTTTCAGTAATTGAACCATTAAGTAACTTTTCTTTTAGAAGAGCTTGAGGCGTTTTTTGAATTTCATCACTCATAGTGTAGTGAATTATTTATATACAAGTATTATACCTTACATCACAGTAGAGTCGTTTTTACTGCACTGTAAGGTTACTATTTCTTGTCATTAGAATCAGTATTCTATTGGAACAAGAATTTCATTGCGAAGTGTGAGTGGCATTGAAAGGGGTGGATTATACTGAGCCACTTGTATCTCACCAGTAGGGAGTATTTGATCACGCTCAAGCAACTGAAGGAGCTGTTCTTTTTTCTTTTCTATTCTGGCGGTAGTGGCATACCACGTAAATGATAGAACCGCGACCTTATGGGCTGGCACCTCGCGTATGGAGACTTGGGGGTTATTAGGTATCGGTAAATTTTCAAGGGTATAGCTAGACGGAAGAACAAAGGCAATCGTCCGCTCTTCTCCTGAGGTTTCACTACTCAGTACCGGTGACGTCATGGCAATTTTTTCTGATGTTTCACTTTCAAGCACCGGTGACGTCATAGCAATACTTTGTTTACGTACGTTATTGCCAAAAATATAGTCCGCAATGATTCGAAATCCTTGGCTGGTTGCTTCTTGCCGATCGCCGCTCACTGTAGTTTCCGCAACAATGTATGACGCATATTCACGAATCTCATAACCATCTCGCTCTTCAATAACGCTGTAGACTGGCTTTTCGATGGTTGAGATTACCAAGTAGCTGCCCACTGACCAAAGTATCAGAAGCACAATAAACCCTAGTCCAACATAGTAGATATACATAGGTGCACTATAGCATGGTGGGCGAGCAGTCAGTCAAAGTAAATGCCTGATTCAAGTTTTCTACTTTGATGGTGTGTTCTTCATGGCGTTGTTATACTAGTAGATATCGTAATTAATAAGTTATTTAGCAAAGAGTTTTATGAAATATCACAGAGAAATGTATCTCATTAAAAACTCACCCGTGCTGATGGTTGTGGGAAGTATTTTTTTCTTTTTTCTGGCTATAGGCTATTGGACCTATTTTTCTGGTACTGTTTCGGATATAGGTAATACGTCGTTTTACCGCAGTGCATCTCGACTCATTGCTTTTTTCTTTGCTCCAACAGTTGCACTCATTATGGCTGAGATTACTTTTTCAGCTTTTTGGAATTTTGAGAAGATTTTTGCAGAGTACTCAACGCTCCCAAGCTTTAGGAGGTTTTATCTGCCAGAAAAGAAATATTACTTACTTTTACTCTTCGTTTCTCAGATAGCTGTACCAGCAGTACCACTGTATTATGCTTTGATTAATTTATTTTAAATCCACTTGCATTTAGAAATTAGATTTATTAGATATACCTGGTATAGAAAAACACTTTAAAAGTTAGAGCAAGTAAATAATAAATTGGGTAATACCGTAGGAGACGTTAGAATTGCTTTGAGAGGTTAGATGTCGTGAGTGTGTATATTATTTCGTTACAAAGTACTACAATAGATACTATGTTTAAAATAATCATCCTCGTAGTAGTTATTGTCAGCGTTGGTTTAATTTCATATCAACAGATGACAAAAGATATACCCTACCGTAGTGCCGAAACCATCGAGGCAGAAATGAGTGATAGTAGTGAGACTGAGCTTAGTGAATCAGAAATAAATCCTAACCCTTATGAAACTGAGCCTGACGTCAGTAATGGATTGACACTGAACCTAAGTGGAAGGGGGCTTGTTGAAACACCGAAGTACGTATTTGAAGAAACTACGGTTGAAACACTTAATCTATCGAACAACAAACTTACTGGTTCATTGCAAGCAGAAATACGCTTTCTGCAAAATCTCAAGGTATTAGACCTATCCAACAACCAGTTCACCGGAGTGCCAGCTGAAATAGGTCAGTTAAAACTGCTTGAGGAACTGAATCTCTCTAACAATCGCATTACCGGACTTCCTCTTGAGCTAGGTAACCTCTCTAACCTCAAGATCCTTAATTTGAAAGGGAATGAATATGCAACATCCGACCTAGAACTGATAAAAGAAAAACTACCTGCTACAACAGTAATTGAAATTGATTAAAGTCAACGATTCCTATCAGGGTACGAATTGACCTCCTGAGCTGAATCAGTTTCAAAATTTATGTTTTGGGTTGTTTGAAGAAGTAAGATTAATGTTTATTAGCTTTAATAAATATGACCCCCAAAATAATTAACCAAACCAGCCAAAGAGTGCTACCGATGAATCCTGCTAAACCGAAGTAGGGAAAATTAGGTATAACGGTAGCAAAAAGTTCTGCTTGCGCCAAAAAGTAAATTGTTGAGGTGATTACCCCAAACACAGCCACCCACTTTTTGATTACTTGTGTCTGATAAAGCACTAATGAAATCCCGACGGTCCAAATTATAGTAAAAAGTTGCCCTAGATGTTCACCAAGTAACACTCCACCAAATTGATGTACTGCATTGAATACTATGACAATTGATTCACGTAGTTCATTAGTGGTAGCGTCGATATAGTTTTGTGCTAATACTGGAACAACAAAGACCCAGCGTAACAGACCAATCATTTGTAAAATTGCTGAAAGAACTCCTATGGTGGTAATCCATCGAATATGAGGATTTAGGGCTTCATATTTCTGGCCAATAAGGATGTAGGCTAAAAGTAAAGGTGTTCCAAGTAAGGCAAAAGCAAACCAAGTAAAAATAAGAGTTGATCCTCCGGCATGAAATTGTGTGAGAATATCTCCACCTGGTAGGCGAAGAATGTCGGGGTAGTTAAATATTATCGTTAATATTGTGTATGGAATAAATACCCCTATTGATCCAAGTATTAGGCACCAACCTATGAATTTATTATGTTTCATTAAAAAATTATATCAGG
The DNA here is from genome assembly GCA_041738755.1 of Minisyncoccia bacterium. Taxonomy (GTDB): domain Bacteria; phylum Patescibacteriota; class Minisyncoccia; order Phycocordibacterales; family UBA918; genus OLB19. The sequence goes on along the minus strand of JBGSPE010000011.1, from coordinate 68,909 downwards.
GTTCCATAAAGGACAATAGTAACTAAAAAATAAGTCTAAAATATAACTTTAAAATTAGGACACACAGAATCCGTTAGGCGTCAGTTGAAATATGTACGTAAGATCATTATTTTGATATTGCTTACACCCTGGCTCGTTTATAAATATAGCTCCGCAGTTCGATTACGGACGAAAGTGACGCTAGACACCTTCTCCTCTTCCGTTAACAAAAAACCACATGAGTGTTTATGTTCCAATTATTCAACTAGTGTTGCAATTGGTAGGTTGGGTACTCCCGATGCATAACTTTGGCCATATAATTTAAACCCTGAGATAGCAATCTCAACTTCTTCTGAACTAGTCGGCTCAAAACCAACGCAATAAATAGTTAAATCTTCGTCACAACCAGCATCTGTAATAATTTTGCGAACTATTTCAGATTGCTCTTGGCCTGCAATATAAAAACTTTGATCTTTGCCGGGAATAAACTCTTCTAGGTAGGGAATTTCTTCACTATCTTCACTTGAAGGTTGAAATGTAATTGTGTATGCAGTATTTCCAGATTCAGAACCTCCCATATCAGCAGTGCTAATAAGTATTTTGCCTTTCATTGTAGTTGAACCAACTAAATTAACGGTTGCTCTATGTTGATACTCATCACCACTCCGTTCTGTCTCATAATCTATAGACTCGATTATAAATGCTCCAAGGAAATCACCTGGCTTTAACATTTCAGTTTGAGGGAAAGACTTTTTTGCAAGTAATAGTTTCAATTGTGCTATTTCATTAGTGTATTGAGTATCATCACTTTGTGGTAGATTCCATTCATCAGGATTTGTTGTTAGTTCTTTTGCACTTATTTTTTCTTGAGAATAGGTATATCCAATCCAACCTCCAACAAATGGCAGCAAAATAAACAAAACCATCGCCAGATATTTCGACAGTGGAGTAACTGTATGTAAAGGTGATTTTTTAGCTTCAATTTCTGGTGTAATGCTTTCCATAGCTATAGTAGTATACCAGTTCTAGCTTCTCACGAGGGCTTTTCTGGTTAGAGTTTCTGCCGGGCGGCTACCGGGGAGTCGTCCTGACGGTCACTAACTTATTTTGTTTCGATGCCTCACAAAATAACTGGTGCCGCGGGGACACGCCTCACTTGTTTGCAAGCGCACATCGCTCCGGCGTTCGATTCCGGACGAAAGTGACGCAGGTCACTTTCTTAGCCACTATTAACAAAAGAAAATACTTCCACAAGGGAAGTATTTTCTTTTGCCAATGGGCACGTACTGTCCCTCGGGTGGAACCAGTTTGAGGAAATGTGTTTGGGGTGGCTGAGTGAGGCGAGGGAAATATTTTTATAAAAGAAAAACCGTGGTGTATGTTTCTATACACCACGGCCTGCATAAGCAGTAAGTTGATTTACGCGGCTTGACTGATTGAGCTGATTCCCCAGTTTTCCCATTCAAGGAAAAGTTTGAAGTCAAAGTCAGGTAAGGCCGCCTGTAGTTGCTTGAAGGAGATGTCCTTCGCGTTGGGACAGTGTTGGCAGCGGCCGACAAATCCCACGTAGACCACACCATTCTGGATCGGTGAGACGATGATATGCCCACCGTCTGCCGCCACGTGCGCGAGGGCATGCAACTGCACCTTATGGTACATGTGTCGGGTTGCATCATCGGTTTGGACGACTACCGCGTAGCCCTCGTTTTCCGCCTCGCTGCCGCAACCGCCATTGATCAGTAGGGAGTTGCGGAGAGCGCCTGGACCGGTAGTCGGGACGTTGTCAGCGCCGCCGAAGCGACCGTCTGACGTAACGAACCACTGATGGTGGATCAGTCCGCCGTAGCCCACGCGACGGTCTTTCCAGAGCAGAGGCGCATTGCTGTCATGGGGGAGTGTTCCCCACGGAAACGGCTTGCCCAGATTGGCGGTAAAGAGTTCTGCGTGTGTTGCCATCCTTCCGCCTTCAGAAATAGCGGGCTGGGGCTTGCGGTAGATTGCCAAGCTGCCATCACCAATAACGATTTTTTGCGTGTTCATTAAACTTCTCCTGAGTGTGGAACACATCTTTGTCACCGTAATAAAACACGAAAGATGTATTGCTATACTGGGCCATTATAGACTTTATATAAATAGTGTTGTAGTGTTACAACAACATGCTCGAAAAATCTTTAGAGAAAATTGGTATTTCTGCTGAAGAATCACGCTTGTATTTAACATTACTTTCTTCTGGCACAGTTAGTGCCGGCGCATTAGCTAAATCTGCAGGGATTCCACGACCGTCAGTGTATGTCGTTTTAAAACGACTAATTTTAAAGGGCTTGGTAACCGAAACCCAACAAAGCGGGGTAAAAAGGTTTGTTCCAATTCATCCAGATAGAATTGCAGACATTTTTTCTGATTACAAAGCCGAGATAGAGAGCGCTGAACAACAATACAGGGAGTCATTGAAGCAAGTGAGGGAAATAGTGACAGACTCCTACTTATCTCCAAAGCTTGAGCTCTACGAATCAGCTGATGGTTTGGAAAAAGTTTTAAAAGACATGCTGCTCTATCGAGATGTTGAAACAGAAGCACTTTGGCCAATTGAAACCATGGTGGATGTGCTTTCTCCAGAATTTTTTCGCAAGCATAATCAAGAAAGGATTAAGCGGAACATTTCGGTGCGTGCTATTTGGCCTGAGAATCAAGTAGTAAATTTTAAAAAGCATCCATACCTTGGGGCTGGGAGCGATTTTAAACGTGAGATTAGAAGTGCTCCAAATAATATCGATTTTTCAATGGGGTATTGGATTTACGGAAATAAAATTGCCTTTCTTTCATCCCGAAAAGAAGGCTTCGGTTTTATTGTTGAAAGTGGTGATTTGGCAAAAACACTCCGCTCCCAATTTGATCTGGTTTGGAAGCGATCTGATGAAGTTCGGACAAAGGAAGATGATGTGAAAGAGTTTATTGAAACTCTTAAATAGATTTAAAAAATCGGTGTGCACCATGTGGGAAGACTTCAAAACATTTCTGGTTCCCCTACGGACAATAGGCACTAAAATAACCCAACGTAGTTGAACCAAATTATCTTTATTTAGATTGTTCCCTTGCGAGGCAAGGGCATTAGGGCGGCTACCGGGAATCGAACCCGAACTTTCGGTACCACAAACCGATGCACTAACCGCTATACTATAGCCGCCATATTGTTTTCAAAGAGGGGATACAACCCTTCTCTGTGGACGCTATACTAGCGGTTTTACGTACGTTTGTCGAGTTACAAAATAAAACTACAAGATTGCAATGGTAGAGAAAGTTCGTTAAGCTTCATATATATGGATCAAGCATCATTTATTCTCGTTCTTATTTTTGCCCTGGTAATTTCAGCTGGAATTGGTTTCTATGTCGCGCGTCTCATTTTTTAAAGCCACCTTGGTATTCGTGGCTTTTTCTGTGCCGGCACTGAGTCAGGCGCAAGAGCTCCATCAGGATTATCAAGAAATTGCGCGAGCTGAAGTGCTCGAGATTATTTCTGAAACCGAGCGGCAGATTATTGGTACGGACGCTACTGCCAACGTACAGGTAGTGAAGATTGTATTTCAATCTGGTAAGCGTGATGGAGAAGAGATGGAGATAGAAAATGAGGTAGTCGACCTTGAGGTGGGGGATAAGATTTTTGTGAATCTGGTTGAAACCGTCAATGGGGATGAGTACGTTACGTACTTTGATTACGAACGACGGCCGGCCCTGTTCTTCACCATCGGACTGTTTGTGGTCATCCTCTTATTCTTTACCAGGTGGCAAGGAGTGAGGGCGTTACTCTCTCTGGCGGTGAGTATCGCGGCTATCTTCCTCCTTTTGATACCAGCGCTTTTAGCGGGATACCCTCCCGTTGCTACTATTATTGGAATTGCGGGGATGGTGCTCTTTGTGGTTCTGTTTGGAACTCATGGTATCAATGCTCGGAGCGGGATTGCCTTTATTGGTACCCTCAGCTCAGTAATTATTACTGGACTCTTTACCATCATCATGATGGGGTACCTTAAATTCACCGGCTTCAGTGCTGATGCGTCGGTGTATCTTAACTTTGCAACTGATGGAGAGCTTGATCTTTCAGCACTGCTACTTGGTAGTATCATTATCGGTATCTTGGGTGTGCTAGACGATGTGTCGATTACGCAAGCTTCGGTAGTTCAGGAATTGAAAGCAGCGAACTCGAGCCTTGGCTTGCGTGAATTGTATAATCGAGCGATTAAGGTAGGGCGCGATCATATTGGGTCGCTCGTGAATACGTTGGCGTTGGCGTATGTGGGAGTCGCCCTACCACTTATCTTGCTCTATTCAAAAACCCAAAGTGATTGGTGGCTGAGTATTAATCAAGAAGTGATAGCAGTGGAACTCGTCCGAATTGTGATTGGGAGTATGGGGTTGATTTTGGCTGTACCAGCTACGACTTTGGTTGCTGCGTGGTACTTTAGTACCCGTACCGTTGATCCTCACGATGTCGCTCATCACGCTCACCACCATCATTAAAATCAGGTATACTCGGGTAATTAGTGGAGATATTTAAATATATAAGCAATATATGAAATCATTTATTGAAGAATTTAAAGCCTTTGCCATGAAGGGCAATGTGATTGATTTGGCAGTAGCAGTTATCATTGGTGCCGCCTTTGGGAAGATAGTTTCTTCTTTAGTGGCTGATGTGGTGACACCGCTGATTGGACTACTCATGGGTGGGGTAGATTTTTCTGGCTTGAGTTACAACGTAGGAAATGCTCAAGTGACCTACGGTGTCTTTATTCAATCGGTCATCGACTTTTTGATTGTTGCCTTGGTAATTTTCTTAGCCGTAAAGGCGATGAGTAAGGCTAAGGCATCATTTGATAAGAAGGCCGAAGAAGAGGCGGCCGCCAAAAAGGTCGCTGAGCCATCTGAAGAGGTAAAACTCTTGCGAGAAATCCGAGATTCACTGCAAGCGAAGTAGAGGGGAGAGAAACAGGGCAGACACCTTCGGTGTCTGCCCTGTTTTCATACCACAAAACAATTTTCACCGGTTGATAATCTTGGCAAAACGTAAAAGTATTCTCTAACCGGCTGTCCCCAAAAACCCTGTGGATAGCGAACGAAAAATAACCTTTTTTTGATGCCTTGAGAAATGGCCAAGCCCTCGATTAATGCTATAGTAAATAAATCACACGGCGTCTCGTGTGTCGGAGGTAAGACACACAACTTTCTAAGTTTCAAAGGCTGTAAACTTATACGGCGGTGTGTTTGTCGCAACCTTACCTAATCGCTCTTGAACCTAATTGTGTTAGCCGGTATCATAGGCTAACAAATCTACCACCAATTATGTTCGCGCGTGATTTTACGTCCCAACGTACAACCTTAAAAGCATAATTATTCGTATGAAAATTGAAACCATTCGCAAGCGTGACGGCTCAGTCAAGCCGTTTGATATCACCAAGATTGAAAACGCTGTAGCGAAAGCTCTTGCTGAAACCGGTGAAGGAGATCGTTCAGTCGCAATTGAAGTGGCTGAGCTGGCTCACCAAAAAGTGGTCGCTATGTGTGTGCAGGCTGGTACCGCCTCTCCAGAAGACCCGATTGCTCGTAAATGTATTGATGGAAGTCCAGCTGTTGAAGAAATCCAAGACTTGGTAGAACAAGCCCTCATGGAAAAGGATTTGTATGTTACGGCCAAGACTTACATCATTTACCGAAACGAACGAAAGAAACTCCGAGAACGAGACATCTTCGCCAAGCGAGCGCACCTCAAGCCATACGAATATCCTGATCTCTACGAATACACAAACGCTATTCGACACTCATACTGGGTCCACACCGAGTTCAACTACACATCTGACGTACAGGATTTTCACGTCAACGTAAACGACGTTGAGAGAAGTGCTATCAAGAATGCCATGCTTGCGATTGCTCAGATTGAAGTGTCAGTAAAGAGCTTCTGGGGTGATATCTACAAGAAGATGCCAAAGGCTGAGATTGGAGCAGTCGGAGCGACCTTTGCTGAGTCAGAAGTTCGTCACACTGACGCCTACTCACACTTGCTTGAAATTCTTGGACTCAATAATGAATTCAAGAACATCAAAAATATTCCCGTTATTCAAGAACGGATGGATTACCTTGATAAGGTCAGTGAACTATCTCGTACCCAAGACAATCGTGAGTACTTCAAGTCAGTCATGCTCTTCTCACTTTTTGTTGAGCACGTCTCACTGTTCTCACAGTTCTTGATTATCATGTCATTCAACAAGCACCGAAATATCTTCAAAGGTATTAGTAACGCAGTTGAAGCGACTTCAAAAGAAGAAAATCTCCATGGTATGTTTGGGATTGATGTGATTAATATCATCAAGAGCGAACACCCAGAATGGTTTGATGATGAATGTAAAGCTATGATTGAACAAGCGTGTATCGAAGCATTTGAAGCTGAAAGCAAAGTGGTAGATTGGATTTATGAAGCAGGGGAATTGAGTTTCCTTCCAGCCGCTAACGTGAAGGAGTTCATCAAACACCGGTTCAATAATTCACTCGCAGCGATTGGTATGCCGCGTATCTTCCAAGTGAGTGACGCTCTCCTTGAGGAAACAGACTGGTTTGATAACGAAGTTATTGCTACCAAGCACGTCGACTTCTTCCACAAGCGATCAATCAACTACAACAAACGATCATCAAGTGTCACAAGTGACGACCTCTTCTAAAAAACTTAACAACGCCTAACAGAAAGAAAGTATATGGAACCATGGTATTGGCTTAACGATAACAGTCGCGCGTTTCTAGCCCGAGGATATTTGAATGAAGGCCAAACCGCCGAAGACCGAATTACCGTTATAGCTAAAGCTGCGGAAACATTTTTAAACCGCCCAGGCTTCGCTGATAAGTTCGTTGACTACATGTCAAAGGGCTGGATTTCACTGGCTTCACCAGTGTGGTCAAACTTTGGTATTAACAAAGGCCTCCCAATTAGTTGTTTTGGGTCGTACGTTGATGACAATATGGGGAGTATTCTCTTTACGAACGCCGAAGTTGGGATGATGAGTAAGTACGGCGGAGGTTGCTCAGGCTACTTCGGAGCCGTACGTGAGCGAGGAGCAGGAATTTCAGATGGAAATGGACACTCGTCTGGTTCGGTACACTTCATGCAGCTGTTTGAAACCCTTATCAATGTGGTAAGCCAAGGGTCAGTTCGTCGCGGGCACTTCTCACCGTATCTCCCAGCTGAGCACCCAGACGTCATGGAGTTCCTTGATATTGGAACTGAAGGAAATCCAATCCAAAAGCTTACGCACGGGGTAACGGTAGGGGATGAGTGGATGGAGAGTATGATTGCGGGCGATGAAGCCAAGCGAAAGATTTGGGCTCGAATTATTCAACGACGTGGTGAAATGGGTTACCCATACATCATGTTCAATGACACGGCCAATAAAAATACTGTTGACGCCTACAAAGATCAGAATCTCACTATCTACGCCAGTAACATGTGTAGCGAGATCATGCTTCCAAGCAAGGCTGACTGGTCATTTGTGTGTTGTCTCTCTTCAATCAACTTGCTCCACTATGATGCATGGAAAGATACCGACTTGGTAGAAACTATGACCGCCTTCCTTGATGCTGTGATGGAAGACTTCATTGTGAAGCTCGAAGCGATGCGAGATCATGAAAATGAAGAAAAGCGTCGAGCCTTTGACTTCATGTCACGAGCGTACAACTTCGCGAAAGCCAACCGCGCTCTCGGTCTCGGTGTCCTTGGCTACCACTCACTCTTGCAGGCTAAAGAGCTAGCCTTTGAAAGTGATGAGGGGGCTACGCTGAACTCAGAAGTATTCTCAACTATCCATACCAAGGCACTAGAAGAGTCAAAGCGACTGGCAACTGAGCTTGGAGAACCAGAGGTTCTCAAGGGCTATGGTCGTCGCAACAGTACACTTATGGCGATTGCACCAACCACGTCTTCAGCCTTTATTCTCGGTCAGGTCTCACAAGGTATTGAACCAATCTGGTCAAACTGCTACGTCAAAGACGTTGCGAAGATGAAGGTGACGATTAAAAACCCAACCTTGCAAGCGCTCTTGGCTTCAAAAGGAAAGGATGACAAAGTCACCTGGGATAGTATTCGAGACAATGATGGTTCAGTTCAGCACCTCGATTTCCTTTCTGATAATGAGCGAGCGGTGTTCCGAACCTTCTCAGAAATCGACCAAAGCAAGATTATTGAACAAGCGGCCGACCGCCAGCAATACATTGACCAAGGTCAGTCACTCAACATCATGGTGGCACCTGATACACCAGTGAAGGATATCAACCAGTTGTATATCCAAGCGTGGAAGCAAGGCATCAAGAGTCTCTACTATCAGCACTCTATGAATGCAGCCCAACAAATGGTGCGCAAGAAGTTGCAAGAACAGGAAGCGAGTAAGAAGTAAAAAATACACAAAACAGCCGGTCGCTTCGCGACCGGCTGTTTTGTGTACTATTGCATTTAAACCAGTTTTATAGTCAAATACCAGAAGTTCTTTTACATGTTTGCTATAGCTGTCGCAAGTGAAGTAATTGACTATCGACAGCTATGGCAAACCCAATTACATGGTTAGGCCCTCTAGCGACTGACGAAACCCGATAGGAAAAAACGTCATGGATAGACAAACTGCCAAGTTCATCTCAGTCATCAATCAAGCATTGCCTGATGTTCGGCCAGATATGATGCAGAATTGGATCGAAAACCCGCTGCGACTGAAAAGGCATCTTAGCTTTTTGACCGACCCAGTTGGTCTTGTTGTTGAAGGTAGGATTCGTAGCACTACGTATCTTTGGTATAAAGAGTCGACGACTCTGGCTCCGACGAAGGGTGAAGTAATGCTCGCAGAGGCAAGTGACGTCTTCACTGGCAACATTGATGATGACTTTAAGTCGCTGGGTACGGACAGAGCTGGTCATGACACAGACGAAACCGTCGTCGATATCTATGAGGTGTCGAAGGCTGGCGATTATCAAACTCTGTTCGGTTCGCTCTCAACTGATCCTAGCTCACTTGTACTGAGTCAGGGACAAATCACCGGGTTTGCTTATAGATTTCGCAGCCTCTTACGTAATAGTAACTACGCAACCTTCTTTCTATTTGAAGTTGAGGGTAAATTATTCGTCGCCATTGTCAGCGAGTACCGTAGCAGGCTTAGGGTTTGGGTAAATCATTTCGACCAGGATTGTTCTTGGATCACCAACCGTTATCTGCAGTTGGTCGTGCCGCACCTGACTGTCTGAATCATGGTCTTTAAGTCTTAGTCCCTTGGACACTTCGATTCGTTTCGAGTGTCCAAGGGATTTTCTTTTGCCTGTTGAAATCTTTGCGCTCGGAAGTGGCTGATGCGGTATGATGAAAGGGTGAGAGAACACTCTTGCGAACTGTTTTATATTATAAACGGCACAGAATAGGGACTACGTATCGCGACTACGCAGTCCCCGCTCTGTGCCGTTTGTTTTTTCTTCCGAGACATGTTTAGCTTAAAGGCTTATGCGTAGTAGTTTTCTATATTTTCTCATTGCCACCTTGGTTCTTGGTAGTGTGTATTGGTACCAAGATACTAAACACTTGTGCCCAGTGCCACTTTCGTACCGAATTGGTGAAATTGATAGTTCATTTAATTTATCTCCTCTGGAAGCTCGGGCTCATGTCGAAGCGGCTGAGCGAGTCTGGGAAGAAGAAAGCGGTTGGGAATTGTTTACCTACGATGAGTCGGCCGACTTTACCGTAAATTTCGTATTTGATGAACGACAAGCCTTAGCTGACTCAGAGACCAGCGAGAAAGCAGCTCTCGATGAAAAAAAGGCTACTAATGAAGAAATCTTCTTTAATATTGAGAGATTGCAACAAGAGTACCAAACGCTAAAAAATGCGTACGAAGTTCGCTTGGCTGCCTATGAATCTCGCTTGCGTACCTATAATCAAGAAGTGGCCCGCTATAACGACCAGGGAGGTGCACCAGAAAGTGTCTTTGCTGAGCTTGAAGCAGAGCGACGAGCCTTGGCAACTGAGTCAGATGCGCTAGAGGCTGAAACCAGAACGTTGAATGACTTGATTGCGGAAGTAAATAAGCTCGGGGAACAAGGACAAGTGCTCGTTGATCAGTATAACCGGGAAGTAGAATCATATAATCAGCAGTTTGGCTTTAGTCGTGAGTTTACTCAGGGAGACTACCAGGGAGATCGGATAAATATCTACAAGTTTTCTAATGATGCAGAACTAGAGCGCGTCTTGGCACATGAATTTGGGCATGCTCTAGGCATTGACCACGTTGAAGGTGAGGGTTCACTGATGTACTATTTAATGGAAGAGATTGTACAGCCCCCGTCCTTGGCAGCAGAAGATATGGTTGCGTTTACAGAAGTGTGCGGTACAGGGGAAGAGACCGGCGCAACCATCCGACGAGCAATTAGAAGTTTTTTAACACTCATTAATTAATCAGTATATGGACCATCATTTTTTTCACTCAACCTTCAATCGAGCTCTCGGCTCATTGACACTCGTCGTTGTAGTTATTGCACTCTTGAGCTATGCGTACCTGACGCTGGAACAAGCGAAACATGCTAATAATATGCCATCAACAATTTCGGTTGGCGGCAAAGGAGAAGTGTTGGCAGTGCCTGACTTGGGACAATTTTCTTTCACGGTACAAGCACAGGCTTCAACTTCTGAAGAGGCCCAAGGACAATCAGCTACCAAGATGAATGCTATCTTAGCGTACTTAAAAGAACAGGGTATTGAAGACAGAGATATTAAAACAGAAGGGTACAATCTTGTGCCACGCTACCGGTTTGAAGAACGACCGTGTCCAATCAATACGTTCTGTCCTCCTGGTGAGCAAATTGAAGATGGGTTTGAAGTATTTCAAACGGTAACCGTGAAAGTACGAGCAACCGATAAGGCGGGAGCAATTATCGCCGGAGTTGGAGAACGTGAAGCTAGTAACATCAGTGGGCTTACCTTTACGATTGATGATACCGATGCACTAAAGGCAGAAGCCCAGAGGGTCGCGATTGAAGACGCCAAGGCGAAAGCAGAAATCTTAGCTGACCAGCTCGGAGTTGAAATTGTCCGCATGGTGAGTTACTACGAAGATATGGGCATGTATCCAATGTACGATACGCCGGTAGCTATGGAAGCTAAAGCTGGTGACTTTATGAGCCCAGAGTTACCAGTCGGGGAGGAGACGACCAGCGTGACGGTAAATGTCACGTACGAGGTGAAATAAGGCTTTACTAAAAGGCCGGGGGCGGTAGCCCCCGGCTTTTTTGCGTTCGTATAAGCTACACTTTACAATTTTTGATATAAGCGTATGATAGTAAATAACCGCCGAGAGGCGATTTTTTTAAATGAGGCAAGGAGCAGCAAAGCTGCGACTATGCTGAATTTCACCACAAGAGCATTTCCGTTTTTATGGTCGAATAAATTCTTCCTAAAAACTAGGTCATGCAGGCTCCTCAGTAGATTCGACCCCCAAGGGAGAATCTACTGGCGGAGAGCTGCAAAGGAACGCACGTTCAGCAATGTTACCACTTTGCCCTAGACAATATCGCTGGACCCTTAAATCAAAACACCCTCAGGGCAACATTATCACTAATCACCACTATCATGAACCGACTCACTACCTACTTCCGAGCTACCTACGCTGAACTCAGACAAGTATCTTGGCCATCACAAAAACAAGCACTCCTCTACACCTTACTCGTGGTAGCTATTTCTGTTATTGTCGCACTCTACGTTGGAGCGTTTGACTACCTTTTTTCACAAGGACTTAATTTCCTCGTTAACACATTCTAATTATATGGCAAAACAACATAGCACTGGAGAGCGAAACTGGTACGTCATTCACACCTATTCTGGGTATGAGAATGCGGTAGCTCGAAACTTGAAGCAACGAATCGACTCACTCAACATGAACGACAAAATTTTCAATGTGGTTGTTCCAACTGAAAAGAAGATTCGCGTGAAAGGAGGGAAGCGAGTGACTGAAGAAGAACGAATCTACCCTGGATACGTTTTGGTTGAAATGATGGTGGATGATGAGTCATGGTTTGTCGTCCGAAATACGCCACGAGTAACTGGTTTCGTAGGAAGTGGTACCCAGCCAGTTCCCCTTACTGAAGCTGAGTACAATGAACTCATGAAGCAAATGACGACTGATACCGTCAAGCACAAGGTAGATCTCTCAGCTGGAGATATTGTGACGATTGTCGACGGTCCATTCAAGGAACTCGAAGGACGTGTTGGAGAAGTCGATGAGAAGAGTGGAAAGGTGAAGGTATTGGTATCTATGTTTGGTCGGGAGACTCCAGTAGAGTTGGACTTCCTCCAAATTAAGAAGGTCTAAACTCTCAAAATGAGCGTAGTACTTTGTCGCTACGGAATGTTGCTCAGTCACCGTACATTGAGTACGTCTTCCTCGCAAAATTCCTAATCTTCGCGTCCTACATCTCATTTTGAAAGTTTAGTTAAATGTATAGCAAAAAGCCGCGAGCTTCACCCGCGGCTTTTTGCTATACTCAGTGGAGCGAACTCAGGTTCCCAGGTTCTGGGTGCAATGGCAACGAGGCCAATCGACCACACGCTGAGCGCTTGAATGGGGGTGAGGACAGTTTGAGTTGGGCCGACACAAACCCTTCCACTTTGCTGCTCGTTGCTTTTGTGACATCACCATGAGCAGATAATCAAAGAAAAGCTTGACTGGATTGAATGCTCGTTCAATTTGGCGCACTACGGCTAATCCTCAATGGACAGTGTCCTCTTAATAAAAAGCTGCGGCGAGCACCGCAGCTTTTATTTTTTGTTGCAAAAAGTCGATTTCTCTTGTACGATGTGCGGGCTTCAGAGGAGGGCGTGACTATGGACCACGGCCTACTCACACAACATAAATTTAAACAACATGGCAAAGAAACTAACCAAACAAATTAAAGTACAAGCAGTGGGAGGTAAGGCTACACCAGCTCCACCACTTGGACCGGTACTTGGACAAGCTGGTATCAATATCGGAGAGTTCGTAAATCAATTCAACGAACAAACTCGAGACCGAATGGGGGATGTGGTACCAGTTATCATCAATGTCTACGATGACCGAAGTTTTGACTTCGTCGTTAAGGTATCTCCAATGTCACGACTCATCCTTAAGAAGATTGGCAAGGACAAGGGTGCATCTAAGAACAAGGTTTCTACCGTTGGAACTATCACCAAGGCCCAAATACGGGAAGTGGCTGAGACAAAAATGCCAGACCTTAATGCCGCTTCAATTGAAGCAGCTATGAAGACAGTTGAAGGAACCTGTCGGTCTATGGGCGTAAAAGTGATTGAGTAAGCTTTTACGGACCTTGCCAGTAACTTTGCGAATACCTGGAGCAAAGTGGCGATAAGGTGTACTGCTCCTGTAAGGAGTAAAGGTTGTTGATTAACTACCTATACAAATGACCTACACAAAACCGCCCGGAAGGGCGGTTTTGTGTCTTAATCAAAGGGTTTTGTAAGAAAAAATTGTTCTGTGCGTCCTAAGACCAGGAATTGCACAAAAATCATTTTACGGAGACGAAAGTAATGGTAAGAACCACTCTGAAGCGGGTCGCAAAAATATTCCGACCGGAAGACAAACAATCAAATGAAGATAAACCCACACTGAATCGCCGGCTAGTCCTTATCGTTCAGTTCAGCGATGCTACGTACGTCTTGCAAGGCGAGCAACAAATCCATCAGAAGAATCACTGTTTTAAGACTGAGGCTATGGATGTCTTTCATAAGGTATTCACATTCTGTACTCGTGAATACGTCCAGGTTGGAAAAATTTTCCAAAACAAACATATTCAGTGGCATCCGATAATTTTCGATTTATCCTTTTGGGCAAACAGCACTTTGCTTAATCTTGAGATTGTGAATCTTACGGGTCTACTGTGTATGCAGATTAAAGATCACCCTTTACTCGAACAGCTGAAGGAGTATGATAAGCGCCCGTCAAAACTATAACCACAGTGTCAGATTGACCATTGCCAGGAGTCTCGTGCTCCTGGTTTTTTTATTTCTAAAAAGCAGTATAGTAGCAACTAATGGAATATTTTCCGGTCAGGCTAAGAACGCTTATGCCACCTAAAGACGACTTAGGAGTGGCTCTTGATGAAGTTGAGCTACCGCTTAAGAGCGGAGATATTATCGTGCTTTCTTCAAAGGTGGTGGCGATTCATGAAGGGAACTGTGTACCAGTGGGGGAGGTTGATAAAAAGCAGCTGGTAGCTGAAGAAGCTGAAGTCAGTATTGAGCGCACCTACTGGCCGTCGCCGCTCACTATCAAGCACAACGCATTTATTGGAAACGCTGGAGTAGATGAGAGTAATGGTGATGGATATTACATCACCCTTCCAGACAATCCCTTTGTGAGTGCCAAAGAGTGGTACGAGTATTTTGTAAAACGAAGTGGGCGAAAAGACATCGGAGTGGTGATTGTCGACAGTCACTCAACGCCACTGAGGCGCGGTGCACTTGGCATTGCGATTGGTTGGTGGGGATTTGAACCGACAGTCAGTCATGTGGGGAAACCTGACTTATTTGGCCGACCGTTTAAAGTCGAGGTGACAAATATCGTTGATGCAATTGCGGCCGGAGCAACGCTCGCAATGGGAGAAACGAATGAATCTACACCACTCGTGGTTGTCCGAGATACGCCGAACCTTACCTTTACCGAGACACTCACTAAAGATGAGCTATTTGTGAAGCCAGAGCAAGATACGTTTCGGGTGCTTTACGACCGCTTCCTGACGTAGTCGACCCACTGGAAGGTAATTCCTTCGTGTGTCTGTGTATCACTTTGACCAGCTACTTCAAAGTCGTCTCTAAATGGTGGGAAAAAGGTATCTGCTTCTGGTTCATCAAAGACCCATGTCACATGTAATCGGTCGAGCATCGGCAGTACTTGTCTGTAGATTTCAGCCCCGCCGCCAATGTGGATTTCGCTGGGATCTTCTTTACGTGCGATTTCAACTGCCTCTGCTAGCGAATGGGCTACCGTAGCACCCTCGTATTGGTACGCAGTGTCTCTCGTGATAACAATATTACTTCGTCCTGGTAGTGGCTTGCCAAGAATGTCTATAATCGACTCAAACGTCTTGCGACCCATGATGATAGGGTGGCCAAGCGTCAATTGCTTGAAGTGTTTTAGGTCGGCCGGGAGGTGCCAGAGTAATCCATTTTTATTACCAATTGCCTGATGTTCGCTACTCATTGCGACCACAACGACTAAAGGGGCAGTGTTAGTTGGCTGTAATTCCATAAGTCTTGATTATGACATATGCAGAGATACTTGTCTTTTTGGCCTTCTTATACAAAACGGTATACTAGAGGTAATGTCACATTTTGAAATTGAAATTAAAAGTCTCCTGGGAGAGGCTGATGCTGCAGAACAATTAAAGGTAAAGATGTGTGAACTTGATCCGGAGTGTGTGTGTTTGGGAACAAATGTTCAGTTGAATCACTACTTTGAAGGAGGTGAGATGACTGCTTTGTACGAAGCAGTTGCACAACTGTTGAACGAAGAGCAGCAAGCTAAATTACAGGTCGTGATTGAACGCGGTACGGAGTTTTCGATTCGCAGCCGACAGCGCAATGACGAGGTGCTACTTGTAGTCAAAGCTTCGATTGATGAAGGTACCAGTGCCAATACCGTGAAGCGAATGGAATTTGAAGAGGCTGTACCGGTTACCCTTGATGAACTTGATGAACTACTCCTTGGTGCTGGTTTTACGTACCAGGCTAAATGGTCCCGCGAACGAGAAGAGTATTCATACAAAGGAGCAAGTGTGTCGCTCGATAAAAATGCAGGGTACGGGTATCTCGCTGAGTTTGAAAAAATTATTCACAATGAAGCTGATGCTCATACGGTCCGTCAAGAATTGGACGAGCTCATGCAAGAACTGGGAGTGGTTGAGTTAGACCAAGCTAGGCTAGCTCGGATGTTCGATCACTACAATCAAAACTGGCCTGAGTATTACGGAACAGACAAAGTATTTTTAGTTGAATAATATGTTTCTCTCAGACAAAGATATTCATGCGGCGGTGAAAGCAGGGGAGATTACGCTTGAACCGTACGATCCAAAGCGGTTGCAGCCAGCCACCTATGATATTCGGTTAGGCAATACCTTTATCATTAATGACGCTCACTCCACGAAAGCAATCGACCCAGGGAAGGGAATTTTCCCTACAACGCGAACAATCGAAATAAAAGATGGCGATGAGTTTGTTCTCCATCCAGGCGTCAGTATCTTGGGCTACTCAAAAGAAAAGTTTGGTTCAGATATGTATTTAATTGAAGTGAATGGAAAGTCGAGCCTCGCCCGTATCGGACTCATCGTTCACAATTCAGCTAGTATTGTAAACCCAGGCCATTATCTCCATATCGCGCTGGAGCTCTGTAATCTCAATAATGTTCCGATTGTGTTGCGGCCCGGGATGGAAATCGCGCAGCTCTCGTTTGCAACACTTTCCTCACACACCAAAAAAAGCTACCAAGAAACCGGTCGTTACCACAAAAATAACTTCCTTGGGTACGTCCCACCGAAAGGTGCTGAACCAACCGGTAAGCCAGTTCGAAAAATTACTAGTACTAAAAAGAAAATATAATCATGGAAAAAAGACATCCAGAGTATCAATACCTTGATTTGGTACAAGAAATTTTAGACAAGGGAAGTAAGCAAGTTGATGCCCAGTCAAAAGATGTGACCCATAGCCTCTTTGGTAAGCAAATGCGCTATGACCTTTCGGAGGGGCTGCCACTTTTGACGACGAAAAAGGTGTACTGGAAAGGTGTGCTTCACGAACTCTATTGGTTTCTCTCTGGGCAAACCAACATCAAGTACTTGGTTGATAACAACGTCAATATCTGGAACGACTACCCGCTGCGAATTTATAATGATAAACGAGAAGCTAATGGCTGGCCAGAACTCACGAAAGACGAGTTTATCGAAAAAATCAAAACCGATGATGACTATGCCGCTACCCATGGTGAACTCCCACATATCTATGGAGAAATGTGGCGCAAGTGGCCACGAAAAAATGGTGGCGGGGTAGACCAGTTGCAGTGGGTGGTGGACGAAATCAAAGCTGACCCAAATTGTCATAATGCAATTGTTTCAAGTTGGAACCCAGAATACCTTTATGCGATGGCGCTCCCGGGACAAGCGGCTCGGTTTCCGATTTGTCACAATATGTTCCAGGTAAATATCAATCAAGGAAAGCTCTGTCTCCAGCTCTACCAACGCTCAGCTGATATTTTCCTTGGCGTGCCGTTCAATATCGCAAGCTACGCCCTCCTTACGATGATTTTAGCCAAGATTACGGGCTATGAACCAGGAGAGTTTGTCCATACCTTTGGTGATGTGCACATTTATGAAAATCACATTGAGCAAGCGAAAGAACAAATTTCTAGAGCGCCATTTGTGTTTCCAAAGGTAACTATTAGTGATGAAGTGACGTCACTTGAATCGTTCCGCCCAGAACACATCACACTTCATGACTATGAAGCTCATCCACCAATTAAAGCTGAGATGGCTGTGGTAGGGGGCTTTCATGCTGACATCCACGCCAATCGACCGACCAATTCTTAACAGCTGTGCAGTTACAAGCGTAGTAAAGAGCGGGCCAAAGGCGCCGCTCTTTACTTTTTTTAGAATTACTTTATATTTTCATGAGTTTGTTATAGGGGGCAATAATGCAATTTATTATTCAGAATGCGTCTGTTTCTGCTGTGGGAGTCATGGTGCTGCTGATGTTTTGGTACTGGTTGGTTGCATACAAGTACAACATATTTCACATTCACTGGCTGCCCAGTATGCTTATTGGGATAATTACTCCCTTCTGTCTTCTTTGTAGCCTTGTTGGACTTTCTCTCATCTCAGCGTTCTCTGGTTCCGTCGCCGGATTTCTCATCATTGAGAATATTCGATGGTTACCACTTGTCTCTCTTGTATTAATTGTTACCACGTATGGTGCAATTTTTGGTAGCGTTCTTGGGTCATTTGCAAAATCAATCAAAGATAAAC
The DNA here is from genome assembly GCA_041738755.1 of Minisyncoccia bacterium. Taxonomy (GTDB): domain Bacteria; phylum Patescibacteriota; class Minisyncoccia; order Phycocordibacterales; family UBA918; genus OLB19. Next base: position 50,867 of record JBGSPE010000011.1, on the reverse strand, counting down.
ACAAAGTCTGGTACGCTTTCGGTATGTACCAATTACTTATGATGGCTGAAATTCTAATCAGTTAACGTAAGGTAAAAGACCGGTCGCCTGCGACCGGTCTTTCCTTTTTTATGATATACTTATATCACTAACTATTATCTATCATGATCTAAGCGCTTCGTTCATCTCTGATTTTACCTACACTAACTTTTTATCTATGAACGAATATACTTACATCAAAGACCAAGACGAAGCTATCTACAACGCTCTTATCGGGGAAGAGGAGCGGGAACGAAGAGGGATTGAACTCATCCCCAGTGAAAACTACGCCAGTAAAGCCGTGCGCGAAGCTAATGGTTCTGTCTTTACCAACAAATACTCAGAAGGCTACCCAGGCAAGCGCTACTACGGCGGTCAACAGTTCACGGATGTGATTGAAACACTTGCCATTGAGCGAGCTAAAGAATTGTTCAAAGCTAAGTATGCTAATGTCCAACCGCTTGGTGGAGCGGCGGCAAATGTCGCCATGTATTTCGCACTTATGGAGCCAGGCGATACCGTCTTAGGAATGGATCTCTCACATGGCGGACACCTCACCCATGGTCATCCTACGACTGCCATTAACAAAGTCTTCAACTTTGTTCGCTATAAAATGAAGGACGTTGATACGGGGGAGATTGATTACGATCATTTACGTCAGATGGCTCTTGAGCATAAACCAAAGATTATTCTCGCTGGTTTCTCAGCCTATAGTCGAGAACTCGACTACGCCAAGTTTGTAGAAATCGCAAAGGAGGTAGGTGCGTACACAGTGGCTGACATTGCGCACATTACAGGATTGATTGCTGGTGGCGTACTTAAGAATCCGTTTGATTTTGGGTTTGATGTGATGACGATGACTACGCACAAGTCACTGCGTGGTCCACGAGGTGGCATGATTGTGGTGCGAGAAGACGCCGAGCTCGCTAAGCGAATTGATAAAGCTGTGTTCCCTGGCATGCAAGGCGGCCCTCACATGAATGTGATTGCGGCCAAGGCTGTCGCATTCCAAGAAGCGCTCCACCCAAACTTCAAGGACTATGCCGCGCAAATTTTGAAAAACGCTAAGGCCATGGAAGTGGTCTTTAAAAAAGAAAACATTAGACTCCTCTGCGGTGGGACAGATAATCACCTGCTCTTGGCTGACGTATTTGGCTCTCTCGGTATCACAGGGAAGGAAGCTGAAGCTGTGCTCGATGAAGTTGGGATTACGCTTAATAAAAATATGATTGCTGATGAGCCACGCACAGCGATGGACCCATCAGGTATTCGCTTTGGTACCCCAGCCATGACAACAAGAGGTATGAAGGAAGCTGAGGCAACAAAGCTCGCTGAACTCATGATAGCGACCATGCGAGCCAAGGATGATATTGAAGCAAAGGCGAAAATTCAAAAGGAAGTACAGACACTCTGCGAAGCGTTTCCCGTTCCGGAACGATTTGTGTAGTAGAAGAAGTAAATACCGGCCAGAAACCACAGGTTTCTGGCCGGTATTTTTTATATTAGACTTTCTCAAAGGATGTTCGTATACTGCTCACTGGATAGGAATGAACCTTGAGAGGAGGGGATTATGAATTCAGCGCCATATGACATGCGCCACAAAGCTAGTGAATTACTCCATCACCCCGTCACGTATATACCATTCGACGCAGGGCTGATTGCTGAAGCAAAAAATGCCTACCGCACACTCATGGAGATGTTTCGTGAGTTTGGGGTGGCAAAGTTTACCCGTCATGGAGAAATAGAAGCGGATTTGGGTCTGATATCTCGAGATGGTAAGCAGGGAGCGGATTTCAAAGTCTTCTTCCACTTTGCGTCTGATTTAGGACTTCACCTGATTCAGAAATCTCCCGAACTGGCTGACTTGGTTAAGCCACACATGCACGTCTTGCGACGACTATACGATGAGGTGAATACCTTAGCAGTAAACATAGCCCGGGTTATTGATGAAGGACATGGGCGACATTTTACCAGAAGTCTTGAGGAAGTGGTTCGTCAGGCTGCTAAGCCAGAGCAACCCTATGAGACGACTACATTACGAGGTCTCTATTATCCACCGGTCGAAGGTCAGACTGGTGCACGGACGCATATTGACCGCAGCCTCTTTAGTGTGCACTTTGGTGATGAGGGTGGTCAGCTCATGACATGCAAACATGAGAAAGGAAAACAGCACCAAGCAGTCAATATTCCGGAAGGTCATGTGGCTATGTTTCGGGGAGTGAAACTATGGCTCCTCAGTCGGCGCAAATTTCATCCAGTATGGCATTGCTCCACGACGGTACCAGGTAAGCCACGGCTCGCTATGGTGCAGTTTATCCAAGCCGAAACACCAGGCTTTCGAGTTCATAAGGCAAAAGAGACCTATCAGATGTTTGGATAAGGGTACCGATACCGTTATCTGCCGCCGCAATTTCCCTCTGGGAAATTGCGGCGGCTTTTTGTTTGTCTGTTATGATTACAGCATGCAAGAACCATCAGGGTTTAAAAAGTTGTGGTCCGCTATCAAACGACGGTGGTTAACTATGTGGTTCTTTTTAGGGTTTGCGACTGACGTTATTTTGCTCAATCGGGTCGATGACCTCTTTGATAATCTCATTCTCCTTGCCTACGCGCTCTTGGCCACCTTCTCACTCCTCTTGTTTTACGTCGGTGTTGCCCAAAAAACGCCCGGGTTCATGAATCGATTTTTTATTCGGTTCATGCCGAGTGTGATGCAATATTCATTTGGTGGTCTCCTTTCGGGAATGCTCATTTTTTATGGTCGGAGTGGTGACTGGTTTTCGAGCTCACCATTTTTGCTCCTTATCATTGCAGTTATTTTAGCAAATGAGTTTATACAAAAACGATCTGACCGACTGCTGTATCACGTAATCGTGTATTTCATTGGGGTATTTTCATACTTGGTCCTACTACTACCTGTTCTGCTGGGCAGTATGGGCGACCTCATGTTTGTCTTGAGTGGTCTCGTGGCACTTATTTTTGTGACGATTGTTATCCAGCTCTTGCACCGGATTGTTCCGAATTTTATGCGAGCAAATATACGGCGAATTATCCTCAGTCTTGGCACCATCTACATCACCCTCAACACGTTTTATTTTCTTGGCATTATTCCACCTATTCCTCTATCGCTGACCCAACTAGAAATTGCCCACTCAGTTGTTCGTCTCGAAAATAGCTATCGTATCGTAGTAGAAACACAGGAGTCATGGAGGCAGTTACCGTATATGACATCAATGATTAATCCGACCCAAGGACAGGTGGCTTGCTTTGCTCGGGTGTTTGCTCCGGTTCGACTACAAACCGAGATTTTCCATCGTTGGGAGAAGCAAGACGCAAACGGTGACTGGCAACCACATGCTCTGATTGGCTATCAAATTTCTGGTGCCAATCGCAATGGCTACGGTGGCTTTACCTTTATTGAAAGTTATTTCCCCGGTACTTGGCGATGTAGTGTAGAAACGAGGCGCGGACAGGTGCTTGGTCAACGCACCTTCATTATCAAAGATGGTCGCCCAGCCAATCTCGTGACAAGAGTGGAGTAATTGGGTATTGTACGAGCAATGAAAGAGACACTAACGTTCGCGTTAAAAGAAATTCTAGCTGCCCAAGGACACGAGGGAGTTTCGTTTGTGGTCGATTATCCGACTGATAAAAATACCGAAGCGGACTATTTTACAAACGTAGCGATGGTTCTTGCCGGCAAGCGAGGTCTGGCACCAAAAGTAGTCGCTGAAGAAATTGTAGAGTTACTGAAAGCAAAACAGTTACCGCAACTAGCAAGCGTTATCGTCGCTGGTCCAGGGTTCATTAATTTTACTCTGAATCGTGAGTATCATACAGAACAATTACAAGAGTCATTGACCCACCCCCGATTCGGGAGCAATGAATCATGGAGTGGTAAAAAAGTTTTGGTTGAATACACTGATCCGAATCCGTTTAAAGAATTTCACATTGGACACCTATTTACCAATGCGGTAGGAGAGAGTATTGCCCGCTTGTTTATGATGAATGGGGCTGAAACCTTCAGGGTTAATTACCAAGGTGATGTTGGCTTGCACGTAGCTCACGCGCTGTGGGGAATACAACAGCTTGGTCTCACTTCCGATACCATCACTCCAAAAACATTGGGTCAAGCGTACGCGCTTGGTGCCACTACCTACAAAGCAGATGAGTCAGCAGCTCTCGCTATTCGTGAAATCAACAAAAAAGTCTATAGCCGAGAAGACGAAATTATTAATGAATTGTATGACTTAGGGCGTACCGTCTCGTTACAATATTTTGAAACCATCTACGCAATGGTTGATACGCAGTTTGATGAGTACTTTTTTGAAAGTGAAGCAGGCCCACATGGAAAAGCATTAGTTCTTGATAACCCAGACATTTTTCCAGAAAGCGATGGTGCTCGAATTTTTGATGGGGAAGCCCGCGGACTTCATACCCGTGTATTTCTAAATAAAGAAGTACTTCCTACCTACGAAGCCAAAGAACTAGCTCTTGCAAAACTAAAAGCTGAGCGGTTTGGCGGATATGATCTCTCCATCATTTCAACCGCCAATGAAATCAATGAATATTTCAAGGTGCTTTTATGTGCGATGAAAGAAGTGTACCCCGACTTGGCTCCAAAAACAGAACATATTGGACACGGCATGGTTCGGTTAACGACCGGAAAAATGTCCTCTCGCACCGGAGATGTGATTTCGGCGATTGATTTTATCACTGAAGTGAAACAAGCAGCTGAAGAAAAAATGAAAGAAAGTGGAACCGTAGTTGACAACGAAGTGGCTGAAGCGGTGGCGATTGCTGCAATTAAGTATTCGACGCTTCGCGGTAGTATTTTGCAAGATAGTATTTTTGATAAGGACCAAGCCCTCTCATTTGAAGGTGATTCAGGTCCGTACTTACAGTATACGTATGCAAGAATTAATTCAGTACTTGAAAAAGCTGCAGCCGCTTTGGTATATCCAGATCTCACCACGATACCTTCTACCGCGTACGAGGTAGAAAAACTCGTATTACGATTCCCAAGTGTAGTTGAAAATGCGTTGACTGAACGTGCCCCACACAAAGTGGCGACCTATCTAACAGAATTGGCTGGAGCGTTCAATAGCTTCTATGCAGTAGAGAAAATTGCTGATAGTAATGACAAGTACGCACCATATAAGGCAGCTGTCACTAAGCTCGTTGGCACTACACTTAAAAATGGATTGTGGACGCTTGGTATCAAGGCTCCAGAGCGGATGTAGACAATTACATATTTTTGTGATATAAGTCTAACTAGAAATTTGCACATAGACATTGAGAAAGGAGGTGCCAAATGGCACAAACACAAACAGCTAAACAGAAGTCCGCCGAACAAAAACGGGCAATCATGCATCGCACTCAGAAGTGGCCACTGTCTCTTACTAAAGAACAAGAGTCACTTTTGTACCGTATCAGCGATGGATTGCGAGAATATTACAATCTCGCTCTGGAGTGGCAGTACCAACAGTACACGGCGTACAAAGAAGCCAAGTCCAATGATGAAAGACAGAAGGACGTGAAGGGTTTCCTCACTGCCTTCGATTGCTATACACGGTTCAAAGATGAACAGCGTCCAGCGGACGAGAGCGCTGGATTGTTTCGAGCAAAAATACCAACTAATTGGGTACTCGAAACGTTTCGGCAGGTCGAAGGAGCCTTCAAAAGCTTTTTCGAATTGCGGAAGAAGGGTGATGTTGATGCTCGATCGCCAAAGATATGTTCTGAAGATCGTTTTCAGGTGATTCTGGGAGCTCTCGGAGCATCATTTCGCCTTAAGGGTGGGATGGTGCAATTGGCGCCGCGATCCTTTGGTGGGACACTTTGTTTTAAGGTCGCCCACTACCAGATGGAACAACTCCAGTCAGCTCTTCGGTTTGCGAAATTCACTATTGCCCGCAGTGATTCGTGGCTTAAGCGACCCGGTCATCTTACCTTATCGCTGGCGTATGAAATTGAACAGCCGATAACTCAAGACTTTGATCCTGATACGGCAGTGTATGTCGCACTGGGAGCATCGTCTATTGGGGTGGTTTCTCCGCATGGTGAAGTCGTCATACCATTTCGGCGTTCAGATATTTCGCTCAAGCCCCACTTGGAAGCGTTGTCGGTTCGTACCAGGCAACTGGTAGCTGAGGATAAGTTAGCAAAAGGTTCAGGAAAGCATGAAGAGCTTTCTCTTGCGTGGCGGTTTCTGTTTCGTCACCTTGGTGAACAACAGCAGATGAATCGTCGACGAGTGGTTGCAAATGGGCTGCTTCGCACCGAAGTGGAGCGTCCGCTTAGTAAAGCAGAACGGCGATTCAAGTGTAAGCATGGGTACGGTCTCCAAAGTAGTACCAAGACCGTTGCTTCTGGTCATGGAATTCACTTTGTAGTGACTGAGCTGGTTGTCCGAAGTAAGCCGGGTAAGCTAGCTGATGCTAGTAAGCCAGAACGTGGTGGGTCGCTTGGTGCCAACTGGGCGGCTCAAAATACGGGTTCATTGGCGTATCTGGTCTCTTGGCTCAAAGAAAAAGCCAAAGAGCATGGAGGCAGTGTCAGACGTATGGCCTTTTCTGGTGAAGTACCAAGTACCCTCTTGGGGGATGAGAAAAAAATCTTTGTAGCCAAAGCGTTGCGGGATCAATTTCTCAGGGCGCCTGAGAGTGCTACTTTGCTTTAATGCTCAAGGACGTTCGGTATCAACCGAACGTCCTTTTTGTTATGCTAATACTATGACAAATGCTTTGTGGATAGCTCGGATGTCTGTATACTCCCAATCACCGTTAGCACTAAAAAGTGCTGTAGTACTCATTGAGACCAAAATCCGCCAACGTTCAGCACTGTTGGCTGCCTATAAAATGCCAAGAGAAGTTGCAATCCTAGGTACTCCTACATCAATGCAAGACATTTTACTATACGAAGCCAGAGCAGCTAAGCAATTTTGGTCTGTTTACCGTACGCTACTGCCAACCTGGACTAGGTTTACCAGTCGAGCACCACGAGGAAGTGATGTCACAAATCAGCTGCTGGATATTGGCTACCATCATCTTACAGTTAAGATTAGTAAAAATCTTAAACGAAGAGACATAACAGCCGCGATTGGATTATTGCATAAACCACGCACAGCTAAGAGCAAGCCACTAGTATATGATCTCGTTGAACTTTTTCGAGCGGATGTAGTAGATACTGAGGTATTACGATTTTTGCGTTTGAAGAAAAAGCCAATCGAAAAACTTACCCAAGAGCATATAGTTCAGCTACTTCATGCAATCAATCAACAGCTACAGAAAAAGCACTATCTTCGTGATTTTAAGCAGTGTCATACCTACGAGTATTATATGGATCTCCAGATTACAAAATTTATAAAAGCGGTGAACCATAAAGAAGTATTTACCCCCACACTACTTCCAATGAGGCACGACTCTCGTTGCACTTGACAAGAATAGATAGGAGTGTATATTTTCTCTTGAGTTGGTCTTTGAAATAAGTGAGAAAAACACTTGGCAAAAAGTTATAGTCAGTGATGTTTTTCTCATAAAGGGTTCCAACCGGTAGAGAAACTGGATTGCATTCAGAAACCCTTGTAATGAGGGTTGTGAAGTCTCTATTTTTGCGCCGTGTCAGCGCCGCTGTGGGGATGAGCACCCACAGATGATGCCAAGCTAGCCTTGGAAAACCTACCCGCTCACTTATAGCTGAACCCCCTCCTAACCGAGGGGGGAGGTCTGACACTGTCACCACCAAGTACCACTGGCGCGACGTTATAGCTGAACCCCCTCCTAACCGAGGGGGGAGGTCTGACACTTCCCGCTTCAAGCAGCGCTTGCGCACATCTAATAGCTGAACCCCCTCCTAACCGAGGGGGGAGGTCTGACACTCCTCTTCCTGCTTTCACTTCCGCAAGACCAATAGCTGAACCCCCTCCTAACCGAGGGGGGAGGTCTGACACCAATCCGCTCCCGAAAGCTCGAAAGACATTCAATAGCTGAACCCCTCCTTATAGAGGATAATAAAGTCGCATAACAGCGACTTTTTCTTTTTGGTAGAGTTTGTTACTATCAAAAGCGTGGCCTGATATGCCACGTTTATACATGTCTGATATACATAATTAATTTCATATGAGTCTAATGAAAGGTCGTGAAAACGACACGGTAGAAGTATTAAACGAAGTCCCCAAAAGCGATGTCGCACAGCGTGAAGAGGCGATACTACAATTTTGGCAGGATAACGATATTTTTAATAAAACAGTGGCTACTCCAGCTGGAGTGGAGCCCAAGGGCGAGTTTGTTTTTTATGATGGTCCGCCGTTTGCGACCGGGTTGCCTCACTATGGGCATATTTTAGCCGGGACGATGAAGGATGCGATTCCTCGGTACAAGACCATGAATGGGTATCGAGTGGAACGGAAGTGGGGGTGGGATTGTCACGGACTACCGCTTGAGAACCTGATTGAAAAAGAATTGGGACTAGGAACCAAGCGTGATATTGAAGCCTATGGCGTCAAGAATTTTAATGAACGTGCTCGCGGTGCAGTTTTACGCTACGCTGATGATTGGCGAGAAATTATCCCTCGGATGGGACGGTTTGTTGATATGCAGAACGACTACAAGACCATGGACAGTAGCTACACCGAAAGTGTGTGGTCGGTATTTAAGTCACTCCATGAGAAAGGTCTCGTGTTTGAAGGTTTCAAAAGTATGCACCTGTGTCCACGTTGCGGAACAACCCTCTCAAACTTTGAGGTGAATCAAGGCTACAAAGATATTAAAGATATTGCCGTTACCGTGAAGCTGCCACTGTTGGATGAGGGAGGGAGTGTCACTGATACGAGCCTTTTGGTTTGGACCACGACCCCATGGACACTACCAGGGAATATCGCTGCCGCGGTCCATAACGAAATTACGTATGTAAAGGTAAAGATTGAGAACGAGTATTTCATCTTAGCTAAAGGACGGCTTGCACAACTGGGTGATCTTGCTCACGAAGTAGTTGAAGAGTTGATGGGAAGTAGTCTGGTCGGTACCCGCTATCAGCCACCATTTACCTACATAGAGGAGCAACAGCTTGAAGGAGCAAAGAATGGTTGGGTTATTCGCCACGCTGATTATGTTGAAGTAGGAGAGGACGGTACTGGTGCGGTGCATATTGCGCCAGCGTATGGTGACGACGACATGAAGCTCGCACAAGAGCACGGCGTCCCAATCTTTCACCATGTTGATGAGGCAGGACACTTCAAGTCATTTATAACGGAGTTTGCTGGTCGGTTGGTAAAGCCAAAAGATGATGAAGGGGCTGGGGTGGATCACAAAGACACTGATATTGAAGTCTTACGAGCCCTGCAAAAAGTCGGGAAGATTTTCAAGAAAGAAAATATTTCACACAGCTACCCGCACTGTTGGCGGTGTGAGACACCACTTCTAAACTACGCGACTACGTCGTGGTTTGTGAACGTACCAAAAATCAAAGATGACTTACTAAAGGCTAATGCTGAAGTGAAGTGGGTACCGGAACACGTCGGAACCAACCGCTTTGGAAAGTGGCTTGAGGGCGCTCGAGACTGGGCGGTATCACGGCAACGATACTGGGGGGCACCACTTCCGGTCTGGCGAAATCCTGAGTTACAGTCGTTTGTAGTCATTGGTTCAGTCGATGAGTTGAAGACGTATGTACCAAAAAGTGGTAATGAGTATCTCGTGATGCGTCACGCTGAAGCCCGCTCAAATGTTGAAGGCTTCCTCAACGGTGACGCCACTAAAGACAACCCGGTGACTGAAAAGGGAATGGAACAAATCAAAGATGCGGTCGCAAGTCTTCCGTCTGACATTGATTATATTTTTTATTCACCGTTGCCGCGAGCAAAAACGACTGCTGCCATGGTTGCGGAGTTGCTTGGTTTACCTGATTCTGTCTTGATTGAAGATGCTCGTATTCGAGAGTCTGGGATGGGTGAGCTCGAAGGCAAGCCAAATCAAGAAAAAATCCAACATTACGCAAACCCACTTGAAGAATTTACGAAGTCAGTGGCTGGCCTTGAATCCCTCAATGAGGTAAAGGTGCGAATGGGGGAATTTCTCTACGATATTGAGAAGACCTATCAAGGTAAAAAGATATTGATTGTGTCCCACGGTGACCCGCTTACCATGCTTGAGTGTGTGGTCAATGGTTTTGCGACAGAGGCATGTCTTGACCCCTTCAAGACGTATATCAAAAACGCCGAGGTGCGAACGCTCAACTTCACACCACTACCACACAATGACTTGTATGAGCTCGACCTCCATCGACCATATATCGATGACGTTATCTTGTTTGAAAATGATACACAGTTAGAGCGCGTACCAGATGTATTTGATTGTTGGTTTGAAAGTGGCTCAATGCCGTATGGGCAACATCACTATCCCTTTAAAGATAAAGAACGTTTCTTGGAATCAAGATTCCCAGCTGAATTTATCGCTGAGGGACTTGATCAAACCCGAGGGTGGTTTTACTCACTGATGGTACTCGGTGTGGCCTTGTTTGGTACGAGTCCGTTTAAAAACGTAGCAGTAAACGGTCTCGTGTTGGCTGAGGACGGGAAGAAGATGAGTAAGTCACTCAAGAACTATCCTGACCCGATGGAACTCGCTAATCAAGCTGGAGCTGATGCGATGAGAATGTACCTCCTCTCTTCACCGGTTGTTCGGGGAGAAGACCTTAATTTCTCAGGTAAGGAAGTACTTGAGTTGCAGCGGAAGAATATTGGTCGACTTCATAATGTCCTCCAGATGTATGAAATGTTTGCTGATGGTACAAAGGGAAGTGCCCACTCAACTCATGTTCTGGATCGGTGGATTTTGGCGCGACTACAAGAGCTCGTGAATACCACAACTGCTGGTTACGAAAACTATGAGTTTGATAAAGCGACGAGACCACTGACTGAGTTTATTGATGATCTTTCGGTTTGGTACTTGCGTCGCTCTCGCGACCGCTTTAAGGGAGACAATGAAGCTGATAAGACACATGCACTCTCAACACTTCGGTATGTCCTTCGCACTACAGCACTCGTGATGGCGCCGGCCATGCCATTTTATGCCGAGTTCCTCTTCCAAGCGGTGAAAGAGGAGACTGATGGAGAAAGTGTCCATCTCGGCCGATGGCCTGAAGTTGCCGATGTTCCAATGGAGATAATTGTAGATATGGTAGCTACTCGTGAAATTGTAACTGCAGCACTTGAAGCTCGAACAAAATCAAATATTAAAGTACGACAGCCAATTGCAAGTGTTACTGGACCTCAGATTAGTGACGCCATGCAATCAATCATTCTCGACGAACTAAACGCTAAAGACTATATCGTGGGAGAAGGTGTAATGATTGATACCACCCTTACTCCAGAACTTATTGCGGAAGGAAATGTACGCGAACTCATGCGAGCAGTGCAGGGAAGACGAAAGGCTGAAGGTCTGGCCCCACAGGACCAGATTATCCTCACGGTGCAAGCGACCGATGCTGGCCGGGCCAACATTGAAAGCTTCGCATCTCTCCTTACGAAGACGGTTGGTGCGGTCGAGCTTAGCTTCGCTGACACTGACGGAGAAGTAGTCGCTACCGATACTGAGCAATTCATCTTTACTATTAAAAAAGTCTAATGTCGTACCAGACGTACATTACGCACGCTCTCGTCTGCGGTACGTTTAATCGCAATACTGCAGACCGTTCCTACTTACTCTTTACCCGGGAAGCGGGGATGCTTTTTGCTGATGCGCGCAGTATTCGTGAAGAACGAAGCAAGCAGCGGTTTGCGATGCAGGACTTCTCATACATACGAGTGTCTTTGGTCCGCGGTAAAAGTGGTTGGAAAATTGGCAGTGTTGAAGCTGAAACAAATTTCTACACGCTAGCTACGGACAAAGCTAGTCGAGGCAGTATTGTAAGTATGTTTCGAGTCCTGCGACGGTTCTTTTCTGGTGAAGAACCGACTCCTCAGTTGTTTGATTTTATTTATGAATCACTACAAATACTGTCAGGTGAACTGACACACCGAGGAATGGTCGAAAAGTCACTACAGGTAAAAATCCTCACTGATTTGGGCTACGTTGACTCAGTCTTGGTGCCGAATGAAATCAAAGATGTTTCACCTGCTACTATCGCGCTCATTCATGATACAAGTTTGGAGCCTGTTCTTGATAAACTGATTGCTCTAGCGGTTTCAACCAGTCATTTGTAGTCAATGGTATACTAAATATGTCTATGAGTGATTTGCGTGATCAAGAACATATCGATGCGGTGCGCGAGCGACTCTATGCTCGTGGTTCAGCGGGAAATATAGCAGAGCGACACAGTCTTACAGATAGGCATGTCGACGTAGCACGAAATTGGAATACGCCAAGTAATCCCGAAGCCACCCCCAACCTGGTTCAGGTTGAAACAGCTAATACCGAAGCTCAATCAGAACTACCAACCAAGCGAAGTCAGGTTCGCAAGTATGTTCTCCTTGGTAGTCTAGGTATTTTTGCTGTCGTCGCTCTATTTTCTAGTTTGTACATGTTGATGGGTGGGAGTGCTATTTCGAGCGACAATATTAGCATTAACATCAGTGGTCCTAGTACATTGGCCGGGGGTGATACCGTGTCACTTCAGTTTGGTGTCACTAATCAAAATACAGTTGCAATTGAAACGGCAACGCTCGTGATTCGATATCCAGCCGGTACGAGAAGTGTTGTTGAGCCAATTGAAAACCTCTTTGAGCAACGTATCCCTTTACAAGGTCTCGCTCCTGGTGAAGCCAAAAATATCCCTGTGCAGGTAGCAGTCTTTGGGCAAGAAAACGAAGAGAAACAAATCACTGCCACGATTGAGTATCGGATGGTAGGTTCAAACGGTATGTTCTTCAAAGAGGCTGAACCATACCGGATGCAAATCACTTCCTCGCCGCTGGTGCTTGAGGTGACTTCAGTTCAAAAAGTCGCCTCAGGACAAACTATGGATATCACGGTCAGGGCCAAATCAAACGCTAGCGCTCCGCTTAAAAATATTTTGGTGAGTGCGAAGTATCCTAATGGCTTTAGCTTTTCGGAATCTACCCCAGCACCAGTCTTTAATGAAAACGTGTGGCGAATTGATGAGCTTCTACCTGAGCAAAACGTCACGATTACTATCAAGGGCGTTCCGAGTGGTCAGGCCAATGAGCGCTTTGTTATCAATCTAGATGCCGGACCAGCTCGGCCGGATAATCAATTCATTGTTGGTTCAACATTAGCGATTGCGAGTTTCGAATATACCATTGAACGACCGTTCATTGATGTCCGGGTCGAGATTAATCAGTCGCAAGACCCTGTCGTCGTTATTGAAGAAGGGGAGAATGGCCGAGCACAAATTTTTGTCACCAATACACTTGATGAAACGGTCTACGACATGGTGGTAGAAGTGGTGCCGGGAGGAAATATTTTGAATGAATCATCATTAAATACCTCAAGTGGATTTTACGATTCCAATCGAGGTGTTGTTCGCTTTGAGCCAAGTAACAACCCTGACTTCAGAGAAGTGAGACCAGGGCAAACAAGGACGTTAGATTTTTCAGTAACACCACTAGCACCGAAAAATGCCGCGTCCTTCGAGTTGTTGGTCAATGTGTATGCGAGGAGACTGGCTCAAAGTAGTGCTCAAGAACAACTCTTGGGTACGGTGCGTGCAGAAGCCCGCTACACATCAATTGCGCAGGTGGCAACGCAGATGAATTTAGGAACAGGGGTAGTCCCTCCCAAAGTGGGACAAGCTACCGTCTACCAAGCCAACCTGGTTGCCAGAGCCGGAGTAAATGATTTGACCAATACCGTCGTCAAAACTACCTTACCGGTGTATGTCGAGTGGACCAATCAGTACACTGGTGATGGAACGGTAGACTACAACCCTGTGACCAAAGAAATCACCTGGCAAGCGGGCAATATCGAGACCGGACGAACGAAAGAACTCGTATTTTCGGTCTCACTTTTGCCAAGCTCCTCACAAGTTGGTATAACTCCAGTATTGGTTAATCAGCAAACCCTAACCGCCACGGACCGCTTCACCAATTCAGAACTCAACGCCATTGGCGGACAGGTCACCACCGAGCTGTCTACTGAGTATGGTTTTGAAAGAGGAAATGGTACGATTCAACCCTAACCTATAATCCCATGAGCACACACGACGATAAGATGGAGAAGATTGTATCCCTTTGTAAAAGGCGGGGATTTGTATTCCAAGGGAGTGAAATCTACGGAGGACTGAAAGGTACCTGGGACCTAGGTCCCCTTGGCGTAGCGCTCAATAACCGAATTAAGAGCGAGTGGTGGAAATTGTTTGTTGATGGTCGCGAAGATATGTATGGACTTGATGCGGCAATTTTAATGAATGAGAAAGTCTGGGAAGCGAGTGGACATACGGGGGCTGGATTTTCTGACCCTATAGTTATCTGTCAGAATTGTAATACTAGATATCGTGCCGATCATTTAATTGAAGATGAGAAAAAATTACAAGAGATACAATCGGAAATACAATCTCAATTTAAAGAATTTTTTCAATCTCTAAGTTCACTCGATTCGTTCATTGGATATAACGAAGACATGCAGCTAGGTATATATGGGGGATATATCGAAAAAACATCATATGATATTGCTGAACAAAATAATTTTAAATTATTTTTTAGCAAAATGATGGTCGATTTATTTAGAGACCTTGATGTTGATTTCGACTTAATTATTGAGAACCAGGTACATCCGACTCATAATTTTGAACAAGTACTGAATAAATTCTTATCTGATTTTAGCCATTTCCATCAACCAGCCGTTTATCACTATTTGAGACATTTAGTTACTTGTAAAACAAAAAATTGTGGTAAAAAAGCATGGACTGCACCAAAAGATTTCAACTTAATGTTTGAGACCCAAGTCGGAGCTCAGGGAGACATAAAGTCTTACCTTCGACCAGAAACAGCTCAGGGGATTTTTGTAAACTTCAAAAACGTTGTTGATTCAATGTCACCCAAAATACCATTTGGGATTGCTCAGATAGGGAAGGCCTTTCGGAACGAAATCGCTCCACGTGAATTTCTTTTCCGCGTTCGAGAATTTGAACAAATGGAAATTGAATATTTCGTAAACGAAAGTGAGTGGGAAGCTGAATTTGAAAAACTTCGACAGGATATTATTGCTTGGCATAACCATCTTGGTTTGTCTCCGGACAATATTCGTGAGTACGAAGTACCAGAAAACGACCTCGCTCACTACAGTAAGCGGACAATTGATTTTGAATATAATTATCCAGGGAAGGGCTTTGATGAGTTGGCGGGATTTGCCTACCGGACTGATCATGACCTTAAGAGTCACGAAGAAGCCAGTGGTACAAAAATGCGGTACGTACCGGCTGAAGGTGCACCATTTATTCCACATGTCCTGGAGCCATCGTTCGGAGTTGGTCGAGCTTTTACGGCAGTCCTCTGCGAAGCCTATACAGAAGATGAAATGAACGGCGAAATCCGTACCTACTTGAAGTTACCTAGCCACTTGGCCCCGTACCGGGTAGCGGTTTCACCGCTTCTAAAGAATAAGCCAGAGCTGGTTGCGAAAGCCAGGGAAGTCTTCATGATGTTAAAGAAAGAGTTTGGTAACGTCATTTGGGACGATAACAGCAATGTGGGCAAGCGGTATCGTCGCCAAGATGAAATCGGTACACCGTACTGCGTGGTAATTGATTTTGAAACGCTTGGCCAAGATGCTCCAGAACTTTTGGACACGGTTACCATTCGACATCGTGATACCGGAGAGCAAGAGCGAGTTGCCATCACTGAACTCATCACGAAATTACAATAAAAAACCGCGTCGAGAGTATCGACGCGGTTTTAGTTTGGTCTTCGGCACCATTAGCGAGCTAATTTTTGCTCGACTTTGTCGAGGACCGGTCCGAGCGTAGCACTTACTTCGTTGCAGGCAACCGGAACGAGCGCAAGTGCAATTACAAGGAGGAGCAATTTTGTGTTTTTCATGGTATTTCCCCTTGTTTGTGAACTTCTCTTACCCTAGACGATTCAGTGCTCATTCTCTTACAAAACCCCCTGCACCAAATTGTGCAGGGGGTTGGACAAATTTTAAAACGGCCACCAAACAGGCATTGTCTGGTAGGCTGCCCATAGTACGAAGGCCGCGGTGTATCCCCACGCTGTCACTTTAAGCAGGGGAACTTTATGAGGCCTGACTTCTTCAAGGTACTGAATGCTCAAGAGTATTCTCCAGCTGTTTATTCCAGACCTTAAGACGCGTAGTAAGGGGTTTTCTTACAAAAATCCCCGCCGCACAGATTGTGCAGCGGGGATGGGTAATCGCTTGGTTTCCTCGCAGGTCAGGCTGGGCTGCTTAGGCGGCTTCGGCCTGGTCGCGCATCATCGGGTCATCGTTTCCTGCTTCGGACGAACGCAGGTCCTTGACCTTGTCGACAGCTGCAGCGACGAGCGGAATGTCCTTCACCTTGTCGAGCGCGGGCTTCATCTTGTCGGCGGCCGGCCTGAGCTTGCCCTGCTTGGCGGCGTAGGCAATGCCGGTGCCAGCTGCAGCGATGATGGCGGAAAGAACGAACTTCTTCATGTCACTTCTCCTCGGTTGTCCCATGAATGGGACAAATGTTATACCAACCTACCAGCAAAAACGCAACTAGGTATTCATCAAAGAGTGAAGCGTTACGGTACTACCGTCAGCACCCCAACGCTCACCACAGCATCTTTTCGAGAGTCAATACTCCCCGTGGCTGCGATAGCTCCGACCATAATAGCTACTACCACCCCCACTTCCAGGCTCAAAAAAGCCTGCAGAAATAGAAAGAACTTATTCATCATTCACCCCCTTTGGTGTGTAAGAACGTGACTATAGCACGAGGATACTTTTGGTGACAATGAAGCCGGTGGGGGTGGGTTATGTTTTCCAAGAGTGTATAAAAATGCAACCACCCTTCTTAGGAGGTGGTTGCGAAATAGCGGATGTGAGACCTTGTAACGTCACGGATCCCCATAAACTTGTTCATATTCATCGATCTCTTCGACAGACACCGGCGCTTCTTCATCGGCTTTGGACGTGAAGGCGGTAATAACCGTCAGGATAAGTATCGCAATCAACGCTGCAATCAGGCCATATTCGATAGCCGTGGCACCGCTGTTGTCCTTCAAGAACTTCATGAACTTTCTCCTCACTGTAATTGGACGGCTTTTACGGTAACATTATTTACAATAAAATCAATACTTCACGAATTATAAAGAACTGATGTATAACCTTGTGTAATTGTGATACAGTGAGCGATATGGAAGCCAAAAAAGCCAAGTATATATCCACTACCTTGCCGTATGTGAATGCCGAGCCACATATTGGGTTTGCGCTTGAGATAGTTCAGGCTGATACCTTGGCGCGCTACTATCGCCTGATGGGACACGAGGTTTTTTTCAATACGGGGACTGATGAGCATGGTCAAAAAGTAGCCCAAAAAGCGGATGCTGAAGGGAAGGATAGACAAGCATATGTCGATTATTACGCGAGCACGTTTAGCACCCTCAAAGATGGTTTGAATCTCTCCTACGACAACTTTATTCGGACTACCGATGCTGGGCACAAAGCAGCTGCCCAAGCTATTTGGCAACGCTGCTTGGAGAAGTGTGACATCTACAAAAAAACCTTTAAAGGTCTTTACTGTGTTGGTGATGAGATGTTTTTACGCGAGAGTGACTTGGTTGACGGTCGGTGCCCTAATCATCCGACTATGGAGCCAGTAGAACTGGAAGAAGAGAATTATTTCTTCCGTCTTTCAAACTATGAAGACGCATTGCTCGAACTCTACGCCAAAGAATCTTCTATAACACCAGAGTGGCAACGGCAGTGGGCAATAGATTTTGTAAAAGGTGGGCTTGAAGACTTGAGCATCTCCCGCCAAAAGAGCCGAATGGATTGGGGAGTACCCGTACCGGGCGATGACGATCATGTTATGTACGTGTGGTTTGATGCTCTGACCAATTACATCTCGACGCTCGGTTGGCCAGAAGAGGAGGGACAGTTTAAGAAATTCTGGCATGAGGGGGAAACCCTGCAATTGGCTGGTAAAGATCAGGTCCGCTTCCAGTCAATTATCTGGCAAGCCATGTTATTCTCAGCTGATATCAAGCCAACTGACACTATCTACTATCACGGCTTCATTAATAGCGGCGGACAGAAGATGAGCAAGAGCATTGGTAACGTTATTTCCCCGAGTGAGATGGTGGCTCGTTACGGGACGGATGCTACTCGATATATCCTCTTACGGCACGTTCATCCCTTTGATGACTCTGATCTTACCTGGGAAAAGATGGACGAGTACTACACGGCCAATCTCGTCAATGGCTTAGGTAATCTCACAGCACGCATAATGAAAATGGCTGAGTCACACCTAGAGCCCGAAGATTTTCCGCTTCTTGACCCTACAACACTTGATGTGCCGGATATGATTTCATTTCAACCCGCAATGGATCATATTTGGTCTTTGGTACAAGCACTTGATGAAAAAATTACCAAGACTGAACCATTCAAGCTCATTAAAACAAATGAAGCAGAAGCAAAAATTATCATTGGAGAATTACGGGCGGACCTGCTTCACATTGGTCGTCTTTTATTGCCGAGCATGCCGGAGACAAGTACGCTTATCAGAGCCGCCGTCCGAGCCAATAAAAAACCAGACAATCTCTTTACCAGATTAGAGTCACCATATGAAAAAACTCCTCATACTGCCGGGTAATAGCCAACGTAACAAAGCGTGGGGTGAGGCGTGTGCGCAATATTTCCTCGATTGGTTTGATGTCGTGTATGTCCAAAACTATAATCATTGGTCAACCGGTGAGCAGAGAATTGATTTTGAAGCTGAGATTGAAAAAATCGAAATCACCGTTGATGATAACCAAAATGAAGCAGGGGACTGGTATGTGTTTGCAAAGTCGGTAGGTTCTTTATTGGCTTTAGAAGCGTTTGCAGACGGAGCAATAGATCCAAAAAAGGCCGTGCTCTTTGGGATGCCACTTGATATGGCCGCCAAGGATATCTATGCAGAAGATTGGTCAGCTCTTCAAGAATTTACTGTTCCGAGTATGGCGTTTCATAATATCGATGATCCAACAACGAGTCATGATTTTACAGTCGCAAAGCTACAACAATATGGTAGCTACTTCACCATTGTTTCAACCGAGGGTGATACGCATGACTATCTTGATTTCAATGATTACGAATCTTATATAAAAGATTTTTTGGCTTTATGAGTGAAGTCTTTTTAAAGCTCATTGCTTTGGCACGTGAGAATATTCAACATAATCCCAGTCTTCAGGGTAGAGATAGTGACGTTATCGCTCTGCAATATTTGTCAGGCTTACGAGATGAGGTTGAAGAAGTCGCAGCTGAAATCAAAATTGACAACCAGGTATATTTGACAGATGAGCTGTCTGATATCGCTTGGGACTATGCGTGCGTGTTGGCACAGCTTGAACGAGCTGGATACATCTCAAACATTGAAGCAGTTCTCGCACATGGACTTGAAAAATACACCGAGCGCGCTCCAGCCTTCCTTGAAGTGTCGGAAGAGAAGTGGGACGCTATCAAAGCCAAACAAAAAGTAGATTTAAAACAACGTCACCAGGAACTATATGGAAACTAAATACATCGATACACACGCCCATTTAAATCTATCGGCTTTCAATGAGGATGTAGCTGAAGTGGCTATTGCGTGTGCTGATAAGGGAGTGGCAATAATTAATGTCGGCACAAAAGAAAGCACCAGTAAGAGAGCGGTAGAGTTGGCGGGAGAGTATGATCATATGTACGCCATTATTGGTTTGCATCCTATTCAGACTGTCCCTGGTCGCCATGACGAAGAAGAAACCGGAGAGGGAGCTGCTCCATTTACCAGTAGAGGTGAATCGTTTGATAAAGCGTTCTACGATGAACTCGCGAAGCATCCTAAGGTGGTGGGAGTTGGTGAGTGTGGCTTTGATTATTGGCATTGTCCACCAGAGACGTATGCGGTACAAGAAGAAAATTTTATCGCCCAAATTCAGTTTGCTAATGAGCACAACCTCCCCTTAATGATTCATACCCGTGGACCAAAGCCAGGGGAGACTAGTCCGACCGGACGGAGTGTCTACTTCGATGTTTATGAAGTCTTGAAACAGTACGCCAAAGTATCGTTTAATGTTCATTTTTATGCTGGTACCATTAAAGAAGCTGAGAATTTCTTTGCGCTTGGTGGCACTGTTTCGTTCACGGGTGTGATTACCTTTGCCAAGGTGTATGAAGAGGTTGTTCGAGCCCTGCCACTGCAAAACATTCATGCTGAAACCGACTGTCCATACGTTGCGCCAGTTCCATACCGTGGGAAGCGAGCAGAACCGTGGATGGTAGAGGAAGTGTACAAGACAATCGCCCTTATCCGTGGTGAGGAAGAAGAAAAGGTACGCCACCAGCTTATACAAAACGCAGTCCAGTTGTACCCCAGCCTCGGTCAAAAGTAAGAAAGAGACGGCCATTTCAAATGATATACTGAAAGTATATTTATTTAATCCAGCCGTATCATGGAATATATCCTTATTGCGATTCTCGCAGCCTATATCTATATCGTTTCGCGTCGGGTAACCGAGCTTGAAGAAAAAGTAAAAGGTAAGGAGTCGGATATCAGAACTGTTGCAACTGCACCTCTGTATCAGCCCTCGTTGTCACCCATTCCACCGGCAGTTTCTCCATCGGTGCCAGTGCCGCCACCGGTACCAATGCCACAAGCCGTGCCGCTACCACCTGATGCTCCGCCGGCTGATGCTTTTGCCTGGCTCAAAAAAGACTTTTTCGTAAAGCTTGGAGCACTCTTATTGCTCATTGCGTTTGGCTGGTTTGTAAGTTATGCCTTTGCCAATAATTGGATTGGTCCATGGGGAAGAGTACTTTTTGGAGTAGCCGCTGGTTTAGGTGTATTTGCCTTTGGTGCGTACCGCCTCAAGGTGAATCAGCAACAAGGGAGTATTTTTATCGTGCTGGGATCAGCCATTACCATTATGAGTGTATGGGCAGCTAGGGAGCTATATGGATTTTTCACCCCAACAATTGCTTTGGGACTCATGGTGATTCCGGTAGTAGTAGCAAATTGGTTGAGTGTTCGAGATCGGATACCAGGACTTGCTATCGCCAGTTTTGTACTTGGTACACTCGCTCCATTCTTTACCGCTTCACCCGAACCAAGCCTACTTGGATTCTCAACCTACTTACTGCTTTTGATTCTTGGTACCTTATGGGTCGGTTTCCGTATTGATACATTGGTACTAACACCAATTGCACTGGGGGTGGTAATATTTTGGAGTGCGTACTTTACCGAAGGGGTATCAGGGGAGCAACTTACCCAAGGCCTCATCTTTGCCTTTGCCTTCACGGCCTGTTTCTTTGTAAGTAATGTTGTCAGCCTTTTAAATCACCACGCTGATACGATGAAGGCAAGTCATCTCATCACGGGACTTGGTACAGGACTCTATCTGTACTTCTGGATTGCTGGAGCTACGAGCGGTGCATTTGAGAGTTTTCTTTACGCGGCCTGGATGGTGATATCTATCTTGGCTGGATTCTTTGTCTTTCAAAGAACGGGAAAAAAAGAGCCCTTCTACCTCTATGGGGCGGTCGGTCTTGCCTTTGCGGTGGCTTTGACGGCCAATCTATTCTCTGGAGTAGTCCTTACCATGGTCTATGCTGCACAGCTGGCACTTGTCATTGTGGCAACTCGTTTTGTTTCAGTTGATAGCAGTGCGAGGCAAGCACTAGCCTGGCTCTACCTCCCATTGTGTTTGGTCGCAACTGAGCATATGACGTCACCGCAGTGGGAGACAGCTATCTGGCACCGTGACTTCGCTGCACTTTTAGTTGTAACAGCATCATTGCTCGTGGCTGGAATCAGCTTGCGTCGAGGTAAGGAAGAACAGCGTCACTTGTTTGCCAGCGTAACCCTGCTTGGAACTGCTGCTGGTTTCGTGTTAATCCAGTTCTTGCTTGTGCTCAATGTGCTCTTTGAACTTACCCTGGCTGCAACAATATTTAGTCTTGTAGTGGCGGTGGGAAGTACGGTAGCGTACAGCATCTCGGTTCGTCTGCAGATTCGTGTGCTTAAACTGTGGGCGATGACGCTCTCGATCACATACCCGTATTTGATTTTATTATCGTTTGAATACATAACTGGTCTAGACTGGTACGGTGGCCTATTCCACCTGGATTCACTTATGTTGCTTTCGATTACACTCGGCTTTTGGCTGGCAACAATTGTTACGTTCCAAAAAGCTGTGCGCGCAGCTTCAGAAAAACCTGTTCAGATACTCGGTTCTCTCGCAGGTTTGTACTCACTCA
This sequence comes from Minisyncoccia bacterium, assembly GCA_041738755.1. GTDB lineage: Bacteria > Patescibacteriota > Minisyncoccia > Phycocordibacterales > UBA918 > OLB19. The sequence continues at coordinate 28,473 of JBGSPE010000011.1, read as the reverse complement.
TATACCTGTGGCTGGTGTTTCATGCCGTCTTTGCTGATGGTATTGCGACTACGATTAGTTTGATAACGTATGCGGTTATTGGCTTAGTTCTCTTTGTCTATGGACGGATAAAAGAACTATCATTCATTCGTCTCTGGGGGGCAGGTATCTTGTGTGGGGTAGTCGCACGATTACTCTTGGTTGAAATTTGGGAACTATCAATCACGATGCGAATCGTTACGTTCTTCATCGTCGGAGTCTTACTGATTTCAACCGCGTTCATTGGAAGAAAAGAGAGCGTTCATAAAGAATAAAATTCTTCATACAGATACACCAATTATACAAACCTAGAGGTCCCTGTAATTTGGCGACCGAAAGCAAAGGCCCACCATGTAAACATGGTGGGCCTTTAAGATTAATCAAAGATATTGATGAGGTACTCGTTGATTTTTCGTTGTTCCCAGTCGTAGAAGCTGGCGTTTTCATTCTTGAGGTCGCGAGCTAATTTGGTTCCGACAAACCGCCAGTGCCAAGGCTCAAATACATAGTAGGCGTTGCCTTCCGGATACGACAGGGTAAAGCCATAATCATGTGCGTTTTCTTGGAGCCAGGCGTAGGCTGGTGTGGTTTCAAAACCATCGAGTGCTCCACCCCGGCCCGCAGTTGTGAAATCAACCGCAGTTCCGAGTTGGTGTTCCGAAAATCCTTGGTCTGCAGAAAACGCATTTGCACCGGTCCCGTAGGTTACCAAGTACTGACCCTTCAGTTGAGCTTGGTATTCAAATGACCGGTAGGCGGACACAACCCAAAGATCAATGCCGTCTGCTTTGGCATCTTCAGCCATCTCTTCGAGGTACGGCACAACTTTACTGTGTAAGTAGTGCTCACGACTCTCGTCGTAGACATTTGCTGGTTCAATTTTACTCAAGCTATCTGGAATAAAGTGTTCGTTGAGAAATGAGACTTTTGAATACTTTTGCAATAACTCCTCATCGGTTTTAGAAAGTTTATCAAGTACTCCAACCGTTCCGGCCAATTCTTTAATAGTACCTTCAAATTCTTCATTTCTATTTCGTTCTCCTTCGTAGTTTTCGGAGAGGGCAGAGTAGTCGCCCGTGAGACCGGCTAGTTCAGTTTCAAGTGTCAGAATCGTAGTGGTTGCAGTATTAAGTTCCCCTTCAAGGGCAGTAGATTTGGTCAGAAAGATATTTCGCTCTTCAAGCAACATGGCAATCTGGTCTTTTTGGTCAATACTTACGAAAGCCAGGTACCCGGCTGTTGCGATAGCCAAAAGAGAGATTACGACAAAGAGCCAAGTTACTTTAGAGACATTCAACATGTCACTATTCTATCAGTCTGACCGTGTCTTGAACAGGGACTACATATATGGTAAGGTTTTGCTCGTTACTAGATCAACACAATTAAATGTCAGATTCACAAATGCCAGCAGCCGAGGCCGGTGTAGGAAGCGAGCGAGAGCTTGCGAGCTACGAACTAGCCTTCCACGTACTTCCAACGGTTGCTGAAGGGGAAGTTGCTACGGTTTTTGCTACCATCAAAAACCACCTTACCAAAGCCGGCGCAGAACTCTTCGATGAAGAAACTCCTGCCCGATTCGATCTCGCATACGAAATCGATAAGTACCTTGAAGGACGCAATCGAAAATTTACCAGTGCCTACTTTGGCTGGGTTCGGTTCAAGCTTGAACCAGCTAAGCTCGCTGAAGTCACTGAAACAGTTGAGGGAATGAAGGAGTTACTCCGACACCTACTCATCCGATTGACCAAAGTAGAAGAAGCGCATCCATTTTACTTCCATGAAGCAATCGCTTCAAAGAAGGTTGAAACAATCGATGTAGATGAAATTGAAGCCGATGTCGAAGTAGAAGATGAGGTTGTTCCTGTCGAGACCGCTGGTAGCACAGAGGCTGAAGAAACGGTATAATCAGGAATATCCATCTAATCGATTCAGCTAACATTTATGTACCTCAACAAAGTAATGATTTACGGTAATCTCACTCGAGATCCAGAAAAGAAAGCCCTTCCAAATGGTAATTCTGTCTGTTCATTCAGTCTGGCGACCAACCGAACCTATAATGATAAGGATGGTAAGAAGCAAGAACAAACTGAATATCACAACATCGTTGCGTTTGGTAAGGTAGCTGACATCATGGGTCAGTACCTACAAAAGGGACGACCGGTATATATTGAAGGAAGAATCACCACTCGTTCTTGGGACAAAGATGGCCAAAAGCAGTATCGAACCGAAATTATCGCAGATAGCTTCCAATTTGGAGCAACTGGCGGCGGTACGGGAGCAACTTCAGCTCCTGCTGGAAATAACCCGCAAGATGATTCCAAGGCGCCATCATTACCTGATTATCCTGAAGAGGAGATTAATCCTGAGGACATCCCATTCTAAATCCAGAATGTAACCCATCTACGGCGTTGGGCTTCGGTAAAATACTATTCGCTGGACATTAGTCCCACTCATAGTATTTTCCTCGCCCGCCTAGTATCTGGGTCACCTCTGAATTTAGAATCTGAATACGCTGAAATAAAATTTGAAATTATTACTAGCCAATCATAAAAAACATGGAAAAAATTCAATCAGACCGTACTCCATTACACCACGTAGACTACAAGAACATCTTGCGTCTCGGGAGCAATGTGAACCCACACGCTCGAATGATGAATCGTCGCCGAACCGGCCTTTCAGCCAAAGGACAAAGAAACTTTGCTCAAGCAGTGAAGCGAGCACGATTTATGGCCCTCATGCCATTCATCAAGCACTAAGATACAAAAAAGCGGACGGCCCCAAAAGGGCCGTCCGCTTTTTATATACCCATCCCTATCCAGCTAAGCAGCAATATGCTAAGCTCGGCTCAGAAAGTCAAAACAATACCAAAATGCTGAGGAGTGTTGTATGAAAGTAGACAATAGACCCATGCCTCCTGGTCGGTTAATTCGTCCCTATCTCGTAGGTCTTTCATATGAGGATCGCCTATTGTGGTCAGAAAGATGGAAACAGCGTCGACGCCGAAGACCGGCGGAGGATCTTGGTCCAGACGTATCTGCAGATTTTGTAAGATTCTTGGTTAATCTGTTTAAGACTAAGTAAAAGAGAAACCGCTCACCATACATCATGGTGAGCGGTTACCTTATGCCTTATCAACTCGTTCTGAGTACTCTCCAAGTTCAGTATTAATACTGATAGTGTCGCCCGTATTAATGAACATCGGTACCATGAGTGTCGCTCCGGTTTCAAGTGTCACCTCCTTTTGTGCACCACTTGAGCTATTACCTTTAACTGCGTCCATCGCTTCCTTAACTTTGAGTACCACCTTGATAGGGAATTTGAGTCCAATAATTTCATCTTCAAATGCCAGGGCATCAATATCACTGCGTTCTTTGAGGAATTTACCCTGTGGGCCAACCAAATCTTCGGTCAAGAAAAATCGATCACTTGGTTTTCCGGCAATATGAAACCAGTACTCATTACCTTTACGGTAGATAAAAGTTACTGACTTCGTCTCCATATCAGCCTCTTCAACGGTCTCATTTTGGTGAAAGGTGATTTCTAACACCCGGCCAGACTTTAGGCTCTTGAGCTTGGTGATATTTACTGGTTTTCGCTGTTGTTTTCGAAACACGTGTGTAGCGGTCACCAAATAGGGTTCACCTTCATGGAGAATGACTTTTTTGAGAGTTATTTCATTGTATGAGAGGACGGCCATGAACGTGTGGTTATCTAAATAAGGCTTTATTTATAACAGATTTATGTCAAAAGGTAAATCAAACCAGGCTACCAAAATACGTGTTGAGTGATAGTATGTACCTATCTATGTTGGGATTTGGTTCAGATAATACAGAAGTAGAACGGAGCGATGAAGTATTGTTATTGGAGTCAAAACTAAAACCCTGGTACTTCTCGCTCTTGATTCAGCGGTATGAGGATGCGTTTACTCGCAAAGTACGAGGAATTTTACACAATCCACTCGACGTAGAAGAAGTTGTGCTCGATACCTTCACCAAAATTTATATCAATGCCGATAGCTTCAGGCCTCAAGAGGGAGCTAAGTTTTCCTCCTGGGCGTATCGTATACTTCTTAATACCGCGTTTACCAAATACCAAAAGCTCATAAAAGAAGGGCAGCGCTTTACCGCCCTTGATCCAGAATTTGAACAATACGTAGGTGAACAAAAAGAGCACAGCGGCTTTGCCGAGAAGGCCGATGGCATCGAGCGTATTTTGAGCCGGATGCCTGGACATTTCGCTGCTGTCTTGCGGTTACATTATCTTGAACGGTGGTCGCACCAAGATATCGCAGATCACACCGGTGAAAATGTTGGAACGATTAAAGCCAGGATTCACCGTGCCAAAGCTGCCTTTAAAAAAGAGAGCAAAAGCGGGGAAGCGGAAAGTCTGTTGTAACTTTTTAGTGCAGAAAGAGGTATCAATACGTATATGACCAGTTTAGAAAGAAGTATCATGCGGCGCGTTTACTACAGTTATCTGTTGAGCTTTTTGACGCAGGCAATGGTTTGGCAAGGAATAGCCTTTATGGGGAGCCTGTATCTCTTTGGGCGATTGACCCACGTGGCTAGTATCGTAAGTAACTTTCTTGCTACGCCACTCTCTAATGCCCCAAACTTTATAATCAATGCGTTTACACATGCGCTTGCTGAAGGAAGGATACTGACAGTCCTCATAAGCATACTCATAGCGATGATTTCGGTTTCAATCGTTAGTCGTTTGATACTATTCTTTGCAAATCAGAAAGGACAATATCGTCCTGTTTAACAAAATGGTCTATATTTCAGACCAAGTTGCTATACTTTAGGTATGAGATATTACCTTTTACCTTTTTTTACAGCCTTAGTACTCAGTGGTGTTCTTCTTAGTCCTGTCTCTGCACAAATGACAGATGAAGAGACTTTCTTCGTTGAAGAAAGTCTCTATTCTGAATCAATCGATTCATTTAATGTAGATATTGAAGTAAAAGCTGATGGGATAGTTACCGTAACCGAAACGATTGTCTACAACTTTGGTATCAATGAAAGAAGAGGCATTATTCGCGATATTCCGCTGACGAATGTGATTGGAACAGTGGGGGAGATTCAAATCGTTGATGTTAATGTTACTGATGAAATGGGTACCGTGCAACCATTTGTTGCTACGGGTCTCAATAGCGGTGAACCCTCATGGTTTGAACGATTGTTCCCGAACTCTCCGATGTTGTCTGATGATTATTATTGGTTCTCGGTGAAAATCGGAGACCCAGAAGTTTTTCTAACTGGTAAAAAAACCTATGTTATTACCTATACCGTAGAGAATGCTCTTGGGTATTTTGATGATCGGACTGAAATTTATTGGAATGTGACTGGCGACCTGTGGGAAGTTCCAATCGGACAAGTTTCAGCCAAGGTCACTATTCCATCTGTTTCAGAAGATAGACTCATAATCAGATCGTTTTGTGGGTATTTTGACGAGACAAACAGTTGTGGTGATGATTCAGTGGTTCAAAATACCAAACAGTCTACTTCAAACATTTTCTTTACTGGCCCGGCTGGACTCATGCCTGGCCAAGGTATGACCATTGCGGTAGCCTTTCCGCCCGATGTAGTAGTTTCACCAGAAGTCGCACCTGCCGAGCCAGATTACTTGCAGTACTGGCCACTCCTCTTGATTCCGTTCCTGCTGTACCGCGTACTGAAAAAGCGATTGCCAGCCTGGCGGCGTGTTCGCCGTTTATCTGAAAAGTACAATGTTGTTGCACAGTATGATCCTGCTTCTTTTGATCCACTGCTCGCTGCTGCAGTATTAAAGGGCGCTGTTGATGTTTCACCAAGCGTGATATCAGCCCAGACTATTTATCTTGCAACTAAAGGACATATCATCATTAAAAAAACCGATGAAAACCTTATTTTGCCAGATACATATACCTTTGACGGAACTAATACTTCGAAAGATACCCTAAGTACGTACAGCAAAGTACTGTTCGATATGCTTAGTGGAAATAATCTAGATACTATTAAAGCAAGTTTTGGGCAACATATATACACACTTTCATCTGAGCTAAGCAAAGAAGTAACTAAGTCTGGATATTTTCTTTGCAAAAAAGACCCAGAATACGCCCGACCATTTTTTAAACTGCACCCATTTCTAGTTCTCTTTTTTGCTGTTAACCCCGGTGTTTTTGTGTGGGTTATTTTTGGGACAATAGCTTTTGCTACTTATATAGCGTTGCTTGTGTGTTATGTATTTCTAGGCTATTTCTTCTCTTCAAAAAACTTTAAACGATTACACTATTCCGAAAAGGGAATTGAAGCAGCCTATTACCTTGAAGGCTTGAAATTGTATATTGATGTGGCCGAAGATGAGCGTATCAAATTTCACAATGCTCCAGAAAAAACCCCAGAATTATTTGAAATACTACTCCCATTTGCCATGATATTCGGATTAGAGAAGAAGTGGGCGAAGGAGTTTGAAGAAATGTATCAGCACAATCCATCTTGGTATCAAGGTGGTTCGGTCGAGAACTTTACTGCGAATTCTTTTGTGACTGATTTTGGAAATTTCACCAGCAGTACGGAAAAAACATTTGTTTCTAGAAATGGTAATTCCTCAGGGTCTTCAGGGTCAAGTTCAGGCTCTTCCTCTGGTAGCTCTGGCGGAGGCGGAGGTGGAGGTGGAGGGAGAAGCTGGTAAGACATGTATTCAGTACAGAAAATATGAGAAGACAAAAAAGCGGCCTATGGCCGCTTTTTTACGTCTGTGTTATCTCCACTCAACTGGTACTGGGTCGCCTGGGCCTTCCCACGGTCCAACCGAGAGTCCGTTTTCAGCTCGGAGGGCCCGGGCTTCGCTCTCAGTTACAGGGAGTAAGTATTCCTCCATTCCAGCTTGGTATTCATCTCGCACATCATCCACCAATTCCTCCCACGCAGCTTCATCAAGTCCAAGGAGGTTCGTTGGATAGCCGAGTGTTTGTTCAAAATTAATGGCAGTTTGTGCTAGTTTCTTCCAAGCTTCAATATCAGACCCTAGCCAAGGCAGAATAACTTCTCCCGTAATACTATCGAGAGATGAGCGTAAGGCAAAGTACCCATAAGAGTCGGAATCATCTGGAGTTTCTGTAAAAGCTCCTGATCTGAGCTGAGCGACATGAAACACAAAGGCCGCTTGTTCTCGATTTTCCAAGAAATAGAAAAGAATAATACTGTATCCATAGAGGGTGAATGGGTCAGTCTCAGGATTTGCCACCGCTTCAATGATTGCTACTTCTGCTTGTTCGAATTCTTCTGCTTCAATCAATGCAATCACAGCTTCGAAGGCGTCTGTATCAACTTCTTCAGGTTCAATGGGAGTAGTTTTAATTGGCTCAACTGAAATAACTTCAAGTGTTTCAATACTCTTAGTCATGATAGCTTTATAGCTATCCCAGAGTTCATCTCCAGCCGAGATGGTAGCAATATATGCGACGTCATCAATCACCGTGGCATATTGATCAAATCGCTCGCCATCAGCTTGTACCGCAAAGAATATACCATCTTCCTCAAGAAAGGTTACTTCCTCTTTGTCCTCAATGGTGTAGCCACAAACTTCACAGACAGCTTCAATTTCTTCCGTGAGAGAATCTAGTGTTACTTCAGGGTCATAAATACGATGTATTGCAATCTGGGCAGTATAGTTTTCATTGAGTATATAAGTTGAAAATATCCCATCTGCATCAATTTCTTCAGACACTGACCATCCAGTTGGTGGCTCTATAGTAATATCTTCATATTCACTCGCAATTGCTTGTTCAAGAGTTCTCGTGACTCGGGTGGAAGTTTCATCAGTACTATGTCCAAGCACTCGAGGAAACCGATAGAGACTCTGGTTGGTCGCAGCGCTTTGGAGTGAAGATGTATGGAGTTGTTCCTCAACCGTAGCTGTTTCAGCTGATAGGGTAGTAATTGGTAATAATAGTATGAGTAGGGTGAGGGTCAGTGCTTTTTTAATAATTATGTTCATATAAAGTGAGGATAATAGATTAAAACAATTCTGATTAAAGTATAGCAACTCCAAGTACAGATGTGGCGTATTCATTGGGTAAAAAAGCAGGGACTTTTACAAGAGTCCCTGCTTTGGCTATTTCAAGATTAATTATTCTAGATAAGTAGGCTCGATCCATGCTGCTGGTAGTGGTTCACCAGGATCTTGCAATGGTCCGGCATAGAGACCGTTTTGTTCCCGTTGTATCGCATGGGTAGCTTGGTCTAGAGGACCAAGAAACGACTCCATATCAGCGGCGTAAGCCGCTCGTTCGGCATCAATCAGTGCTTCCCAGGTTTCTTTTGGAGTTCCAAATTCCGGAGCAGGGTAGCCAAGACCTTGATCATAAGCGACCGCCGCAAAAGCAATTCGTTTCCAACTCTCCGCATCAGACCCTACCCAAGGATTAATAATTTGCCCCACACCGTCATTCAGTGCTCCTCGTAATGCGCCAGAAGCAGATGGATCTGGGTCAAGTTGTGTATATGCTCTCGTTCGGACTTGAGCCAAGTAAAATACAAAAGCCGCTTGTTCTCGATTTCCTAACTCAAAGAGCGTGGCACTATATGAATAGAGTGAGAAAGGATTGGTCAGAGGATCGCTAACAGCGGAGACGAGCGCTTGTTTTAATTCATCATATTTACCTTCCGCATAGAGTTTTTGTAAGGTCTCGTCACTATAAGTGTCTGAATTCATAGCTGGTTCTTGATCAGTTATTTGTAAACTACCCTGGTCGCTAGCTATACCTATGAAGACAAGGCTAACGATAATTAGAATACTCAATATAATAGTCCCTGCGAGTATACGATATATAAGATTTTTCATAAAATAAATAATGAGTATTAAATCTATTTTTCAGTATAACAATAAGAGGTATTATAAAGAGGTGAAATATGTAGAAAAGCCGCGGGGCCTTTGGCCCCGGCGGCTTTTACTCTCTATTCAGCTTCTGGTAGTTGTTCTTCTTCATCATCACTTGCTGAGCTCTTAGTTGGGCCAGCAGGCGCCATATCTTCTTTCATTGCTTTCCGAATATTCTTCAAGAGTTCAGTTTGGAGCTTCTTTTCACTCCGGAGGGTAGTCCGAGCGGCGTCATACCCACGTCCAAGCTTCACTTCAGCGGACTCATCGCCACCTGGTGGGAGATAGGTGTATGACGCTCCTGACTTACGCACCATCTTGTATTTCTCTCCGAGCGCCAAGAGTTCTCCTTCACGACTAATTCCTTCTCCGTAGATAAGGTCAAATTCAGTGGTGCGAAAAGGGGAAGCGACCTTATTCTTTACTACCTTCACTCGGTGCCGACCACCAACCACTTCTTCGCCCTTTTTAATTTGGGCAATACGACGGATATCAAGTCGAACAGAGGTATAGAACTTCAAGGCCTTTCCTCCTGGAGTAGTCTCAGGGTTACCAAACATCACTCCTACCTGCATGCGGATTTGGTTGATGAAGATAATTACCGTCTTACTTTTCGCGACAATTCCCGTGAGTTTTCGCAGGGCCTGGCTCATCAGTCGAGCTTGCTTACCCACATGGTGGGCGCCCATTTCACCCTCGATTTCATCTCGTGGGGTAAGGGCCGCTACCGAGTCGATGACAATCACATCAAGCTTTCCAGAGCGGACGAGTGATTCCACGATTTCCAAGGCCTGCTCACCATTATCAGGTTGTGAGATAAGAAGTTCATCAAGCTTCACACCAAGGTTTCGAGCGTATTCAGGGTCCATCGCATGTTCAGCATCGATAAAGGCACAGATACCACCAGCCTTTTGTGCTTCGGCAACCGCATGGAGAGCGAGGGTAGTCTTACCAGACGATTCTGGTCCGTAGATTTCAATAATTCGTCCCCGTGGGTAACCACTGATACCGAGTGCTTCATCAAGTCCGATAGACCCAGATGAGATAGCTTCAACATCCACCTTCTTACTTTCATCAAGCGTCATGATGGCTTCATCACCAAATTTTGTCTTGATACTGCGCAGGGTTTCTGCGATATCATTCATTTCACTTTTTTCACCGGTCTTTCGTGCGACCACGGGAGCTTTCTTTGGACCTTTTTTGACTGCCATACTAATTTGATTACGTGATTATAAATAGGGTAGACCTCCGTCTATTACTGCACGAAGCTGGCCGGGGCATAGACCAACGTCTGTTGCACTTCAGTGCTCCTGCCGTATCGATCTTCAGCTCGTAGGGTAGCTATAGTATAGCCGTTTTCGAGGACAAGCGCCTCTTTAAAATTCCCCTGAGGGTCGGTATAAATTGGCCGATCATTGAGCCAGAGGCGAGAGATATTATATGCCCGACCACCGAGGAAGATTTGTTGCTGGTTCTGTGGTCCTTGCGGCGCCTCGGTTATCACTATCTGCGGACCCACAATCACATACCGAGCCTGAAAGATAAGGAAGAGCAAGAGACACAAGACTCCCAGTAACCCAACAATACTGAGGGTAAGGGAACGAAAACTGAAATAATCCAAGATACGCTGTTCCATAGGTATTATTCTCGGATAAGCTCCTCATCATCAGTATCTTCTCCACTGTCATACTTCACTTCCCGGGCTTTCGAGCCATCTTGGGCACCAATCACACCGTTTTCTTCAAGGAGGTCAATCAGGCGCGCTGCTCTCGAGTACCCAATCCGTAGTTTTCGCTGGAGGTACGAGGTCGAGGCCTTACCAGCTTCCATGACGGCCTGCTTGGCATCGTCGTAGAGCTCGTCATCAGCTTCTTCATTACCGTTTCCAGTCAGTGACTTAAAGAAGCTATCGCCACCATTCTCTTCTTTTTCATCGAAGTTAATCGTGTCAGACAGGTCAGTCGAGGCTTGCTTGCGGAGATAATCCACCACTTTTTTGATTTCTTCTTCTGAGACGTAGGCTGATTGGAGGCGGAAAGGCCGTGGACTATCAGAAGAGAGGTACAACATGTCGCCCGCTCCAAGGAGCTTCTCAGCTCCTACGCCGTCAATAATCGTTCGTGAGTCGATTTGTGAGGCTACCGCCAAGGCGATACGAGTTGGTACGTTAGCTTTAATAGTACCGGTAATAACATTCACCGACGGACGCTGGGTCGCGAGGATAAGGTGGATACCGACCGCCCGACTCATCTGGGCGAGTCGTACGATACAGGCTTCAAGTTCCCGTGGGTACGCCTGCATCAGGTCGTTGAGCTCGTCAAGGATAATCACAATGTAGGGGAGGGCTTCCGGGAGATTTACCCGCTCCTCTTCTTGCTTCCCATTGGCTTCCCATTCCTTCTTGGCTGGCTGGTAGACGTTCTTGTGGTATGAGCTGATGTTCTGCACTTGCTCACTTTCGAGGATATCGTACCGTCGTTCCATTTCCTTCACTGCCCATGAGAGTGCGCGAATAGCTTTCTTGGCGTCGGTGATAACCGGTGTGAGGAGATGGGGGATTTTGTTATAGAGGGTGAGTTCCACTCGCTTAGGGTCGACGAGGATGAAGCGCAGCTGGTCCGGTGAGTTCCGGAAGAGCAACGAGATGATGACATTGTGAATCGCGACCGACTTACCAGACCCAGTCGTACCAGCAATCAGTCCGTGTGGCATCCGGGCCACGTTCGCGAAGTGCACGTGACCAGTAACATCTTTCCCGAGAGCCACAATCAGTGGATGAGGGGAGTCGGTGTAGTCCGGGGTAGCGAGCATTGAAGCAAGACCGACTGTAGCTCTCGTCTGATTTGGTACCTCGATACCAACCAGTGACTTACCCGGGATTGGCGCTTCGATACGAATCGAGCTCGCCTTAAGAGCCAACTGGAGTTCTTGCTGCAGTCCAACAATCCGAGAGATCTTCACTCCTTGGGCTGGCTTCAAGGCGTAGCGGGTGATGGTCGGACCACTCTCAACGGCGTCCATCTCCACACTAATACCGAACTCATGGAGGGTTCGTTTAATCATGTTAGCGTTTGCCTTCACGTCACCAATCTGCGCCTTACTCGTCTCTTTCTTCAAGAGTGAGAGGGACGGTGCAATGTAGGTCCCACTAAAGTTTTTGACTACGATTTCGCTCGGTCGAGCAGCTGCAATTTTTGCTACGGCTTTTCCAACCGCAGTAAGACCTTTACTATTGTCATCGTCTGCTTCTTCGTCCTCGGGTTCAGGAAGTTTCTCTTTGCCTTTCTTAGGTGTAACTTCTTCATCTTCAAACTCATCATCAAATTCCTCCTCATCCTCAGTACCGTCTTTTTGAGCAAAGAGTGAGAATCGTAGTCCGGTATTGAAAAGCAAAAAGACCGAGATGAGTATCAGTGAAGCGAACAACACTCCGGTCAGAGTGACCCCAAGGAGTGCGGTAAGTGGCCACACGAGTGAGAGACCAATCACTCCTCCGTTACCTGCTTCGTAGAGTTCCAAGGCACCAAACAGTGACAGGAAGAAGAGGGCGGTCCCGAGCGCTTTAGAAACACTGAGCGACTGATTCTCTCGTGGATTCAATAGTACGTATATATATGAGAGACACGCGAGTGGTGCGAGCCATGCTCCACTGCCAAAGAGGAAGCGGAGCCCCATGTCCGTATACCGACCAACCGGTCCCGCCGCTTCAAAGAGTGCAAACAAAAAGAAGACTGCCAGCATCGCCATAAAGACTGACCAGATAGCTTGCTTCGCTTGCGGCGAAAGATCGTCAAACAGCGGTTGACGAGGTGGTTTCTTGAGTGGTTTTTTTCGGGCCATAGGAAATAAAAATCAACAAAATTCTTGCACGTAATACGCACATCATACCATGTCGCACGCGCGCCAAGACGTTGATAAGAAAGGACCGCTTACTTGCAAATGTCTCAAATGTCCTTATAGTAGAGTCTAAGACAACCGAGCAACTTATAAGACAAAAAGACACCGCTATGACTTCAGAAAAGGACAACTTATTCCAGATTAAAAGACTCGCAAATGACTCTGAGTACTTTAATAATGTCTTTAAGAAAACAGAGAAGCTAGTATCAGTTATCTTCTATATTTTGTCTCACATTAATAAAGGACAAGAGACAAGCATCCACGTTGATCACCTCAAAGACAAAGCGCTCCAAACACACGAAGTCGCCTTAGAGACACTCCGGTTACAGACGCACGAAGAGTATGAAGGACTCGAACACTTCCTCCATAGTCTCGTCTCACTTGAGAGCACACTCCGTATCGCCGAAGCCTCTGGTGCGGTCCCGGGGAACATCACCAACATACTCTTTGAGCAACTTGATGCTACGCAGCGGTACATCAATCACCACTATCTCAAAGTAGCCGGAGTATCACTCTCTGGTATGGCTGAACTTGGCATGAGAGGAGAGACCCTAACTCAAAAATCAATCGGAGCCATCAGTAACAAACGAGTAACGACTCCGCGGAGACAACGTGTACAGATTCCTGCCGGTGACATCAGTAGCGACGCCCACTTTGTCTACAGTCAGTTGACCGATAGATCAGACCGCATAAAGACAGTCCTTGAAGCCAAACCCCAAGCTACCATCAAAGACATCGCAGAAATCATCACCGACGTGAGTGAAAAGACAATTCAACGTGAACTCAATAGTCTCATAGAAAAAGGACAAGTAATCCGTGAAGGAGAAAGACGCTGGTCTAAGTACTCGGTAAAGAAATAACTGTCTTATAGATAATTAAGTGTCTTAGATACGTGTGAGTGTTGTATAAGTCAAAATGATACGCACATGATGAAGGGAAGCGAGCGACAGCAGTATTAAAAGACAGCTGTCGCACGCTTCCGCAATCCACTCATACCCCCATAGTTGCACACTTCCTATTGTTGTTCTGTAATAAAAGGAGGGGTAAGAAGCCATGACAGAGGTCGTCTTATATAACAGACCCACGTACTGTTGTTTGTAGTTAGAAAATATCAAGCATAAGTCTTGTGAATACGCGCTTAATTCATTCTTGAATTCTGCATATCCACAATTACAAAACTGGATATTTTCTCCAAAAATGCTACACTCTACAGTACTGCGCTGAAGTGCGCTTTTTCTGAATCAGATACGTGCTTTGTGAAGACCACAAACCATCTCTGATATATGAAGAAGCTTCAGCTCGGGTGTATGTTCATTGACAAGCTAATGATGAGTCGGAGTTCACTCCCTCAATCATTTATATATCCTTGCAATAAACGTTCTTACGAACGTGGCCTCTTACTATGGTAACGAAAGCCACCTTCAAAAGAGATATACCGCCGTACCTATTCCCGCCTTTGACCGCTTGACTGACGCACCCCGGAATCACAGCTAACCTCAGAGGGGTAACCCTCTGAGTTAGTGATATTACGTAAGTGGCGTGATAACCCATTTACGAATATGAATTAATTCATATTTATTAGGCCTTATCAAATTAAAGTCTGCAGATATGCAGACGACGTGCTTAATCACGTACAAAACAAATAAATTATTATATGACGAATATCACAGAAAACGTTGCATCAAAGTTCACAGTAGCTTTGATTGCAATCGCTATGATGTTCTCAGCATTTGCACCTGTATCACAAGCGCAAACTACTGAAGAACTTCAAGCAATGATCAACGACTTGCTCGCGCAAGTTGCTGCTCTACAATCAGACGTACCAGCTTCAGCTGGAGCAGGTTCAACCAGCTCAGCTTCATTCTGCCCATACACATGGACACGAGACCTCTCATCAGGTTCAACTGGTGACGATGTTATGAAGCTCCAACAGTTCCTTAACTCAGATGCAGACACTACAGTGTCAGCTTCAGGAGCAGGATCAAAGGGAATGGAAACTATGTACTACGGACCAGCTACAGCAGCAGCTGTATCAAAGTTCCAAGTAAAGTACGCAGCTGAAATCCTTACACCAATCAACCTTTCAAACCCAACCGGATACTTCGGTTCAGGTTCACGAGCTAAGGCTAACGCACTTTGTGTTACTTCAGCAGAAATGGATGACGAAGAAATGGACGATGAAGAAATGGATGACGAAGACATGGATGACGAAATGATGGAACTTTCAGGTGAAGGTGATCTCGATACATTTGAAATCGACGACGCTCCAGACACTGACATTCCAGAAGGTTCTGAAGACGAAGTTATCGCTGAGCTTACAATCGAAGCTACAGATGGTGACCTCGAACTCGACCGAATCACTTTCGTACTCGATGCTGCAACTTCAACTGACGAACAAGACCCATGGGAAACGTTCGAAACTATCAGCCTCTGGGTTGATGGCGACATGATTGCAGAATTCGATGCTTCAGACGAGGATGAATACCTCGAAGAAGATGACGGAGAATTCCGATTCTCAGGTCTTGAACTCTTCCTTCCAGAAGATGAAGAAGTAGAAGTACTTGTTGGAGCAACAATCATGTCAAGTGTTGACGGTGTTGATGACGACACTGACGCAGCATGGAATATTGCAGTAACAGACGTACGATACTTCGACGCTGATGGTGTATCTGAAGACGAAGATTCATTTGATGAAATCGGAGCTTCAGAAGGTGTTGACTTCGACATTGTAGTTGAAGGAGACGGTGAAGAACTTACCTTCTCACTTGGTTCAAACAACCCAGATTCAACAGACATCATTGTTGATACAGATCAGGATACAGATGATGTAACTGTTCTTGAATACACTCTCGAAGCAGAAGATGCTGATGTTGAAATCAATACGCTATTCGTAGATGTTGAAACCTCAACAACTTCATCATTGGTTATCGATGATGTATCAATCGAAATCGATGGTGAAATCTTCGATGCGGAAAACTCACCAGTATCAAACTCAAATACTACTAAGTTCGAATTCGACGTCGATGGTGACATCGTCATTGATGAAGGCGAAGAAGTAACAGTAGTAGTGATGGTTGACTTCCGAGCACAAGAATCATCAAACAATGTTGATCGATACTCAAACGGTACAACTATCGAAGCTAGCGCTGACGTAGACTCAACTGACGCTGAAGGAGCTGATGACATTCTCGGTGGTGACCTCAATGGTTCAGCTGTCGGTGAAGAACACACTCTTGTAGCTGAAGGTATCGTAGTACCAGTTGACGCTGTTGAATTTACAACTGACACAACTGGAGACAATGACCAAACTGGTTCATTCTCAATCGACTTCGAAGTAACAGCTGTAGAAGGTGACTTCTACATCTTCGAACGAGCTACTAACGGAGCTACAACTACAGGTGTATCTTACACAGTAGAAGGTCCAAACGGAGCAACAACAACTGTTTCAGGAACACTTTCTTCAACAGCTGACCAGGAATCATCTGATTTCTTCGCAGTCCGAGAAGGAGAAACTGAAACATTCACATTGACTGTAACAGTAGACACCAACACTACAGGTCAACACCGAGTAGCACTCACAGGTGTAGGCTTCAGTGATGACGAAATCGCAGGAGATGCTGATGATGAAACATACACACCAACTCCAGCACAAGATTTCCGAACAAGCTTCATCAACATCAACGCTAACTAAGTAATTAGTTACCTTGATTTTGAACGAATAGTTCTAGTCTAAAGAAAACCCCGCCTCGGCGGGGTTTTCTTGTATCTGACCCCATCCACCTACTGCTTTATCAAGGTATCGCCTTGATAAAGCAGTAATAAAACCTATCCCGAGGTCAGACCTCGGGATAACACACAAAAAGCCCCCCGATTAACTTCGGCGGGGCTTTTTGTTATATACATCCCCTCACTATAGGAAACCAAATTCTCCCTAGGCAAGACCTAGGGAAATCTAAAAACAAGAGAAAAGCCGGTTGATGCGCGCGCACCAACCGGCTTTTTGTTTTTACTATCCCGAGGTCTGACCTCGGGATACCATGCTACTGATTAGTGGGCCAGTCCCGACTATTCCGTTTCATCATCTCCATCAATCGAGAAGCTATTCAGAGCGAGCTCCGGCGAATCATCATAGTAGGCGACTGCCTGCTGAGGTGCCGATTGCGGCAGCAACTCGGCCGTATTCGGTGTGCCGGAGAAGCCGTCTCCCAGGTCCAGCATCGGACAATCATCAGGTATGGCCAACACTTCCTTACTCGTGACTACAACCACCCCAGCCGACGCCATGTGGCTCGCACCGGGCATACAGGCACCGTTCATGCCTTCAACCATCACCGGCATTGCTCGCGGCTGATCAGCCTTATTATCGTCCATAAAAGAACACTCCTTCAAAAATCATTCGCCACCCCATTGTAGCGATAGAGTACTCTATCATTTTTCTCCCAAACTCACACCCAACCATCTAAAACCTGCTTCCCAGAAAGATATATCCCGAGGTCTGACCTCGGGATATATAAAAAATGTTATTCTTAAACCGTATGGTTACAAGAACCGTCGAATTTGCACCTCAGGAGTTCTATCATGTTTACAACCGAGGTACAGATAAGCGAATAATCTTCGAATCTCCAGAAGACTATCAGCGTTTTCTAAGTCTTCTTTACCTTGCTAACTCTACAAAGTCCGTAAGTATAAAAGATATTAAAAAGACACACAAAAATATCTATGAATTCGAACGTGGTGAAAATCTTGTCGCGGTTGGGGCGTATTGTTTGATGCCTAACCATTTTCATTTGCTGCTCACACCACTAGCAGAGCAGGGTATTTCAAAATTTATGAGTAAGTTAATGACCGGGTATTCGATGTACTTCAATAAAAAGTATGAAAGAACGGGAGGCTTGTTTGAAAGTCGTTTTAAAGCAAAACACTCTGATTCAGATGAATATCTAAAATATCTTTTTTCATATATACATCTTAATCCAGTCAAATTATTTAAATCTAACGAATCAGACGATACATATTTTGATATGACTAAAAAAATATATAATGACGTTTGTTTATATCCATATTCTAGTTTAATGGCCTATATTAACCATGAGTACTTAAGTTCAAGGATCTTGAATCAAGAACATTTTCCAAGGTATTTTTCAACAGCAACTGATGTAAAAAGTGAATTGTTAGATTGGATTTCGTTTGGTACTGAATTCCCGAGGTCAGACCTCGGGAATTCACGGTAAGGGCTGGTCAAGATGGAAAATGGTGGTAGCATAAAAGTAATGAAGCGAACGGCAGGAGTAATTCTCGGCCTCGCGGCCGTAATCCTATGGGGTGGCCAACCACTCTCGGCCTTTGCCTGCGGTGATGTTATCACCCAGTATGACTACGGAGATGGACTAATTGATGAACGTACTCCAATAGACGATTGTAATAATCCGTTTAATGCAGATACACCAGACCCATATAGTTACAATATTACAATTAATGGTATTGAGCTCATAAAGGATGCTATCGTCACAATATCTGAAGGCGGAGACTTTTCCGGTACGTATCAGATTAACAAGCCAGGAAATTCATACTTTAATCCATGTACTCTCTATCGTGCTGATGGGAATGATTATCGTGAGGTGGGTGTAAGGAGGGGTGGTACTTTTAATTTCTCCTCACTTCCGGAAGGGGAGTATGTTGCGGTGTTGGTGTTTGAAGAAATACCAATTCAAATTTTTCAAACTGAACCAACCTGGAAACAGTGGCTCAAGTCTTTCTTTTTACCAGCTACCGCCTACGCGTATTACCAGGATTACCAGGAAGTCGTGGCTATTCCATTCATCATCACGTATACCACTCCCGAACCCCTCGGTGCTTCGAGCGTGTTGTTTCTGCCAGGGATTATGGGTTCGCGACTGTATGAAGAAAGTGATGTTTGTGGAGGAGGGCCCGGGATAAAAGAGCGATGGTTTTCTCCTAGCGATTGTGCCCAGTTACGACTGACCACATCTTTTACTGGACGGAGTGATAATGATATTTATACAACAAATGAACCAAGCGGGATTGTCGATGCAACATTTGGCCTAAGTTTATATAAATCATTTTTAGAAGACTTTGAAAGTTTAGAAAGTGATGGTGTAATAGCGGACTTTGAAGCAGTCCCGTACGACTGGAGGCTTAAATTAGATGATATTTTAAAAAGCACAGAGGCAGATGGGAAAGTAAGAGGCGGGTTGGCTGCAAGTTATGTAGATGGCTATCTGTACCAAACAATTGCTCGCATGGCAGAAGACTCGCTTTCGGGGAAAGTAACTATTGTAACTCACTCCAATGGCGGGTTAGTAGCAAAAGCTTTTTTGTCTACTTTGGAAGCAAACAATGATCCACTTCTTCCAAAGATTGATAATTTAATATTAGTCGGAGTGCCGCAAAGCGGCACTCCTGAATCAGTCATATCTCTACTCCATGGTTCTGAAATTGGTCCTTTTGGTGCTGTGCTTAATCAAGTAACGAGTAGAACTTTGATTAATACTATGCCGTTTATTCATCACCTATTACCGAGTGAGGCCTATTTTACTGACGCAATTGATCCGGTCATCATCTTCGAGTCTGGGGTAGCGACTGATGAATGGCGAACTCGATTTGGCGAATCAATCACTGACAAAGACACTCTCCATAGTTTTTTAAGCAAGAGCAGTGGTCGAGCTGATCCAGATGTAAGTGACTCGGCGACCCCGGAAGTGACCGACCCACTTTTACTTGAATACGCGAATATTGCTCATCAAATTCAATCAGCCTGGACACCACCAGCGAGCCTTGGTGTGTCACAAATTGCTGGAGTAGGCGTTCAGACACCGGCAACCATTTCATATTTTACTGATCAAAAATGTGTCTCTCGAATATTATTTCTGTGTACTCAATATGAACCAAAATTAGGAACTAGAATCACAACATCACCCGAAGGAGACGGCACAGTTATGGGTAGTAGTGCTCAAGCAATTGAAGATATAGAAACCTTGTGGTTAGATTTAGACAAATACAACAACGATGTATTATTAAATCGCGTTCATAAAGACATGCTTGAAGTCTCTGATGTCCAAGCCTATATAGCTAATACTCTAGGAATTAATTCAGAATTTGAGTTTGAATATATTTCTGAAAATCCAGTAAATTTAGAAAGTACAGATAGAGTGGTATACCAGTTACATTCCCCACTTGATATGAAGCTCAGAAGTCCGGCGGGAGAATTAAGTAGCACAACAAGGACTATTGAAGGAGGTTACTACCAACGCTTTGGAGAAGTGCAGTACATTAGTGTTCCTAGTGATATATCAGATACTGAACTTTTACTATTTGGACAAGAGTTTGGTTCATTTACGCTCGAAGTTGAAGAATGGGAAGGAGAGGAGCTTGTTGAGAGGATTGATTTTGTTGGTATTCCAAGTGATGTGGGTACAGAGGTTATATTTGTCCCCCAAGCTGAATTAGCTTCAAGTTCACTTACGATAGACTATGAAGGTGACGGAGTAATTGATGCTGACATACTTACAAATAATTCAATAATCGAATTATCTATTACTCCATCACCAACAGTTCCTTCAGAAATTGAAGAACCTACAGAAATTTCTCGAGATACTGGAGGAGGTGGTACTAGAGTTCGAGCAATGGGTCAGGTAGAAGGCGTTACTACTTCAACAGATCTGTACTGGCAAGAGATGTATAGATTATTAAGCGAACTGGTTAGATTATTAAATTTGCTAAGTATAGCCAAAGTATGAAAAATGTGACTTTAATTCTGTCTATTATAGGTAGCTTGATACTATTTGTTCTCTTCAACACAAGACAGTTTGGAGTGTGTGCAGTCTATTGTGGAGATGGTATCAATAAATATCAAGACATTTTTTTAGTATTTCCTTTTATCCTGGTTTTTTCAATAGTTACATTTTGGATGCCGAATAAAGTATTCAATAGTTGGTGGAATTTTATTAAATTCACAATACCAGTCATAATTTTTCTTTCGCTTGTGATTAGCTTAGAATTTCACCATAGGCCTGGTGGATGGTTTAATATGAACGACCAGTTTGACTTAATGGCACAATTCATTTTGTATTTTATCTTTACTTTTGGTTCAATTATTCAAATTATTCGAGGGTATAGGTCGAAAAATAAGTAGTGATTTTGATGGGGGAGTGATGGTATACTACAAACAATATGCTTCGCATTACCGACCAGTATTTTTGGAATTTTGTGTTCATGCTTTTCTTCACACTGCTTGTGGTGATGGGGGCGATTATTCTGCAGTCTGAGTCGAGGATCCCGTATGCCGAACTCAAGTTGGTTGATTTTGTTTTGATTACACTCGCTTCGTGGCGGATTATCCGACTCTTTGTCTATGACGCGATTACGAAATTTATCCGAGAGCAATTTTTGGATATTGCCAAGGTAGGGAAGAGCTATGAACTCGTGAAGCCAAAGTTTGGTCCGCGTCGTACGATTGCCGACCTTTTGTCCTGTCCATGGTGTATTGGTGTGTGGGCGACTGCTACTGTCACGTTCTTTTACCTCCTGACGCCATACGCTATTTTCCCAACTGTCATTTTAGCCCTCTCAGTTGTGGCTACCTTCTTGCAACTCCTTGCCAATCTCGTTGGTCACAAAGCAGAGCTATTGAAGCGAGAAAGTGAAGGGTAAGTATGAAAGAACTCATAAAGAATTTTATTTTCATGGTTTTCTCTACAGTTATTTGGACAGCTGGACTATTAATAGTGGTAGGAGTCTATATTGTACTTACTGGAGGAACAGCTATTGAAGAAATTATATTTTTGGCGATAGCAATAACTATCTTTACATCCGGTATTCTACTCGTGAAAAAGAGTAAACGTCTACAGGCGGCCATGGGCTTCCCTTTGTTTCCATCCGTATAAAAAAGGCCGAGCGATAGCTCGGCTTTTTTTGATATTTAAACGATAAACCATTATCTTGAAATTCTGTCGGGATGCCGAGAATCGAACTCGGGCCACACCCACCCCATGGGCGCACACTACCACTATGCTACATCCCGAAAATGCAGTAATTATAAGGCATTTACAATAGCAAACAATCTGCTATAGTGTCAGGCATCAGGCTCATGACAGCTGGTCTTATTTCGCAAAGGAAATAAGGTAATGTCCCGTTTGGGACGCCCGCCGAGGTCCATCTATTTTTAGTTGGGGTCGAAGCCTAGAACGGAAAATCTTACAGATTTTCCGTTGTGGGTCTGATAGATTATTTGTCACTCAATATATTATGGCCATTACTAAAGCCAAGAAGGAAACAATTCTCGGAAAGCTCGAAGGAGTAAAAGGAGAAGCTGAATCAATCGTATTTGTGAAGTTCAACGGGATGACCGTAGCTGATACTACTGCGATGCGTGAAAGCCTTCGTCAAAAGGGAGTCGGGTACTTCGTTGCTAAGAAGACGCTGATGAAGCGAACCTTCGGTGAAGCATTTGAAGGAAATATGCCAACTCTTGATGGAGAAATTGCCATTGCGTACTCAACTGATGCAATTGCACCAGCCCAAAATATCAAAGAATTTGCAGGGAAGTACAAAAACAATCTCGCGATTGTTGGAGGAGTTTTCCAGGGAGTATTCAAAGATCAGTCAGAAATGACCGAAATTGCTTCAATCCCACCATTGCAAGTACTCCGCGGTATGTTCGTTAATGTTATCAATTCACCAATTCAGGGGATGGTGTTAGCACTTAACGCTATCGCCGAGAAGAAAGGGTAACTTCACTCAATCTGCTTTGTTGGACTGCAGTAAAATACTGCTCATCGTACAACTAGTACGCCTCTCAGTATTTTCTTTGTCCGCCTCGCATCTCAAGCAAAATTTCCCTTTCTCATTGAAATCTAATTAAAAACTGAAACTAAAATATTATTTATGTCAGAAGAAAACACAACTCCGGAAGTAGCAGTTGAAGAAACTGCAGCTCCAGTAGTAGAAGAAACAAAAGCAGAAGCTAAGGAAGAAGTAGTAGCGAAGGACAGTGGTGTCGATGAATCATTCGAAGTACCAGCAAAGTTCAAGGACTTGGTTGCTAAGATTGAAGAAATGTCAGTACTTGAACTTCACGAACTCGTGAAGGTATTTGAAAAGCGATTTGGTGTATCAGCCGCTGCAGTAGCAGTAGCTGGTCCAGCAGCAGGAGGTGATGCAGCTGAAGAACAAAGCGAATTCGCTGTAGAACTTACTGAAGCCGGAGCGCAAAAGATTGCTGTTATTAAGGCAGTAAAGGAAGCTCTAGGACTCGGTCTTAAGGAAGCTAAGGAAGCAGTTGATGGCGCACCAGCAATCATCAAGGAAGGATTGAAGAAGGAAGATGCTGAAACCCTCAAGGCTAAGCTCGAAGAAGCTGGAGCTAAGGTAACTTTGAAATAAGTTTCTTAATCCAAAACACAAGCGCCCCTAAAGGGCGTTTTTGTTTTGGTAAGAAACTTTCAAAGTTTCCTTAGAGGCGCTGCGATGTGAGGAGCGGCTTTGTCCCGTCGCAACGAGAAGGGGTAAAACATTCTGGGGGAATGTTTTACGGCCCGCGAGCACTTAGTAGATTGAGCGCGAAGCGATTCAATATACTTAGTGACTTGTGGGAAAGTTACATTAAAATAATTTCTTCAGAAATTATTGATACCAAAAAACCGACAATTGTCGGTTTTTTGTTTGATATACTGATTAGGTATGAAACCTATCGATATATTTTACGAAAACGTTTATGTCCTTGGTACACTGTGTAGTCTTGGACTATCTTCATTTGAAGCGCTGGATTATGTGAAGCAAACAGGGGAGACATTACTGGATCAGATTTATGTTGATTGCAAAGGAGCTTTTGAACAGAAAATGACATTTGACGACATCCTTGTCAAACAAGAAGAGAACCAAACTACGCATCCTGAGTTGGTAATATTCTACACGTACTTGAAAACCTCACTGCAGTTCTTTACTGGTAGCTTTATGGAATTCAAAAAGCCAGCTCTCCTTTATGCTATTGCTACCAAAGGTGATGTGAGTAACAACGAATTCCAGAAGACATATGTAAAGGGAGAGCTTGAGATTTTCCAAGCTGAGCACCCAATGAAAATGTATTTCCTTGCCCTTGAACCGTTACTTGCTACTGACTCTGTGGCTACGCAAGAAGGCCCTGTAACAAATGATCAACTATTTTCGACCGTTGAAATTAAGACAGAAACTGTCGATACTAATGTAGTTGAAAAGATTACAAAGCTGTGCGAGATGATGGGAATGGATACCTCTCAATATGTATCAGAACTATCCTGGTTTAGGGAAGTTTTGGCAGGTTAATACGGGAAGGCTAATTTGATGAGCTCGATTCGTTTATCAGTTCGTTCTTTTGATTCGTAATACTCCTTCATTTCAGGTTCGCTTTTGGTTGGAAACCGTTCGGCGTAGATAATACTTCCAACTTCACGTTCGTTTAATTGAACAATCTTTTGCATATTAAACTCAGTGACACCATTTTGTTCGTAGAGGTAAACGAGGAGATACGGTGGGTTGTTGGGGTCAATACCGAGAGCCTCCATATCTTGGTTAATTATTGATGTTTCAAGTACCAAGGCACCATTTTGAGCTTGAAGGGCAGAGACATTTTCTGCATACACGGCAGCACTAAGAGATGTCAGACTGGTCGGGGTTAATCTATGAGTTGTCACAAGAGTGGTCCAGTTCTCCACTGTTTCGTCTCCCGTGACCCATTCTCTCGAGTCTGAGATGAAATCAGATTCTTGCGCTGGGCCAGTAAAACCAACAGTATATGCTTTGTTTGCAAACGTTATTTCCATAGAATCTACATTAGAATTAATTGTGGGAGAATCAAACTCAGCCAAGGTTTTACCCAGCGATGACGCTGACGTAAACCAGGTGATGAGATATGTACCAGTAGCCAAAACAATAATTGCTAGAATTACGTATGTGATTACAAGCTTTTGACTCATTATTCTATGATACCATTTTGTAATGGACAATTTTAATAAAATACAGCTATGAAAAAAGTACTTATTGGTATCACACTTTCAGCAGTTATTTTGGTGGCGGTATTTTATAAACATCTGCAGTATTCAATCGGATTTAGTTTGTTTATGGATAGCTGTGCGGAGACTGGCTGTCAGCTTGCTGTGGTCCCTACAGAAAAAGTCTTATCAGCTCCAGCTCTTGTAAGTAGCACAACTGTCGAGTTTTCTGGAATCCAATTACACGTACCAGTTGGTGGTACTGTCGAGCAACTTGAACTGGGAGGTATGACCGTTCGGTATGGTGAACGAAGATTACTTATTTTAAATAATCTCACCTTACCCGATATTCCTGGGGGAGAGACACTGTTATTTCCTCGTAATGCAGGAACGGTATCTCCTTATGATTACCTTACTGCCATTTACGCAGTGACGCCCGATGATTTTAATCATCTTTCCAGATTAGAAAAAAAACAAATAGTAATTTCTCGTCTATTAGTCAAAGATGTATATCTAACGACTGATCAAATATACCGTGTATCAACCGAAAAACTGCGAGGCTATATGTTTGTTGGTGGGCTTACCAACGCCGATATAGAAGTAGCGGGGAAGGGATATGCTGTAACGTTTATTGGATTCACTGATGAAGAGCGTGATGCAGTTCTTCAGAGTATTGAAGAATAATAAATTTTTACTGAAACAAGAAACCTCGCCCTGGTAGGCGAGGTTTTGTTTGGTGAGAAATCCGTCAAAGATTTTATCTTGGTGTATGACGTGATGTTCGCAGGGCCTTCAAACGCTGTGAAAGCATTACCGGTCTCATCCTCCTTACTCGCTCCATCGTGAGTTCATCGTAGTGTCGTTGCTCCGTTTCAGTCCAGGTACCATTCTCGGTTCGATGTGAAATCAGTGCTCGAATAGCTTTATCAATCAAGCTCTCGATTGGCACAAACTGCTGTAAGTGCTGTGGTACTTGGGCTTGCTCAACAATAACAAGTGGATGCATAATTTGGTCCCTTTCTGTCTAATGGTGAGAATAAACTAAATATACCGATTGTCGAGTTATTTCATAACACGCGTAGAGAGGTGTCCAGACCTGTGGGGAAGGGATGTTTGGTATAATGAATTCACTGATATGGCTGATCCGCTCGCAATTCTGTTTGGTAGTACCGCCCGGGTAAAACTCCTCCGCTTTTTCCTCTTTAATCCTTCCAAAGAGTTTCTCTTTGATGATATCTCGAAACGAGCCCGGCTCGTTCGCCGAACTGCTCGAACAGAAATGTCAGCGCTTGAGAAAGCGGGTGTCATTCGACAAAAAAATGTGTTGATTGAAGTGCCGGGCAAGAAGAAAAAAATGAAAGCCATCGCCTATGCACTCAACAAAGATTTTCAAGAACTCCAAGCCTTGCAAACATTCTTGTTTGAAACCGCTCCGATAGACGGGAAGAATCTATTGAAGCATTTACGAAAAGCGGGACCACTCGACTTTGTCGGTATCTCTGGCGTGTTCTTGCGTAACTTCGAACAACGACTCGATGTGATGGTGGCTATGAAAAAGTTCTCACAAGCCAGTATCGAAAAAGCTATCCGTTCGCTTGAAGCTGAAGTGGGAATAGAGGTTCGCTTTGCTGCGATGTCGTCTGAAGATCTCATGTACCGAGTGGGGATGTATGACAAACTCACGCGAGACTTCTTCGATTATTCACATCAAGTGCTGGTAGATAAAATCGGTGTGAAGGATGAAGTTACCTCAAGTTCGTACCGAATGTAGGTTTGGGCGACAAAATTGGATTAAAAGCGTCGCGGCCTCGGCCGCGACGCTTTTTGAAAAATATCCCTAAAACAAGGCATTCGTTGGCTTATTTCTGGGTATAACCCTGGGGGTAAGAGTAGGCATAAGATATCCAGAATAAAGGCTTGACTTTTATTTCGATTTCTATAGAATAGCCATCACGTATTTATGAGTTTTGAGTTCAAGACACCTTCGTAGCAATCCCTTCGCATTAGGCGTTGTCCGGTTGCCGCGAGACTGCGGTTTTTTTCTTCAAAATTCAGGGAGGTACGCGATATTTGATAATCGCATATTCTAGAAGACAGCTTGATAAGAGCTGTCTTCGCAAGTCCTGTGTGTTCGACGCACACAGGCATGGTTGTGTGTATCTTCTAGCAAGCGGATGCACACAACAACAGGTAAGGTTTACCGGGTTAGAGTTTGAGTACGGTTTTGCAACCGCTCAGGTCTTTTCGTCCCCGGTAAACAAACACAAATTAAGTCGTGAGCTTCAAGGAAGCAATGGACACATCACCGATTGTACGCAACTCGGGTCATGTAGAAATGTCCGCCTCCCCAGTGTTAAGCTGGCGCCCTCCCCTCCAATCGTGGAGACATAGGCCGACGCCACCTTCACTGGTGCGGGAGAATTATCCGATTTTCATCGGACTTAGTTCTCCCGCCTTCCTTGAAGCTCACGACTAGTCCGTGCTTGTAGGCACGGACGACACTCAAAACTATCGTGAACTTCAAAAAGGATTTTCCTTTACTGTTCAATATCTCAGGCGCGGCCCCACACTAAGCCTGAGAGAGGTCAGAGTTGACGCATCCATGCGAAGCTTTGATCGGAGACGCGGATACCTCCCGGACCCCGTCCGCGTCTCCTCCTTTTTGAAGTTCACGATAGAAAATAAACGTACAGCGGTGTACAAACGTTTGTGTAAGAGAACAATGTCTCCAGCAATGGTGTGCAACGTTCCTTACAGGAACAAAGGGTGTATGGTGGATGCCTTGGCTTCAAGAAGCGATGAAGGACGTGATATGGCTGCGAAAAGATTCGGTGAGGTGCCAAATAACCTTTGACCCGGATATGTCCGAATGGGGAAACCCTCCTGTCATCGGCAGGAATCCTTGTATGAGGATGCGTACCTAGGGAAGTGAAACATCTCAGTACCTAGAGGAATAGAAAGCAATAGACGGGACTTTCTTTCTGATCAGATAATCGCGTAGTAGCGATTGCCATTATAATCAGGAAGAAGGTCCTTGCGATTCCCCGAGTAGCGGCGAGCGAAACGGGAACAGCCCAAACCATACATATTTATATGTATGGGGTTGTAGGATGGAATTTGCATTTAGTTGCGAAGAGTTACAAAACAGATATATAGGAAAACGCGTTGGGAAGCGCGGCCCTAGTAGGTAATAGCCCTGTATTCGAAATGTATCTGACTCTTTTGGTTCCACTCCTGAGTAGTTCGGGACACGAATAGCCCGAATGAATCCACCAGAACTAACTGGTAAGGCTAAATATTCTTGAAGACCGATAGTGAACAAGTACCGTGAGGGAAAGGTGAAAAGAACCCCGGAGAGGGGAGTGAAATAGATCTGAAACCATACACCTACAAGGAGTCGGAGCCTGGGATTTATCCTGGGTGACGGCGTGCCTATTGAAGAATGAGCCGGCGAGTGTACCTTTATCCTTCGTCTAAGTGGTAACCCCACGGAGGCACAGTGAAAGCGAGCGTGAATAGCGCGAATTATAAGGGTAGGGGTACGACCCGAAGCGGGATGAGCTTGCCATGTGCAGGGTGAAGCGACTGTAATAGGTCGTGGAGGCCCGAACCGGTTGGCCGTTCAAAACCATCGGATGACTTGTGGTAAGGAGTGAAAAGCTTATCGAATTCCGTAATAGCTGGTTCTCTCCGAAACAGCTTTTGGGTTGGC
>JBGSPE010000002.1:0-88471 GCA_041738755.1 Minisyncoccia bacterium | reverse complement strand
ATAGCTCTGCTATTTTTTCGCCACAGCTCTTACTCATTACATTGTTCCTCGTTAGTTTCAGCCTGGGATTATGGCGAATAGAAACGGCTGCCTCACGGTATGGTGTTTCAGAGTTGGAAACGTTGGTTGGAGCTGACGTTGAGCTCCTTGGTGTAGTGATAGAAGAGCCTGACAAGCGAGCACGGAGTTTACAGCTTTATGTAGAGACGGGGAATGACACGATACTCGTTTCGACGGAACGAACCGCGCCCATATCCTATGGCGATGAGATAGTAGTAAAAGGAGTGCTCAAAGAACCTGAATCATTTGTCACTGATCTTGGTCGTGAGTTTGATTATCCAAAATATTTATTAGTTCGTGGGGTTGAGTACCAAATTTCATTTGCAGAAGTGTCGGTTATCGCAAGCGGAAGAGGAAATCCAGTAATTAGTTGGCTCCTTAAGCAAAAGCAGTTACTTGTTGGAGGAATTCAATCAGCTCTTACTGAGCCACACGCTGGCCTTGGCGTCGGACTTTTATTAGGTGTGAAGCAGGGGTTGGGCGATGATTTGGAAGATGATTTTAGACGGACGGGAATTATTCATATTGTCGTTTTATCTGGCTACAACGTGATGTTGGTTGTAGCGTTTGTGATGACTATACTTTCGCTTTTTCTGCCCAAAAAACCGCGAATCATTTTTGGCATACTAGCTATCACTGCCTTTGCCTTAATAGTAGGTCTTTCACCAACTGTTATTAGGGCGAGTATCATGGCTTGTTTATTACTCGTGGCCCAAGCGTATAGTAAAACCTACGATGTTCTGCGAGCTCTTTTTATTGCTGGTACTGTCATGATACTCATTAATCCATATCTTTTGTTGTACGATATCGGATTTCAACTTTCATTTATGGCGACACTCGGACTTATTTTAGTGGCTCCTCGGTTTGAAGTTTTGGCCGCGACGGTACCTACAAAAATCGGTGTTCGAGATTTTTTTATCGCTACCTTGGCTACTCAAATTGCTGTACTACCGCTACTGCTCTACCACATCGGAGAGATATCTTTAATTTCAATACTGGTAAATGTACTCGTACTTCCAATGGTTCCAGTGGCGATGTTCTTCACGTTTGTGGCCGGTGTAGCTGAGCTTATGGTGCCTGCACTTGTACTGCTACTGACTGGATTGGCATATATGTCATTGCAGTACATTATTGTTATTGCTACATACTTCGCTTCAGTACCGTTTGCAGCTGTGTCTGTTCCGAGTTTTCCGCCCGTAGTGATGATTGTGATGTATCTCGTCATGGGTGCTCTTTTATACAAGCTCTATCGTCCGAAGAGAGTGACTGACAGTTCGCTTGATGGGTGGGTGATCGAAATAGAAGATGAGCCAAAAACCGCTCCGACGACTAGCGTCGGAGCGGTTAAACCAGAACCACCAATCTTCTTCCGTTAAGCCAGTCTGGCCGCCACGACTTCCCAGTTAAGGTTTGCAAAGAAAGCCTCGACGTAAGCAGCTTTTTCACTAGCTTTATAGTCACGCATGTATGAGTGCTCCCACATATCAAGAGCCAAGATAATATCCAAGTCCGCCAGTTGTCCAATGTGCTGCTCATCAACCCAGGTCTGCACGAGTTGGTCAGTATGTGGGTCGAGGTAGAGCATAGCCCATCCAACACCACGAGTCATAGCGATTTCTTTAAATCGCTTCTGCCACGCATCGAAGCTCCCCCACTGGAATTCAATTTTTTCTTTGAGAGCCCCGTCTGGTAATAGTTTGCTACCACCTTCTAGTTGAGCAAAGTAGTACTCATGGTTGCGCATGCCACCGAATTCAAAACCAAGTCGTCGTTGCATTTCAGAAATCGCATATCCGTTGTTATCAGGGTCATTGCTGTAGGCGGCAATTTTATCTCGGATAAGATTTACGTGTTTCACATACCCTTGGTAGAGGCCAAGGTGACCATCAATGGTGTCTTTTGAGATGCCGGCTAATTCTGGAATATCAAATGAGAGTGCTTCGTATTTCATAGGAAAGAACATAATGCTAATAATCTTTATTAGAAACATTGTATCATAGAGGAATGATTCGTCAGGAAACGCTGCGGCTTACAACACTGATACTCTTATTTCTGGTTGCAGTATGTTCCTGGTTTCCGTTTTATTCACTGCAAGCCGTTTCACCAAGTGACTGCTTTTGTCTCCAAGTATCGTTTCTTGATGTGGGGCAGGGTGATGCGATTTATATTAAAAGCCCCGAAGGATATGATGCACTGATTGATGGCGGTCCGGATGTCTCGGTCCTACAGACATTAGCGGTCGCTCAGTCATGGCAAGATAGACACCTCGATGTGGTAATTGCAACGCACACTGATGCCGACCATGTGGGAGGATTGGTTGATGTGTTGGAACGGTATAGTGTCGGAACTGTACTTGAAACTACCAATCAAAACGACACCAGTGTCTCAGTCGCTTATGACAGCGCATCCGCATCAATCCGTACACTTGTATCTGAAGTTCCGATGCATCTGTACCTCGGGAGTTCAACTCGATTGACCATCCTTTCACCGACTGGGGATGAGACCAACTGGGAAAGTAACACGTCTTCAATCGTGGTACTCGTGGAGTTTGGTGAAACACGATTTTTGCTTACGGGTGATGCACCTTCAGGCATTGAGACGTATCTTGCCTCTACCTTTGCGTCATATATTCAAAGTGACGTACTGAAGCTTGGGCACCATGGTTCCAAGACTTCTTCAGATGCTACTTTCTTGGCAGTCGTTGATCCAGAGTATGCAATTGTTTCAGCCGGAGCTGATAATCGGTACGGTCACCCACACCCGGAAGTCATTGAACGGGTGGAGGCAGTCGGCTCTACCATTCTCGAAACAGCGAAAGAAGGTACCATCACGTTTTATTCTGACGGTCAGAGCGTTTGGCAAAAGTAAAAGGCCGGTCCCTGTGGGACCGGCCTTTTGTATTCTCCTTAGATTAACTTAGCTTTCTTGAGGGTTGCGTAGGCACCATTCTTAGCGATAGTTCGGAGGCCTTTGGTAGAAGACTTCACGATTACAGTCTTACCAATTTCTGCGACGTAAATTCGCTTCTTTTGGAGGTTTGGTGAACGCTTCGTTTTACCAGATGGGTTAAATTGCGTCGCACGAGTGCGGTTGCTGTATTTTCCACCGATTTGGGTCTTCTTCCCAGTGATTTCACATTGCTTTGCCATATACGTTTATTTAGTCGCGTCATACTACCATGTCGTTGTATATTTGCAACCATATATAGCTACGCCCTCGACAAAATTAATTGTCGAGGGCGATGGCACCTGTGGTCAGGTCATTCTTGTTGAAGAATACGAATACATTCGTCAATGACTGATTTTCGACCCAAATGATGTGGTGCGGTGGTGTGTTGCCAGCGCTGAATTGTCGGAATTGACACCTTCATGCGGGAGGCAAGGTCTTGTTCGGTGACTATGCCAACTTGAATCATTTGCTGGATAGCGAGATTGAAGTCGGTTTTGGGGATTTCTCCGTCTTGAGCACTCAGTTTTTTGAGGAATCTCAACAGTACTTCTGTGTCTACATTGCTCATATATAGTCTCCATCTGTTCTTAGCGCAATGTAGCATGTAAATTTTTAGGCGTAAATATCTCCTTTAATCTCTGAACAGGATGCGGTACTATAGATACCTATGGAACCAACCCAAATTGCAATGATTGTTGCCCTCATCCTATCTGTTGTTATTCATGAAATGGCCCATGGGTTTGCGGCCAATTGGCTCGGTGACCCAACGGCTCGCCTGGCTGGACGATTGTCACCGAACCCTCTGGTACACCTTGATCCTATGATGTCGGTGATTCTCCCAGGGCTTTTGGTTGTGACTGGTTCACCGATTCTTTTTGGAGCCGCTAAGCCAGTACCGTACAACCCGTATAATTTCACTAATCAAAAGTGGGGTGAGGCAATTGTGGCCGCCGCCGGGCCCGCTGCCAATATTTTCCTTGCTCTCGTTTTTGCTGCATTGGTGCAGTTGTCCGGGGTATTGAGTTTATCTGAGACGTTTGTGATGCTTTCGATTCAGATTATTGCTCTCAATATCTTTCTGGCCTTTTTCAACCTGGTACCAATTCCACCACTTGATGGTTCAAAGATTCTGCCAAAATTCCTTCCGTATAGCCTCGCGATGAAGTATGAGCAATTCCGCCGGCACTTTGAGGTAAACCCAGTGTTGGGATTTGGTCTTGTTATCCTACTTTTTGTCCTCTTTCTCGGTCGGCCATTGTCTGAGCTTACGTATTTCATAGTCAGTTTTTTGATTGGGGGGTAGTTGATTTCTGATATCTTCATGATATCGTAATGGAAGTATCAGTTGCCGATGGGGAAGGTCACCCCCCCCGTGCGTGGGGCGTTCCCCATTGGCGCGCCAGACGCCGCCCCACGCACCCCCGCCGCTTATCGAGAGCGGCTTTTGTTTTGTCTCGTCCTTGCAAAAATACCTATCTATAGTAAAGTACTCCAGCTACATTATGGCAACAATTCAACAATTAACCCGTAGAAAGCGACGAGACAACCCGCGTAAAAGTAAGACTGCGGCACTTGAATCTGGATTTAACAAAATCGAGAACAAGCCAAACTCATACTTTTCACCGTTCAAGCGTGGTGTATGTACGAAAGTAACTACCAAGACTCCGCGAAAGCCTAACTCAGCGATTCGAAAGATTGCTCGTGTTCGACTTTCAAACGGTCAAGAAATTACTGCGTACATCCCTGGTATCAAGCACAATCTCCAAGAACACTCTGTAGTGTTAGTACGAGGAGGACGTGTGAAGGATATCGGTGTGAACTACACTATTGTTCGAGGGAAGTACGACGCTACTGGAGTATCAGACCGCCGACGCGGACGATCACGGTACGGAGCAAAGCGACCTAAGGCCGCTAAATAGAAGTGAACAAGTGGGGGAGCGACCTCACACACAACTTAATAGTTTATATTCGCTACAGATTATAGGACGCGATTCAGATGAAAGTCTGGAATCAAACTATGCGAAGAATGAAAATAATTGTCATGCCCCAGGGCACCATCTCTGCTAAGGCATTCACCTTGTATTTCTCATTCGCAGTAATAACAACACTATGCGACGACCAATTAAAAAACGGCCAACCGTATCACCAGATATCGTGTATGGCTCAGTCGATGTCGAACGACTCATCAACTACGTGATGCTTCGCGGTCAAAAAGAGACTGCTCGCAAAATCGTATATGGAGCGTTTGAAGTGATTAAGAATCACAAAGAAGGTGGAGACCCACACGAAATCTTCAACACAGCAATCCGAAACGCAGGACCACTTATGGAGGTTCGTTCACGCCGAGTCGGTGGAGCAAACTACCAGGTACCACGTGAAGTGCGACCAGAACGACGAATGGCACTTGCTCTTCGTTGGATCATCGCCGGAGCGCGAAAGCAAAAGGGAGTTCCAATGCACAAGGCACTCGCGAACGAACTCTTGCTCGCAGCGAAGGAAGAAGGAAATGCAGTGAAGAAGAAGGAGGATACGCATAAGATGGCTGAGGCTAACCGTGCGTTTGCCCACTTCGCCTGGTAATCCCACAATTGGCGCTGCACTTCGTTGCAGTTCACGAAAAACCGCTTCCTGGACTTAGGTCCCGGTCGCGGCTTTTTTGCTACTCGCCTCGTATTTCATTTGAAAATGAAATCTCCACATTTCCCCAGCGTTTGCAATCTCTCGATACCAGCCAATAATCAATGTATGAGCATTTGCCAATTCTGCAATCAACCTAAGAAACTCATCGACGCACACATAATCCCGTGGTCATTTTATAAATTTTTAAAGCCTGTAGATGAAAAACATGAACCACCACTTTTGATTAGTAAGGATTTTGAAGAAAGAAGATCAAAAGGTTCTTATGATAAAAATATTTTGTGTGCGGAATGTGACAATCTTCTAGGAAGACTAGACAATTATGGAGCAATAGCGTTGAAGTTTGAAAATCTGGAGATAATTAAAACAAATTTAGCTAAGATAAATAATGTAGAATACGGAAAATTTGGATTATTCATCTTATCAATAATCTGGAGGTCATCAGTTTCTACTCGCAAAGAATTAAATTCAGTCACACTTGGAAAATATGAAGATGAAGCTAAAGACTTATTAAGAATTGCTATTAATGAAAAAAGTTATATTTCTCCAGATTATCTAGTTGTCTTAAATAAAGATAAAAAACTGCCGATTGAAATTGTCGAAAATAATATAATGCTACCGTTTAGTTATAAATTTCATGGACTTAATGTGACTCAATTTACTTTACCTGGTGGCTTTAAAATTATCATGAAGTTTGATAAACGAAAATTTCCTGTACCTCTCGATGTGTTCGTGAGCCAGAGCAAGGCAGTGAATACTGTTCACTGTATGATAAATAATAATTTTGCAAAAACAAAAGATTTTGAATTTATGCTTAATTTAGTCAAGGGATAGATAATCAACACTGATTTTCAGGGCGACTTAGTGTACACTTAGTACTAATGAAAAAAGCTCCCGAACGATTACGGTTTGCTGTGATGGCGATAGACGCTGTAGTTTTTAGTTTTATTGACGGCAAGCTGTATGCTCTTGTTGGTCCTATCCATCGCCCGCCGCACTACAGTAATACACAAGGGTTCTTGGGCGGTATTATTGATGCCGATGAAACGACCGAACAAGCTAGTGTTCGAATCTTGAAAGAGAAGGGCGGTCTTGAAAAAATCTACCTCGAACAACTCTATACCTTTAGTGCCGTTGAACGTGATAAACGTAACCGAGTTGTATCGGTGGCGTATCTAGGACTCGTGCGACCTGATATTGCAGAACGCTATGAGCATAGAGATGCGAAGTTTGTCCCAGTAGCGACGCTCAAGAAGCTCGCCTATGATCACGACGAAATGTTACTCACGGCGCTTACTCGTTTGCGGGGTAAGCTTACCTATACGACAATCGCACAGCACTTGTTGCCAAAACAATTTACGCTTTCAGAACTCCAGACTGTTTATGAAGTCGTCTTGCAAAAAGAGCTCGATAAGCGAAATTTTAGAAAAAAGCTTTTAGCACTTGGAATTGTTAAAGAAACTGGTCGCATGCAAGAGGGAGTTAAGAATCGTCCAGCCGCTCTTTTTGAATTTACTTCAAAGCAACTGACCGAACTTTCAATCCTTTAAAGAGTAGTCTTTGTTGACATGTGTGAGAAGGTGGTGTATCTTAGTGTTAGAATTACACTAATAGTCCTCTTTGGTTCTTTGTCAATCTCATTTTGGAGAAATACATATGTCACAGCAGCTTCTTTGGCAGCCTGGCGCTCCCATCATTCGTCGCGTTGACGAAAACGATGTCTACAAGATCATGATGATGTATCTCATCTGGTCAGAGTACCCGAACCTTCACGTGAAGTTCGGTTTTAAGAACCGCACCGCTAGTGTCATCGTCGGCGATTATGTGTCCCGTGATGAACTGGTAGAACAAATCACGTACACAGCACAATATCGCTTCGGCGAAGAGGTGATTGCGCTCTATCGGTCATGGGGGTTGTTCCCGGAAGAATTTCTGGAAGCACTCAAACAGTTAAAGCTGTCTGTACCTACAATTACCGACGATGGAGCTTCCTTGCAGATTGAGACCAGTGGTCTGTGGTTCAATGATACGTCGTGGGAGATATTTGTACTTCCTATTGTATCCGAGCTCTATGGTCGTGGTCGAGCTCAAGCTGAAGGTATTTCGGAAACGGCTCTCTTCAATGAAGGGGATTGTCGTCTTTCGGAAAAAATTGCCTTTTTCAAACAGCACCCGTACTTGCAGATTTCACAGTTTGGTTTGCGACGTCGTTTTAGTGGCTTGTGGGAAGAGCACGTAACCGAACGTCTCCTCTCGGAGACCGAAGTCATTACGGGCGTTTCCAATATGTACCTGGCAGACAAGTACCATGTGCCAGCGCAAGGTACTAATGCCCATGAGTTGCCTATGGTCCTCACGGCACTGGCCAGACACAGTGGTCCCAAGGCGATGCGTGATGCTCCGTATCTGGTGTTGCGACAGTGGCAGAAATTGTTTGGCTATAAGTCGCTTATTATGCTCGATGATGCCTATGGTTCGGAAGCATTTCGCCGTCAACTCGGTCGTGAGTTTCTTGAATCATATCGAGGCTTTCGGCATGATTCGGGAGACCCGTATGCCTATGGTGAAGCTGTCATCAAGCTCTATCAGACCTATGGTATCGACCATCGTTCCAAGGTAATCATCTTCAGCGACGGACTCAATCCTGAACTGGCATTGAAGTTGTATAACCATTTCAAGGGTCGCATCATGGTGCTCTTTGGAATGGGGACGAACCTGACGAACGATATGGGTTTGATACAACCTTTATCCTTGGTGATGAAAATTACTGAGGCGGCAGGTAATCCGGCGGTTAAGTTGTCGAATAATCTCAACAAAGCCACTGGTAATCCGGCCGAAGTCGAATACTACAAGAGCATCTTTGGGTACACCAACACTGCACGTCAGACGTTGGTGTACTAACGTCTGTTTTAACCTTAGAGCGGGCCAGCAATGGCCCGCTTTTTTATAGGTAGATACAAAACGGCCGGTCGCGTGTGCGACCGGCCGGTAATAAGGAACTTATAGCTGCTGACTCATGGCAAAAAGTTTGTCAGCATACTCAATCATGACATCATGACCAAGGATTGTCTGTCGCCAGGCAAGGGGAATTGCTTCGTAGCCGTAGTAGGCACCAAGGAGTCCGCCGGCAATGGCGGCGTACGTATCTGTGTCACCACCGATACGAATAGCCTTTTCAATTCCATCTTCGAACGACGTCGAGCATAGGAAACACCACATCGCAGCATAGAGCGAAAACTCTGCTGTGCCCCGAGCCGGCCACGCACCTGGGTCAATGGGGAAGAGCAGGCCATCCCGTAGCTGTAGTCCAACTCGTTTACTAACTGATGATTGGCGACTGCCTTCCATATATACGATATTGAAAAGATCATCAGTGCCTTTAATGTACCCATCCAAAATCAGCCAGGTAATGTATGAGTATTCACGACAAGCCTCTTTAGCGTGCGGGTGGTTGTGGGTCACTTCAGACATGGCGTCAGTGATGTCGTATGGACGCCACATTTCCTTTCGGCGAACAGGTCCATGCAAAAAGAGTGATAGTGGCATACACCTCATCAAGCTGCCATTAGTGCCGATAGTGTTGTTCATGGCCTCGGCGACTTTGATAGGGTCATCACTCAAGGCTTTTTTGGTGGTACCACCGGCTCCAAGAGCTGTACCATCCCAGAGACGACTTTTGTGATGAACGACACTGTCACGGAGTGCTTCTCGGAGATGGACGACATTGAGTCCACCGCAAGTAATGAGACTATAGGCCAAGTCGGCTGTCTGATCAGAGTCGTCAGTCGGACGACCAGCCGGAAGGCGGTCTGGTCCACGTTCATGTTTCCATGGATTTTCGTAGTCGAAGAATGCGAGACCATCGCGAGCTTTGATATCTTCGGCAATTTTATTGGGCCCCCATGTTTCATAGGGTGCACCAAGGGCATCGCCCACGTGGACACCAACCAAGGCGCCTCTGTAGCGTTCTTGTAGAGTAATCTGTGTCATCGAGATATTCCTTTCGAGGTTCAAATCTAGGCGTACACTATCGTAGATGGGTAATGTGTCAAGAAGAATGGGCGGCTGCGTAGCAGCCGCCCATGTAGTTTAGTTAAAGAACAAAAAGTACTTATGTCATCGACAGTGACCACAGTGCACCTTCATGCAGGTACACCACCTGGTCACCTATTCGATTAACTCGAAACGCAGTCGAGAGATCTTTGTCTGACACCACTCGACTGACGTTATTTTGTGGTACCGCAATTTCAAGTTGCCCATCAGTTTCAATCGTAGCCACTACTCCTTTTGGCAGTATGGTCAGATTTTGTTCAGCCCCGTCAACTGCTCGTTTGGTTATGGTATACGAGAGGTAGGCTTTGTCGAAGCTGAGACGGAACGCTTCATAGTCACCCTGTTTTGAGAGAGTGATTATTTCAGCAAACCGATGACCAGCGGTGGCGTTAACCACCGTGAGGGTATCGAGTTCGAGAACCCGTACCATTGCTACCGCTTGATCACCAAACGGAATAATGAGGTGGGTGGCTCCGAGTACATTACTGACACCAACACCCTGATACCACGTCGTGGCTTGTCCGAGGATCTGCCACCGTGAACCAAAACCAAGCACTGGCTTTGTGAAGTGGTGAAGCACTACCTCAATGAGTTCAGATTCAGTCGTTACAAACAATCGTTCACCGGAACGGAATACTCCGGTGCTCACAAGTGGGAGTTCAAGACAAGTTTCAATTCCAGTTTTAGTGATAAATCGCCACGCTGGTTTATTTTGTTTTAGTTCTACGAGTAGCCAACCTTCCGGACGACCCACTACAGCGACCCGGTCACCAGTTGTCGTAGCAAATTTCTTTTTGCTCGATACGTCGTAGAGGTCACCTCCACGAGTCCGGACAACTCCCGATGGCCAGACTGAAATAATGTCTTGATCTGGTAGTGAGAATAGTTTCCGATAGACCAACCCTCCGGTAGTTGTGGTAACCATACGGAGTGTTTTTCCTATCCGCAATTGTGGTGCTCCGCTTTGTTGCGGGGAAGGTGGCGCTGTACGGATACCCTGGGCAAAGGTAGCTTGATACCAATCAAGGAGTGGCCCTGGAATATTCGAGAAGTCCCGAACAGCTTGATTCAGACGAATGTTCGGTTGAAATACCGAAGCATTATCTTTCATTCGTCGTTCAAGTTCACCGGGTTTGTAGCCATCAAGCCCTCCTTTATAGGGGTGGATACCAGTAAAAAGATTAAAGGTAACAATTCCCCAGGCAAACCAGTCGGTCTCTTCCGAGAACTCTCCACTCTGCCA
Source organism: Minisyncoccia bacterium (assembly GCA_041738755.1). Lineage (GTDB taxonomy): Bacteria > Patescibacteriota > Minisyncoccia > Phycocordibacterales > UBA918 > OLB19. Next base: position 77,529 of record JBGSPE010000002.1, on the reverse strand, counting down.
GTCTCGAATCGAAGGCATTATGACTGATGCTTTAAAGCGATCAATTTGCCAGGAGTCGACATCAATGATGTACGGAATAGGATCGGTGACACGTCTGATATCGGCCAACCAATTAAGTTCATTCCCATCAATGAGAAGTGCTTTACCCGCGTGAGCGTGTTTCATAACGTCACGCATCTTGTCAGCCAGAATGATTGCTGACTGGTTTGTGAAACCACGTTGCGTTCGGTCATTGGTAAACAGTGGTGGTAAGGCTTCTCCTTCGACGAACGGCATATAGAAGCCGATGGTTTCACCAGTATCGGCAAAAACAAGCCCTTGCGGTGCAACAATTGAAGGGTGATTGAAGGTTCGAGCGAGCAGTTTTATTTTTTCTATCTGCCCACCAGTCGCCATTTTTTTTGGATCAAGGTAGAGCTTGATAACATGTTTGTCTTTGCGATAGATGGCTCCTTCGCCGCCATGTGTTACGTAGTCGATTGGTCGAAGCGTTACGTTTCCTCGACCTTCAAGCGATACGGTTGTATTTTTTTTGATCATAATTCATTCCTTTCGTCATAGAGCACCGCTCCAGCAATATCATCAAGTGGACCGCGCCCACGTTTTCTGGCGTCTTGCAAAAAACGGTTGAGGCGACGAGTGAAGAATTGCCCAGAAGTGCTTTTGAAGTGGGTAAGTTCACCAACAACTTCAGCGGTCGTATATCCGTCAACTTGCGTAACCCCGTCTGAGAACAACGCTACGCCAATAATTGGTGTCGGGAACATTTCGCCTACCCGAGCGAAGGTAAACGTAAGTCCTTGTAGCCCTGGTTCGATGTAATAAGTGTCTTCGGTATATATCGGATTATCGACCTGACCTCTTATCACGGTAAGTGGTGTAGGGCTGTCGTGTAGTTGTTTGAATTGTTCATTGAGACCCGAGAGACGATAGGCCGGATAGTAGGGAGTGTTTTTGTCCCAGCTCACTTCATAGAAGTGCACCGGAGTGTCATCTGCAAAGATGAGTGCAAACACCCCATCACCCGTCACGTTCACGGTGAGTGTGTCGCTATCGAGCGTTGCCCAGAGTGACGTGGCGAGCATATCGCTCGGGGCTAACTCAAGTGTTCGCCTATAGGTTTCGAGATATAAATCGCGTTCGCGATTAATCAAGGTTGGGTTGAGAGTGCTTGCTTCGGACAAGGCTCGTCTGGTTGCGAGTACCAGTAATCGGGCACCGATATCAGTTGCGCCTCCAGACGAGCAGCCGTCGGAGAGGGTAGCAAATGCTGCATTCTCCGACCGAGTACCGGTAGCGGTGTAGTCCTGTGAAGGTGTTCCTTGTCGCAGGTGTTGTTCGCCGATGTGAAAGGCGTGATCAGAAACAATAGTCATAGGTATTCTCCAAGAGAAAGGGGGAGACACGTAGTGTCTCCCCCTTGGTGAGTAATCAGATGGTGGCCGAGATAGTTTGACTCGGTCCACCGGTACCCAGTGCTTGCGACGTCGAAGAAATCGACTGCGAGACAAACTGAGCCAGCTTGGCCAACTTACTTGGCGTGGCGTCGCCGGCGTAGATGAATTGGTTGATGGCGACTTCTTGTTGGTAGTCTGCGAGCGCAGTCTTCGCCGAGAAGCCAGTATCAATGCCAATCAGGATAGCGAGGTGCGATTCGAGAATTTCTTCCGTCGCCGCTCGCTTCAGTTCTTGCTTCACCATCGTCTTCGTGGTCGTCGATTGATTTTCTTCACCGTCGGTGACGACAAACGTGATGCCGTTGACGAGGAAGTCCATGTCATTCAGGCTTTTGCCGTAGACATTGACTGCCCCCACCGCATCATAGAACGCATCGTTGAGCGGCGTACCGCCCGATCCCCGCAGTCCTGCATAGGCGGTAGTATCGATGTCACCAAGTGGCAAAAAGCCATGGAGTTGATTGATACCGTTGCTTGTGCGATACGACGAGCTGAAGCTCGTCACCCGCAAGAGCAGGTTGCTCGCTCGCGGCGAGCGTTTGCACGCGGCCACGATAGTATCGAGCATGTCCTTGATTTGAGATTCGAATCCGCCAATTGATCCGCTTTCATCAAGTACGATGGTTACCAGCGTGTACTCGGTTGCGCCGAGTTGTTCGATGGTGGCCCCGGTAAATCCGAAGCCGCTACCGAACTCAAAGTCGTCTTGTTGAGTCATAGAGAATTCCTTTTGGTTATTATGGGCGGAAGCAATGCTTCCGCCCATATTGATTGAGCAATTAGGCCAGGAAGGCATCCGACGTCGTCAGTGTCATGCCCCGAGCTTGCATATCAGCCAAAAACTGATCGGCAATACCAGGGAAGTCGACCACCACGGTGCCGGTATCATCAATAATTGCACCAACTGGCGACATACAGTCGGTCAGTAGGTAGAATTTCTTGATGTGCTCCTCGCCGATGTATTCAGCGACTTGCTCGACCGTGGCCTTCACGCAGTGGCTCGATGCTTCGCCGGCGACCACAATGATATCTGCGTCTTGCAGCATCTTGAGGAAGCGGCCGTTGAGCTGGCTCGAAGGATCGTTTGGATCCGGAACTTCAGCTTGCAGGGCACCGTAGTGTTCGGTGAACACGTTGGTACCCTTGGCAACGAAGTCGATGTTGCGGACACGGGTCGCGCACCACCGATTGAGAGCAGCGAGTAGGTCTTCTTGGACGCCGTATCCGGGCGAGCCGATCAGACAGTGTGGCGGCCATACCATGATCTGGTACTTGCCACTGGCTTCGAGCGTTTTTGCGTAGGTGAGCGCCCGGTCACGAAATTGCGGCAACCGTGGCGTCCAGGTTCCGTCGGCGATAGCCGCTGCCGAGATGATGGTCATCGGATCAGGTTGATTACCGGCCTGATCCCGCCAGAACGCGGGGTGGGCGATATCGACCACTTGGTGACTGTCGAGCGTGACGTGGATTTTCTGCAGTTTGAGTCCGACCCGATCGACGAACGAAGCTAGTCGCTTCATGTCGTCATTGGCTCCCGCCACGGGCAAGGCAGCACCGGGAATATCCATGAAGTCGTTTTGCGGATCAATGATGAGAAGGTGAATGTTCATAGAGAGGCTCCTTAAGGTTAAGACAATATGGTTGTATGGTGCACATGGGTACATGTACTCTGTCAAAGAACAGACCCCACAGTTCCGAGTGGGGTGGAGCGCTCCAGGTAGGTACCCCGAACGCGCCACCCCACACCGATGATTAGTAAATGTATAAATTACACTAACTAAACTGTGATTGATGCCGTGCTGGTTGCACGGCGGATAACGTATCTTCACCAAAGATAGCAAACTAGTTACTTAGTGTCAAATATACACTTATGTAATTTGTATATACACTATACTATTATAATTTTGTCAAATTAGGGCTCTACATCGTTTTTGAGTAATGTTTGTTACTACAAACTAACTCTTTAGATTTGTGAAGATTACGTCATTTTTCGCATGATATACTGAATATTATTGTCTAATCTTTGGGTTTTATGGAAGGAACACCAGTAGTAAAGATGACGAGCTCTGAGTCATTTGATCATGAGCAGGCGATGGAAGATGCTTTAGAAACAGCGATGAATGAAATTGAACACCGACTAGGAAAAACGGTTGGAGAAGCGCTTGCCATTGAACGCATTGCTGTCACTACAGAATTACTGACAGAAGTAGAGAACCGTGCCAATAACAAAGATCGCTTTGTCGCAGAGGTTTATGCCGGCATGAAGCGATTAGCTGAGCTTGAGTTAAACTTCCAAGTGACTAAGCAAAAATTAGACGCCTTGTACCAATAATTTAAAAAGTAATAAACTGTTCTTTCGTTCCTTATGACCTTTGATTTTGACGCAGAGATTGCACAGCATCTCACAGTCCTCCGTTCCCTCCAGAAACCAACTGGTGTCTTTACTGCGTCTGCTCACGATGTAGAGACTGGGTATGATAAAGCGTGGTTGCGGGATATCTATTTCATCACGCTCGGTTTCCTCGAAACAGGTGAAATTGAAGTTGTACAAAAAGCCGCCAAGGCGCTCCTTACGGTTTTTGTAAAACACCAAGACAAGATTGATTGGGCGATTGAACACAAACCACACTATGCTTGGCAGTATATCCATGCTCGATTTCATCCAGAAACCTTTGAAGAGTACTGGGAAGAGTGGGGCAATAGTCAAAATGACGCCGTTGGAGAAGTGCTGAATCTCGTCGTAGAACTTGAACTTCGCGGTGCTTCGATTCTTGAAACGGATGATGAACGCGTCATGCTGCAAAAAATCATCGACTACTTGGTGTCGCTTGAGTATTGGCAAGATGCTGACAACGGTATTTGGGAAGAGAATATGGAAGTGCACGCTTCATCAATTGGGTCAGTGGTTGCTGCTCTTAAAAAAGCTAAGCAGCTCGATTGGTTGCAGGTCTCCGATGAGGCAATCAAAAAAGGTGAAGTAGCCTTACGGTCACTATTGCCACGCGAGAGTGAGAGTAAGTTCTCTGACTTGGCGTTACTTAGTTTAATCTACCCATTTGCTGTGACTACTGAAGAGGAGACGCTAGAGATTTTAAAAAATATTGAGTACCACTTGGTTAAAGAGAAAGGAGTCATCCGTTACAAACTCGATAGGTACTATAATAAAAATAAAGATGGTTATAGTGAAGAGGCGGAATGGTGTTTTGGCCTGGCGTGGCTCGCAATTATTTACGCGGAACGCGGTGATAAAGAGAAAGCCTACTACTATATGCGACAAGCCAAGAAAACAGTGACTGCAGAGGGGAAGGTGCCCGAACTGTATTATTCAAATACCGATACACCAAATGAAAACACGCCGCTTGGGTGGTCAGAAAGTATGTATGTGGTTGCCCTCAAAAAAGTAAAAGATTTAGGGTAGGTATGGAACACCATGTATATATCGTTCGCTGTGTCGACGGTACGTTGTATACCGGATATGCGAGAGATTTAGAAACTCGAATTAAGGAACATAATGGTGAAGGTAATTCACGGAGTGCCAAAAAACTTGGTGCCAAGTATACGAGAGGACGGCGACCGGTCGAACTAGTTTATAGTGAGAAGTTCGCTTCGCGAAGCGAAGCCTTAAAGCGTGAGGCGGCAATCAAAAAGCTTTCTCGCGTTAAGAAGATTATTTTGGCAGGTACATAAGTACAGTATTATCGATTGTCCGGGAAATTCTTTTCCAGCAAACCACTTAGAAAAGGTACGTCTGAAATTCCAAAGAGATTAAATACAACCGCGAGTACACTGGCTATGATTGCAATCAGTACGGTAGCTCCGATGACCGTTCCGAGTCCGTGAATGGTGCCGCGCAGAAACACTAATCGCCACGAATTTTGTTTTTCTACTTCATGCTCGAGTTCATTCAAGACAGAGATAAGTTGCTCCTCGGTAGCATCAGAGGTAAGTGAGGCTTTTGCGTTTTTACGAAGGCGCGTTTTCATGTCAGCATTGTAGCAGATTACGCTTGCACCCTATAGTCATATTCGCTAATCAATAATGTTGTATACTAACCAGTACAACAGCACAGTAAGGCTGTTTCAGAGCTAACATTTTTTATGGCAAAAGGACAAGATAGAAAAAAGGAAGTTAAAAAACCAAAGAAGGCCGTTGTAAAGAAATAAAACAAAAGCCGGCTGGGACCTTATGGTCCCAGCCGGCTTTTGTTTTTCTTGTAAGCGAGGGATAATGAAGTTTATGACACCACAAATTCAAGAACAGTTGAATCAAATTGAAATTAAAGTTGAGGACGTAACTACTTCAGTCAAGAAAATAGAACGCTATCTTAAATGGACATTTTGGATCACGTTCTTTTTCTTAGTTGCACCATTACTTTTTTTGCTTGTAGCACTTCCTTCATTACTGAGTGGGCTCTCTGCTGTGACTAATAGTTTGGTGTTATAAGCAAAGCTTGCTCAATACTTAGAATAAATATATATGTAAAGTTTACTTTACATATATGTAATATCGTATATACTGTTTGGTATGACTATTAATACCATCAACGAAATGGTTCGTGCCCAGTTTCAGCACCAACCAACATTCTTGCAGGCCGTAACGGAACTTTTAGAAAGTATTACTCCTTATCTTGAACGTATAGAAGCCACTGAAGCCGACTACAAAAGGGTATACCGAATGTTGTTGCCTGAGCGAGTGATTACGTTTCGAGTCGACTGGGTAGATGACGCTGGAGTAATGCAAACTAATACAGGTTATCGAGTGCAGTTTAATTCTGCTCTTGGCCCATATAAAGGCGGGTTACGATTTGACCCTACTGTCACTGAAGACGTCTTAAAGTTTCTGGGGTTTGAACAAATGTTTAAAAATGCCTTAACGGGACTACCTTTGGGAGCTGGTAAGGGTGGAAGTGATTTTAATCCAAAAGGGAAGAGCGATAACGAAATTCGGTCGTTTACAAGAGCGTTCATGCTCGAACTACATCGCCATATTGGTATCGACCGAGATGTGCCGGCAGGAGATATTGGAGTGGGTGGCCGTGAGATTGGATACATGCACGGAATGTACAAAGAGATTACAAATAGTAATGAAGGTGCTCTCACCGGAAAAGATCCTCTGATTGGTGGATCGCTTGGTCGGACTGAAGCAACGGGGTACGGCATTGTGTATTTTGCTGAGGCAATGGCCAAGCAACATGGACTGGAACTGAGCGGAATGAAGGTAGCGGTTTCAGGCTCAGGCAATGTGGCTGAGTTTACCGCTCGTAAACTGATTGAGCTTGGAGCGGTAGTTATGACGCTCTCAGATCGCGGTGGGTACGTGTATAAAGAATCAGGCTTTTCACAAGATGACATCACTACCATCATGAAGGTAAAGCAGTCAGGTCAAAATCTTGACGCCGTAGAGATTGCTGATACTACCTATGCGGCAGGTTCACTCTGGCAAGTCGTTAAGGCTGATGCGTATTTCCCTTGCGCAACCCAAAATGAAGTGAGTGTAGATGATGCAAAATCGATGGTTCAACATGCCAAGCTGATTGTTGAGGGGGCTAATATGCCACTCACACTTGAGGCAGCTCACGTTGTGCGTGCCTCTGGTATTCCGTTTGCTCCAGGAAAAGCAGCTAACGCCGGTGGGGTAGCCGTATCGGGACTTGAGATGTCGCAACATGCCTCACACTATCCATGGACACGCGAGCGAGTTGATACTGAACTTCGCAGCATTATGAATACGATTCATCAGCTGTGTGTAGAGAATGGTGAAACAGAAAGCGGTATTGATTATGTAAAGGGAGCTAATATTGCCGGATTCAAACGTGTCTTTGAGGGAATGAAGAAGTTGGGGTGGTAGATGAAAATGTGAAAAGGCCGGTTAAAAAATCATATGATTTTTTAACCGGCCTTTTTGTTAGCTCAGCACACCATCTTGCTAACCGCTACCAAATAGTTTGCCTGACTGATGGTACTCTGCCACTGCATGTGTTTCTGCCGAAACTGCTCGAGCGAAGGTTTGCTTGGCTAACAGGCGAACTTCACCGATGGTATACGGTTCGGCTCGATCGTGCAGTGTCGCGTGAGCGTCAACAAAATAGTCATACGGATAGTATCCGGCCTCCACATCATCTTTGATGGTAAAGAAGTGACAATTGGTCGTTACATCCATAGGATTGGCTTCAATAAACCTATTTTGAACATTGCGCTTGTTAAGAGCATCTACGAGCTCACGTCTTGTCATTGTTGGAAAGGACATACTCATCCCCTTGTGGGCAGTGCTCGACTCGCGGGAATGCGAGTCGAAGGGAAGTGAGAAGAGATTCTGACGTCGCTTCGGCTAACAAAAGCCGCGAGTTTCGGAGAAACTCGCGGCTTTTGTATTTATGGTACTTAGATAGTCACCAATACAGCCCGAGCTTCTCGCTTGGTAAACCACCAGAAATAATAGGCTGTAATTGTGTGTAACATTGTTTTAATTATACATAAAAAAGTGGCCAGAGCTAGTTGCTCTGGCCGTCGCTACGTTGATACTGTGCTTGTAGTTGAATGAAGCGGACCTCTTCGTAGGGGATTACCACTACGTGGAAGTGCTCAGGCTTATATTCACGAGTCACATCTGCTTGTAGTTCTGCTTCTGCAGTATGCAGGAGTCGATTCAGTTCAGCGTAGCATCGTTCACTAAGGTTGATTACTCGCACATCGAGAGCCATGCCAGCTGGGTGTACCGAATAAGGTGAACCGTTCTTTGGACGTTCAGATACCAGTCTGGTGGCATCATTAATACGTAGTCTTCCGCAGCCAGCAGTACGAAACTGCTCAGCAATCTCATAAATAAATCTAGCTGTGGTCGGAAGGACATGCGGTCGCTTTGCTCCCACTTCAAGATCAGGATGCCGAAGTGACACCAGGTATCCGCGACGGACAAGCTCCCAATAATCAGCATTGGAAGAGATGAGTGGAATTGCGTTGGCCTTTGTGTAGGCTAGTTGCCGTTCTGAGCTTGAAAGCTCGCCACCTAGAAAGCTCACTTGACCATCGAGCCATACGGCCGAATAATCAATTTCTTGAGCAACTTCAACCTGCTCGTAGGTAACTTCATCTTGAGCAGTCTGGGTCGGTTGCTCATAGGTAGCAACCAGTGATTCTTGTTGCGCTGTAGCTGGTGCGTTGTAAGGAACAACGAGGAGTGCAATGACTCCCATAATTCGCTTGAGAGTAGTCATGGCTTTCTCCTTTCCTATATTCTTTATACCCCCATCTTGTTGATTTGGGTAGCGTACGTTGCCGTTTTTCTGTTTATACCGTATAGTATCGCCAACTTGCCCTTGGGCAATTTTTTCTATTGCGAGACAGTGTGAACGCACTAGGGAGGTAACATTATTCATCACACATATATAAGTAAGTTTATTATTTTATGGCCCGAGAATTTCCCCTCGATAGACTCCGTAACTTCGGTATCGTCGCTCACGTAGATGCTGGTAAAACTACCACTTCAGAACGCGTGCTTTTCTACACCGGAATGAGTCACAAAATTGGTGAAGTGCACGATGGTGCAACGGTCACTGACTGGATGGAGCAAGAACGAGAGCGAGGTATTACTATTACCGCTGCTGCTATCTCTTGTAACTGGTCAAAGACCATGGTTGAAGACCGCAAGGACAAGAGTTTGATGTACACCTTTAACATCATTGATACGCCAGGACACATCGACTTTACTGCAGAAGTAAAGCGATCAATGCGTGTGCTTGATGGTGCAGTTGTGGTATTCGACGGTGCTGCCGGAGTAGAACCACAAACTGAAACCAACTGGGGGTATGCTGACGAGGCCAATGTGCCACGTATCTGTTTCGTGAATAAGATGGATAAACTCGGTGCTGACTTTGACGCTTCAGTAAAATCTATCGAAGACCGACTTTCAAAGAAGGCCGTTCGTATCCAAATCCCAATTGGTGCTGAAGATACCATGAAGGGTGTCGTTGACCTCGTGCAGATGAAGGCCTACCGCTTTGGTGGTGAAATGGGTATGGAAGTAACTGAAGAAGAAATCCCAGCCGACCTTCTTGAAGAAGCACAAATTCGACGAGCTGAACTTATTGAACGAGTGGTTGAACACGATGACGTGTTGATGGAAGCCTATCTTGCTGGTCAGGAACCAACTCTCGAAGATCTTAAGAAGACGCTTCGAAAGGCAGTGATTGCCAATGAACTCTTCCCAATTATGACGGGTACAGCCCTCCGAAATATTGGTGTGCAACTCGTTCTCGACGCGGTGGTAGACTACCTCCCATCACCGGTCGACCTCCCACCAACTATGGGAACAGACCCAGATGATACAGAAATCAAGGTTGAACGAAAGCCAACAGATGAGGAGCCATTCTCTGCCTTGGTGTTCAAGTTGCAAGACGATAAGTTCGTCGGACAGCTCGCGTTCTTCCGAGTGTACTCAGGATCAGTAAAGTCAGGAAGTTACATCCTTAATTCATCAACTGGAAATAAAGAACGGGTTGGTCGTATTGTACGATTGATGGCTGATAAGCGAACTGAAATCGACGAAGTATTCGCTGGAGAAATTGCGGCGGCGGTAGGTATTAAGGAAGTAAAGACTTCACACACAATCTGTGCTGAGAACGCTCCAATTCTCCTTGAAACGATTACCTTCCCAGAACCAGTGGTAGCTGTGCGAGTAGAACCAAAGACAAAGAACGACCAAGAAAAGATGGGTGTTGCGTTGAAGCGTCTCTCAGACGAAGACCCAACTTTCAAGGTATCAACTGATGAAGAAACTCTTGAAACAATTATTGCTGGTATGGGTGAGCTTCACCTCGATATTATCGTCGACCGTATGAAGCGAGAGTTCGGTGTTGAAGCCAACATCGGTCAGCCACAAGTTGCGTACCGAGAAACAATTCAACGACCGGCTGAAGCTGAGTACAAGTACATCAAACAATCTGGAGGACGTGGTCAGTACGGTCACGTGAAGATTCGAATCAAGCCAATTGAACCATTGGCAGAAGGCGATACGGTTGCTAAGAACGTCACTCGTGAAGATCACTTTGAATTCGTGAACAACATTAAGGGAGGTGTAATTCCTGGAGAATACATCCCAGCGGTGATGAAGGGAGCGAAAGAGGCGATGGGTCGTGGACTCGTTGCGGGCTACAAGATGGAAGATGTGTCAGTTGAACTCTTTGATGGATCATTCCACGATGTGGACTCAAGTGAAATCGCCTTCAAGCTGGCTGGTATCAATGCCTTCAAGGAAGCAGCTCGAAAGGCTAACGCAGTTATCCTCGAACCAATCATGAAGATCGAAGTCCGAACACCGGAAGAATACATGGGAGACATCAACGGAAATATCTCAAGTAAGCGAGGACAAGTAGAAGGGACTGAAGAAATGGGAGGAAAGACTATCATCAAGGCTAAGGTGCCACTCTCAGAACTCTTTGGGTACACCAACTCACTTCGGTCAATGACCCAAGGACGAGCTTCAATGACTATGGAATTCGACCATTATGAAGTGGTTCCACCAAACGTTTCAGCTGAAATTCGAAAGGCGAGAGGCGTGAAAGATGTGGAAGACGAGACGTAAGCCGAGAGACATCTTTTACGGACCTTGCCAGCTATTTTGAGCTTTTGAAAAATAGCGACAAGGTGTACTGCTCCTGTAAGGAGGGAAAGACGTTGAGGACGATGTGTAACATCGTCGGCTTTTATGGGGCGGAGCGATGTGAGGAGTCCATTTCCTAGGACGACGAACCGCGAGCCGGGATAGCAGATACTTAGTGCTCGCATTGGCGAAGCCAAGAGAACACTTAGTAATCTGCGTTGAAGGACGTTGAAGACGACGCGTAAATCAAAAATAGAATTTAAAAACAAAACAACATGGACTTATGTCCATGTTGTTTTGTTTTTAACGGAATCGTTATTATGTAAAACAATTAGATTGACTTTTCGTCAATAGCATGATAAAAATTTGCCCGTGACGCCAGGAACTCTGTTACCGAATCAGAATTTGTCACAGTGACCCGAGGTATCGGCTGTATGCAGATGCCTCGGGTCTCCTTCAAAGTTTCACAACATGTGAGAGATTTTGAAGGGGAGACGAATGCCCCACTGCTTTAAGTGAGAGGAAGAATGTCTCCCCACCCGTTCTTTAGATTGAGAGATGATATTTCAAGTGTCGTTTGACGAGACGAAGAGTGTCTCTCACCCCGCCGTTGCCGAAGGCACGGCGGGGAATAATATGGTGACGATACGTTGTGTGTCATCTTGACGATATATGTTTTGTCACCATGAGCGGAATGGTCTTCCGACCATTCCGCTCACCAGTTTTGGGACGACGACCGAGTTGTCATTTGACGAGCAAAAGGATGTCCCAAACACCAGTGGAACTGATTCCTCGAATCAGTTCCGCTGGTATCATGTCCTTTGAATCAAGAGACGAAAGCCGCACTAGATTGCTGACTTCTTGTCTGTCTCTTGCCTCGTAGCTACTGCGGTAGCTACGAGGAATTATTGCTGACGACGCTTCGGCTGTTGTGAACGATGGCATATCTGTCACCAACCCTAGTCATGTGTTTCAACGCATGACTAGGGTCCCCTTTTAAAATTTCAAGGCTTTGAAATTTTAAAAGGGGAAGAGATACAAAAAATGTCTTCTGACGATTATTTACGTTCCTCCCCACCCGTTCTTTAGATTGAGAGGCGAAACTACTGGTGTCAGTATGACGAGTCATAGCCTGTCTCTCACCCCGCCGTTGCCTTGAGCAACGGCGGGGAATAATATGGTGACGAATCAAAGTATGTCTCCTGACGATACGGTGCTTGTCATCAAGGGCGGAATGGTCGCCAGACCATTCCGCTCACCAGTTTTGGGACGACGACCGAGTTGTCATTTGACGAGCAAAAGGATGTCCCAAACACCAGCGAAACTGATTCGAAGAATCAGTTTCGCTGGTACCCAGTTTTTTAAATGGTGACGCAAGCCGCTGCGTCTTTATGACGATATCGGAATTGTCACTAACCCAAGTCGTGCAAGCGTGCACGACTTGGGTCCCCTTCAAAGTTTCTAATGGGATTGGAAAGTTTGAAGGGGACGAAGAGTCTAGTGTCATATTTGACGATATCTTGAATGTCCCCTCATGTGCACACGTGTGCCATGTTCTTTGAGAAAAGGAATATCTCATGAACCGTTTTATCGGTATCCAACACCGGGTGAAAACCACCGCCAAAGGTGAAGGTCACCCGACTCGGGCGGCCATTATCGAAGGCAAGAAAACCATCACTGTCGAGCTCAAGGATGAGCAGGCTGAACTCGACTTCATCAACTCGCTTCAGGCTGGCGATGTGGTCGGTATGATTCTCGGCGGCTCCGGTGATTATCTTGCCTATGCTGCGAGTACTGTCGCTAAGCGGGTCGGGGCAGTCGTGTATCGCCTGCCTACGTACAAGCTCAAAGAGTATCGCGAGGTGATGCTTGGTGCTGGGACTGCAAAGGCTAAGCAGAAAGATGGTGACCATCTTCTGTTGGCTCAGTTGGTCAGGGATGTGCCGTGGCACTTCCATCCGCTCGCCGAGACGGATGAGAATCTCATTATGGTACGGATTGCCTGGCGGAGTTTGTGGGAAGCAATGCAGGCCCGCATGGCGGCCGAACAGCGCTTCCGGCAGAATTTCATTGGCCGAGCTTTCACCTCGCCGGGTGGTCTCTATCCGGAAGGTGGTATTGAGCAAGCTTTCAAGGAAGCTAAGGCCAACGATCGGATTCTTTCCGCTCTCTATGCCGAAGAAGCCGAGCTGGAAAGGAAGCTTAAGAAGGCCCTCGAGAAGACCTCAGTCTACAATGATCTCTTCTTGCCGCTTGAAGGCGTCGGACCGAAAATCGCTGGCCGGATTATTTCGGCAGTGATCGATGTTCGCCGCTTTGCTACCGCACCCAAGCTGAAGAAATTCATGGGTGTGCATGTCAATGTCGACGGCTCGTTCCCGCGTCGCCGGCATGGACAGGTGGCCAACTGGCATGGGGACGCTCGCCAGGCACTCTACTTGCTCGGCGACCAGTTCAATCGTCGGCCGGATAGTCAGTGGGGCAAGTACCTCCGCCAGATGAAGCAGAAGCTCAGGGAAAAGTATCCTGAGCCGGTCATGGTTAATCGCGGCAGCGAAGAAAAGCCGCGGATGGTCAAGTGCTACACCAATGGGCACATTCACAAGATGGCCACGTGGCGGACGCTGACGCGGTTTGTTGAGTGGCTCCATGAAGAATGGCTGGAGCTCGAGGGCCCGGCGCATGCGTTGCCCGAGAAGCTCGCAGCGTAAGTGAAATTGGTTGGACGAGGGTGTCCTTGTCTAAACGATGAAAGATATTTCTAACCAGTCGAGGGCAGGCTCGCCTGCCCTCGACCCAGTTCTTTGGGACGAGGTACGCGTTGTGTTGTTGCGATGCAATACGTGTCCCAATCTCCGCTGGTATCAGCATTTGAAATAAATTTGGTGACGAGAGGGCCAATGTTTTTTACGATATTTCCGCTGTCGCCAACCCGAGTCGTACACATGTGCACGACTCGGGTCCTCTTTTTAACATTCAAATAATTGAGTTTTAAAATGGGGAGACGATAATCAAGCTGTAGAATAACGAGCAGTTTACTGTCTCCCCACCCGTTCTTTAGACTGAGAGGCGAAACTACTGGTGTCAGTATGATGAGTCATAGCCTGCCTCTCATCCCGCCGTTGCCTTTGGCAACGGCGGAGAATAGTTTGGTGACGTATACAGTCTTGCTTCTGAGCGAAGAGGAGAATGTCACCAAGCGGGGTGGCCTAAGGCCACCCCGCACCCATGTTACGTATGTGACGAATACTGATTTGTCCTTGTGGCGAAGAAGGGGCTGTCACATATGGAGGGCGGTTTGCGATTGCAAACCGCCCTTTTTCTATATTTTCTACAAAAAAGTCCTTGTTAGCCCTTTTTTACTAAAAAAGTAGGGAATCGAGACTCATTAGTAAGGATGTACCTGGATGAGCGGGGTTCCTTCGAACTGACTTATGGCAAAAGTTGGGGGTCTATATTGCAAAATAGAGATACTCTGGTACTATAGCCCCACCGCCACAGCGTGTCTGTGCGTGGAGCGAAAATATATTGCTCTTTCACACGTTTGAGTGTCCAAACACTGCGTGGTGTTCTCGCGCCGCACTGTTTGCACACTCACACACACTTTTTCTAAGTGACTGTGTGCGGTTTATTATCAATACTAATATAAGTATTTATTATGGCAGCAGAAGCATTTGATCGTTCAAAGCCGCACATTAACGTAGGAACTATTGGTCACGTAGACCATGGTAAGACTACGCTTACGGCTGCGATTCTTACTACCCTCAAGGCAAAAGGCGATGGCTACACAGCTAACGTTAAAGCCGTTGAAGATATCGACAAGGCACCAGAAGAAAAAGCCCGTGGAATCACTATTTCGCTTTCACACTCTGAATACGAAACTCCAATGCGACACTACGCGCACATCGATGCGCCAGGTCACGCCGACTACATCAAGAACATGATCACTGGAGCCGCTCAAATGGACGGTGCAGTACTTGTAGTAGCAGCAACAGACGGAGCAATGCCACAAACTCGTGAACACGTACTCCTTGCAAAGCAAGTAGGTGTACCAAACATCATCGTATTCCTTAACAAGTGCGATATGGTTGACGATGAAGAAATGATCATGCTCGTAGAAGAAGAACTTCGAGAACTTCTTACTAAGAACGGTTTTGATGGAGACAAGGCTCCAGTTATCAAGGGTTCTGGTCTTAAGGCGCTTGAAGATCCAACTTCAGAATGGGGTCAAAAGGTTATCGACCTCGTTGACGCTATGGATGCATACTTCCCAACTCCAGTTCGAGATCTTGATAAGGCATTCCTTATGCCAATTGAAGACATCTTCTCAATTGAAGGACGAGGTACAGTAGTAACTGGCCGAGTAGAACGAGGAGCAGTAAAGGTAGGTGAAGAAGTAGAAATCGTTGGTATCAAGGATACTGTTGTTACAACCGTAACAGGAGTTGAAATGTTCAATAAGCAACTCGATCGAGCAGAAGCTGGTGACAACGCTGGTATTCTTCTCCGAGGAACAAAGAAGGAAGATGTACACCGAGGTCAAGTACTTGCAAAGAAGGGTTCTGTAACTCCACACGCTGAGTTCGAAGCTGAAGTATACGTACTTTCAAAGGATGAAGGAGGTCGTCACACACCATTCTTCTCTGGATACAAGCCACAATTCTACGTTCGAACTACAGACGTAACAGGTGACGTAACGCTTGCTGAAGGTACTGAAATGGTTATGCCGGGAGACACTGCGAAATTCAAAGTGAAGCTCGTAGCTCCAGTAGCGATGGAAGAACAAACTAACTTCGCGATTCGTGAAGGAGGTAAGACAGTAGGAGCTGGTGTGGTAACTAAGATTATCGCCTAAGCACTAACTAAAACGTATTATGGCAACAAACACCACCACAAGTAGCGAAAAAACTGGCGAAATCAATAAGTTACGAATCCGAGTTCAAGCGTACGAGCACAAAATCCTCGACGCATCGGTCAAGCAAATTATTGATACCGCTGTTCGATTTGACGCCAAGGTAGTTGGACCAATTCCACTTCCAACGCAAATCAAAAAGTACACTGTCAATCGTTCAACCTTCGTGCACAAGGATGCGCGAGAACAATTTGAGATGCGAACACACAAGCGTGTGATCGACATTCTTAATCCGGGTCCAAAGGTAGTCGAAGCGTTGACGAATCTCTCACTTCCGTCTGGGGTGAACATCGACGTGAAGATGATGTAATTGTTCTCCCAAAAATAGCGAACTACAGCGTTGTGCTTGCGGGAGAAAACTATTCATCGTACTGATGTACGCCTCATATTTCCTCCCTGGCACGCCTTGTATTTCATCAATTTTTGAAAGAACAAGTTGCCAAAATACAAAAAGCCCCGCTTACAGCGGGGCTTTTTGTATTTTGGCATAGACAAATGCTTTATAAAAATAATCCCTATTCACTGACAAGAATCCTTTGCTATACTTATTACATGACTACTATACTTACGATATTTTCCTGGGTACTACTTTTTTTATTTTTTAAATATATTAAACCTCTAGAAGTATTATTTAGTGGTATTACAGTATCTGATGCACCAGCAGGACCACCAAAATATGGTGATTTGAATGAGCTGGTCTTACTTTTGTTTCTCATTCTCCCGATTATTATTATAGCTAGTACTTACCTTACAGTTACTTCGCAACATTCAAAACAGTTAGTTATTTTTCTCGTACTACTCAACCTCGTTATGGGATTTGGCACAGGGTATTTATATGTAAAGGATGCAAAAGACCAACAATTATTAAATGACTTTAATCAAGCGGCAGCTGAAAAAGAATTCGAACTCATCGAATCTTTGTCAAAAAATTATAAATTAACCTCAGGAAATACAATATTGACATTTTTACCAGATAAGAATCTTGTCTTCCAAGTTAATTATGATACCTGCTATGGAGATGGAAAATCTGAAATGTGCAATCTAGTAATTTTACCGTTTGGAAAATTATCTGAAAATGAAATAGAACTTTATTCTGAAAGTTGGAACAAGCCTTCTTTAAAAGATGTTTTAGAAACGTTTATAAGTCCAAACGGAACAAGTCTTATTGCAGATTATTCAGTTGTGTATAAAGGAGTACAAAATGATGAGGACTATTATCTTGAAGAGTTTCAAGGTCATTATATAAGTTATTACCCCTATAACCACCAAGCCCCAGTAAATGAATAGATAGTTTGTTTGAGAGTTGAAAGTTATCCACACAGTAGGACTGGTGTAATATATTTGGAAGAGTATTATAAAAGAACAACAGGAGGCGGGTCCGCAAGGGTCCGCCTTTCTCTGTTGCCCCATGAAGCTTGAAGCCCGGTTTCAAACTTTATGGAATTAGAAATTGTTCTTTAATTGTTCTTCAATAAAATATATATGCAAACAAATTTGCAACCCGATGCATCAGCTAAGTCTGACATCGAAATGACGTTTAGTAGTGAAAACGCTTGGATGGTCCAGTGTTTAAGTCTAGCGACCTTAGGTCTCTTAACGTACTTACACATTGCCCCGATGGTGGCCTAAATTATTAATCGTTAAATCAAAAGCCGAATCCGCGAAAGCCGACTCGGCTTTTCTTAAATGAACAAATGTCTCATAGAGACATACTTGTGAATTTATACAGGCTCCTCGGCAGATTCGACCTACCGAGGGAGAATATGTCGGCGGAGAGCTGAAAAAATGATAAATAAATGAGCCGGACCTGTGAAGGTCCGGCTGATAATACGTCTATATCACTAGTCACGGCTTGGGGCATGTTTCAGTGCAGCCAAGCGTCGATGAAGTCTGTCTCGTCCGTGAGGATCGTCTTCATCAACGACGGCTACTGGTTTTGGTGCGGCGGGAGGTACTCGGAGTTTTCCAAGTGCTCCAAGTCGACTGGCTGTACGAGCTTTGGCTGCCGCAGCGTTTTCTGCCATTGCTTGTCTTACTTCAGGTGACATTTCTTTATCCTCTCATGTTCTATCCTGCAATATTTATACTATCTATAAAGATAAAGTAAACAATAGTAAAAGAAAAACGGCGGGTTCTCAATTTGAGAACCCGCCGTTGCGCGAAAACGTGCACGCTGTGCGTCAGTCGGTATACGTGGTGTGACCGACGATGGTACCACCATCACTGATGACTTCCGCGTATTTGCTTTTCGGAAGCTTACCTGAGCGCCAGCGGGAGAACCAGCTGAGGCTGTGGATGCGCTTGTCGCCATGGCGAGTGCTGGCTGGCACAAACACCATGTAGCCTTCGTAGTAGTCCTCCTGATGCCAGCCGGCGAGGTAACCTTCCTGGTCATAGAGCACCCATGTACGGATGTCGCAGAGCGACGTATAGTACCACCGTCCCTCGATATGATCGATGCCGAGCTTGCGGCAGTTGCGGTACCACCACCGTTGAAGCGGGATGAAGAAGTTTCCTTCACCTGGCTTCGGATACGCAAGGCAATGGAGCGCCATACGGACAGAAGCAATGAAGGTGAGCACGCCACAGGTGGCAAGATACGGGTTCGTCGATGCGAACTCATAGCCCACATAGTATGCGGGTACAGAGAACGCAATGAGGCTGAAAAACAGTACTTCGAGCCGGTTCGGATACTTTGAGAAGATGGAAAGAGCACGCATTTGTCGTCTCCACTATGAGAAATGATGTCCATATAATAGCATATTTTTGCTAAAAGTCAATAAAATGGCTTAAAAATAGCCATTTTGCTAGTGCGGGCTTGCAAAATAAGCAGAAATTGGTATAGTTGCGCCAGCTTTTAAAGACCTACGTTCGAACAGCAATGTACGAACCACTGGGCACAAACCGCGTCATTTTGACTTGCGAGCTTGTGCTCGCGTCCAAATGACGCGGTTTGTCGTATGGGTCCTTGAAGTTGTTACACAACTTTTAAAAGCAAATTATTATTTAAGGTGCATACGAAATGAAATTCATTCTCGGAACAAAAACTGGTATGACCCAAGTCTTCAATGAGACTGGAGTCTGTCAGGCAGCTACCGTTCTTAAAGTCACACCAGCGACTATTACGCAGGTGAAGACCGTTGAGACGGACGGCTATAGAGCAGTGCAACTAGCCTCTGGTGAGCAAAAAGAACACCGAGTTAGCAAGGCACAAAAGGGTCAACGTGGTACGTCTGCGCTCGCTCGGGAATTTCGACCTCGTATCGGGGAAGAAGCTCGTATTGAAGGAGTTGAAAAAGGAGCAACCGTCTCTGTGGAAGCATTTGCTCCCGGTGATGTTATATCTGTTTCAGCCATTTCAAAGGGTAAGGGGTTCCAGGGTGTGGTAAAGCGACACAAGTTTGCTGGAGGCCGTCGCTCACACGGACAAAAGCACTCAGAACGTGAACCAGGATCTATCGGTGCGACCGGAAATAACGTTCTTAAAGGAACGCGAATGGCTGGTCGAATGGGTGGAGACACTATCACGGTTAAAAATCTTACGGTATTGCAAGTGAACACAGCTGAAAATATTTTGGTTGTTTCAGGAGCTGTCCCGGGTCGAAAAGGAACCTTAGTAGAGGTATACAGCGTCTAAGTAATTATTATCGTATGAATGCAAAAATTTATTCCAAAGAAGGAAAAGAAGCAGGCAACCTTGCGTTACCTGAAGCAGTCTTCGGAGCTACTTGGAACGCTGATCTCGTACATGAAGTAGTCATTGGTATGCAAGCCAATGCGCGCGCAAGTACAGCTCACACTAAGGACCGAAGCGAAGTACGAGGTGGTGGTAAAAAGCCATGGCGGCAAAAGGGAACCGGTCGAGCACGACATGGTTCACGACGGTCACCGATTTGGACTGGTGGAGGTGTCTCACACGGACCACGTACCGAAAAAGACTACTCAGTAAAAATCAACAAGAAGGTTCGAGCGAAAGCACTTGCGAGTGTTCTCTCAAAGAAGTTTGTTGACCAAGAAGTTATCTTCATCGATTCACTCGCGATGGGTGAACCAAAGACCAAAGAAGCCAAGGCAGTTGTATTGGCAATTGCCAAAGGAACTGGTTTTGACTCACTCGCTACCAAGCGAAAGAACACTGCACTCGTAGTATTAAGCGAACGAGATTTGGCAACTGAAAAGAGTTTCCGAAACTTTGGTAACATTGAAGTTACCCAGGCTAAGGACGTTAACCCAGTTGACCTTCTCACTTATAAGTATGTGGTAGTAACTAATCCAGCTAGCTCAGTCGAAATTTTCGAAAAGCGAATTGGTGGTACTGCTTCTAAGTCTCAGTAATATGGCCCTCTTCAGTCGAAAGAAAGAAGTGAAGAAAGAGGAAGCTGTAACTGCTCCAACCGGTGCGCCAGCTAAGGCAACCGATCGGAATCTCCAAGCGGTGATCTTGAATCCCCGTTTGACAGAAAAAGCGATGATCAACAGCGAACAGAATGTGTACACCTTCGTGGTACGACGTGATGCTTCAAAGTTTCAGATTCGTGACGCAGTAAAGGCTCTCTACAATGTGACGCCGGTGAAGGTAAACACCGTAACAAAAGCACCCGCCAAGCGATTGAAAGGATCACAAAACCGAATGGTTAAGGTTCCTGGAATGAAAAAGGCGTATGTCTACCTCAAAAAAGGTGACACCATCAATTTAGTTTAGATTTAGCGAACTACTTTGTTGCGCTACGGTAATCAGACACTCACCGTACAATCAGTACGTTTCATGCCTGATTCCTTGCTCGCCGCGTATTTCATCTAAATCAAAACTAAATTTGGTTTGACGAGATTATATATCTCACCATTATCAGTTAGGAAGATAAGGCAACATGCCACTATTTTCTAACCAACAGCATTATGAAAAAGTATAAGCCAACATCGGCTGGACGACGTGATGGTTCAGTCATTGAATATAAGAAGAAACTTACTTCGACCCAAAGTAATCCGCTCAAGTCTCTTACCAAAGGCAAGCGAAATACTGGTGGACGTAACAACCAAGGACGGATTACTACTCACTATCGAGGAGGAGGAAACAAGCGGACCTATCGTTTGATTGACTTCAAGTACGATAAAAAAGAAGTTCCTGCGAAAGTAGAAACGATTGAGTACGATCCAAACCGTTCAGGATTTATCGCCCTCGTGTGTTACATGGACGGTGAACGACGATACATCTTGGCACCCCAAGCTCTCAAGCAAGGAGATGTCATTGTGACCTCAGAAACAGCCAAGCCAAAAGTCGGTAACCGACTACCGCTTAACGCTATCCCAGTTGGTACCTTCGTGTATAACGTAGAAATCAAGCCGGGAGCTGGAGCACAACTTGCTCGGTCTGCTGGAAGTCATATTGAGGTAGTCGCACAAGATGCAAAGCATACTACGCTCAAGATGCCATCTTCAGAAATCCGAAAAGTAGTAAACAGCGGGTGGGCTTCAATCGGATCAGTTTCAAATGAAGAACATCGATTGGTAGATATTGGTAAGGCAGGACGTGCTCGACACATGGGACTTCGACCGAAGACTCGTGGAGCTGCGAAGAACGCGGTGGATCACCCTCACGGAGGTGGAGAAGGAAAATCTCCACGAGGACACCGACGACAACGAACCAAACAAGGTCGTCCGACCGGAAAGGGTCAAAAGACTCGATCACCAAAGAAGTACTCAAACAAGCTCATCGTCTCACGACGAAAGCCAGGCCGCCTCATGGGTGGCAAAAGATAAGCCAAACAAAAAAGCACCATCTGGTGCTTTTTTGTTTGGCTTAGCAACTGCCCTGCGGCAGTTGCGCATCTTTTGCCAAGTCGCAGGCATGTTTTCATTTCCATTCCAAGAAATGAAAACAGCCGAGACGGGTGAGAAATGGGACGGGACCCATTTCGCAAGGCCTTGCCAGTTATTTTGAATTTATGAGAAATAACGTCAAGGTGTACAGAATCTGTAAGATTCGCGAGTACTCAGTGGTTTTATCCCCAAAGACTACCCGTCTAATAATGGTATACTTATAGTCAATTACTTAGTAATCGCTTATTTTATGAAAATCACTTTACGTTCACAGTCATCAACGACAGCTCTCGCTACCGTGTTGATGTTTGTTGCATTATCCATGGTACCGTCGGTATCGCAGGCCGCTGAGGAATGTACATTTACGCGTACTCTTGATCTTGGTGTACAAGGTGAAGATGTCCGATGTCTCCAAGTATTCCTCAATGAAAATGGATTCAAAATTGCTGAAAGTGGTCCAGGTTCACCAGGCAATGAAACAACACTTTACCAGACGCTCACGAAAGAAGCTGTCAGCAAATGGCAAGCAGCCAATCAGATTACTCCAACTGTGGGTATTTTTGGCCCTATCTCACAAGCGGCCTACAAGCTTGGACTTGCAGGTGGAGGAACTACGCCACCGCTGTCTCAAGTTCCAAGCAGCCCACTACCAACCCCAACCACTACACCGCAACCTGTAGTTGCTGGTGCGGCTACTTCAGCAAGTGCAGAATTAGCAGCATGGTTTATTAAAACCATTGAGCTCATTCAAGACGCAGAAGATGCAATTGAAGATCTTGAGAGTGGTGATAGTTTCGTTCGAGCCACGAGAGATCTTAATGACGCAAAAGAAGAATTCTTCAAAGCAGCCAAAGAATTCTTTAATGACGATACTGATGGAGCGGAAGGTTTCCTTGAAGAAGCCTATGACCTAGCTGAGGAAGCCTTTGAAGAAGCTGGTGGCGAATCAGAAGAATCTGAAGCTGAAGATTTACTTGATGAAGTAGAAGACCTTTTGAATGACGCTTGGGATGAATTTGATGAAGCAGAAGATAATGATGAATCAACCGGAGATGCAGAAGACTTGCTTGATGAAGCCGAAGACCTCTTTGATGATGCCCTTGATGCCTTCAACGATGAAGATTATGACGAGGCAATGGATCTTGCGGAAGAAGTAGAAGACCTGGTCAAAGATGCTCAAGATGAAATTGAAGAAGGTGGAGGTGATGATGAGGAGTCTGAAGCTGAGGATGCTCTCGATGACGCCTGGGACGACTTCGATGATGCTGAAAATGAAATTGATGAAGCAGAGGACGACGGAGATGATGTAGATGATGCACGTGACCTACTCGACGAAGCAGAAGATGTATTAAATGATGCAGAAGATGCCTTTGAAGATGAGGACTATGATGAAGTACTTGACCTTATTGATGAAGCAGAAGACCTTATTGATGAAGCATTAGACGAGTTATAGAACAAATTAAAGCCCCGTGCGATTGCTCGGGGCTTTTTTGATTTAAGCAAAAAAGGTATTATATTCTACATATGTCATTCAATAATCCCGAAGCATCATTGAGGTTTGGTCAGAAAAATGCAGAGTCATTAAAAGAAGTAGTCACTCCAGAACAAAAACTACAAAGAGCAGAAGATTTACAAGGAATTGAAGCAGAAATAATTGAAGAAGCAAGATTAGTTATTGAGCAGAGTAAGTTAGATCCTGTTGGAGGAGATAGGTCTGTTGTAAGTAAAGCTCTTGAAACCGCAGTTCAAAAACTGCAAGACGAAGGAACTGAGGTTACTGTTGAGGATTTGCGAGAATACTTATACTAGTTATTAGCTAAATCCCTGGTTTTCGTTCTCTCGTCTTGAAAACGAAATCAGTCAATTTCTTACTCTGTTGCAGTTGATTAAAAATAGTTGCCGGATCATCACTGGTATGGACAGCAACTTTTTGAATACTTTGACCACTAATAAGTAGCTCAAAGCCACCATTTGTATAGCTTGCCGTAACGTATCTGGTGCCGGCACTTCTTTTATTACTCCGTATTTCTCCAGGAGCAATCATTTTGATGCCAGGAATTTTTTTTAGCTCGTACACTACTATGGTAGCAGTCTCTGTAAGTGACGTATGTTCTCGTCCGCGGTGTTTCATGCGTATTACACTACCACAAATAAAAAAGCCCGGTCGAGGTCTTGCTCTGCAAGACCTCGATACCGAACACATAATTAATCTACCTGACCGCTCTTCTTGGTGAGTAGGTGCAAAACACCTAAGATGCCTCCAACAAGGACACCGGAGATGAGGCCAAGGAGGACAAACGTTTCAGCTTGGACAATGTTGCCGGTAGCGGCGGACTGGCCAATTAAGAAGCTGACAGCTGCGACGAGCCAACCAGTCAGGCTAACCAGCTGATGGGATTTGAGTAATCTTGTTTTCCAGATAACAGCAATGTTGAGGCCGAAAGTGACAATCACAGCCCACAGAGCGGTGGAAATGAGCGAGCACATGATGGTGATACTCACAACCAGCAAGAGTACGCTGGTCAAACGCAGCCAGATATCTTTCCAGGGTAGCTTGGTACCCTGTGATAGCAATCCAGCGGTAAAACCGTTGATAACTATGCCTGTCGAAATTGCGAGTAGTGCTGCCCAAAAGATATTATAGGTCATAAGCGCCTCTCCCTATGTGTGGAACCTTCCAGCAAAGATTAAACTCCTCTACACGTAAAAAAGCAAGTAATCACGTGGTGTTACAACCACAAAAGCAAAAGGGAGGTGATGATTGAAAACCATCACCTCCCAGGCTCACTGGCCACTGCGTTCGCTTTCCTTCCATAGTTCACGGAGATAGGACCAGTAAGACCATGCACGATAGAGACCAAACAGGCCTAGAACGACAATAAACACGACAATTTCGTACCCCATAATGCAATCCTCCTCTTTTTACAGCACTACAATTTTTACTTTTGTAAATAGATATTTGTAAAATAAGCCTAATTATCCCTAGGACCGGCCTAGGGAGAATTTAAAAGATATCAAGGTGACACCTTGATAATGGAGAAATGATTGACTTTTCTGGGTATTTTGGTATTCTCAGCGGGTTCCAACCTTTGTCGCACGTTGGTCTCTACTATCTTAAGGAGACTAACAAAACAACAAAATAAAGGACTGGGAATCCCTACTAAGGCCGGCCGTTACCTGTCTTTATAAGGGATTCTCAATCAGCCGCCACTGGGCGGCTCGTTTCAGTATTACACTGACGAGTTACGACATGCGGGTTACTAGAAAATACTAATAATGAAAGGTGCAGTGGTGAGGGAAATTCGCGAAGCTTAGGAATTTTTGAGTGAGACGTACTCCTTGTACGATGAACGATAAAATTCCGTAGCGCCAAAGAATTTCACCATCAATGCCCTTGAATCAGTTATGTCCAGATCATTATATAAAGGACCATACGTAGACGAAAAGCTCCTCAAGAAGATCGCCGGTAAAAAGCCCGGAGAGAGTGGCAGCATCAAGACCTGGGCACGAAATTCAGTAATTTCTCCAGAAATGGTCGGGTTCACCTTTGGCGTTCACAACGGCAAAGTCCACACCGACGTCTTGGTCACCGAAGAAATGGTAGGTCACAAGCTTGGTGAATTCTCACCAACAAAGAAATTCCATCGTCACGGAGGTAAGATGCAAAAAGAACTTGAACAGAAGAAGAAAGACGCCGAAATCGCAGCCGCTAAAGCAGCTAAGGCTAAATAATCAGTATGAAAGCAATTCTAAAAAACTACCGTCAATCACCGCGTAAGGTTCGCCTACTCGCTGGTTTAGTACGAGGTAAAAAGGTTACTGACGCCCTAGCAACACTACAATTTGTTGACAAGCGAGCAGCTGGTCCATTTGCAAAAGTAATTGCTTCTGCAGTTGCCAACGCAAAGGATCACGGTAAGAACACTGACAACCTCTTTGTGAAGAGTGTTGCTGTCGACAAGGGAACTGTCTTGAAGCGATCAATGCCACGAGCTCGTGGTTCAGCGTCCCGCATTAATAAGCGTAACAGCCATATCTCAGTTGAGCTCGGCGAGAAAAAATAGATATGACACACGTAGCACATCCATACATCCAACGGATTGGAATCAATCGTGACTGGCGAAGTCGCTGGTTCACGACCAGTCCAAAGAAGTTCCGAGAATACCTTCGGGTTGACGCTGCATTGCGCAAGTACCTCAAGACTCGATTGAAGGGTATGTCAACTGACATGATTGAAATCGAACGAAGTGACAAGGAAATCCGAATCATCATCAAAACCGCCCGACCAGGACTTATCATCGGTCGAAGTGGTGAAGGTATCACAAAACTCAAGAAAGAAATCGACCTCTTTTTGCGCAAGCAAAAGATGACTGACAAGCTTGAACTTAAGATTGATATTGAAGAAATCCGTTCTCCAGAATCAAGCGCTCGTATTGTTGGTCAAATGATTGCCGAAGGACTCGAAAAGCGTTTAACGTTCCGTCGTGTCATGAAGCAAACAGCTGAAAAGGTAATGGCTAACCGAGACGTTGAAGGTGTTCGAATGAGCCTTTCTGGCCGACTTGGAGGAGCTGACATGGCTCGTCGAGAAGAGCTTAAGAAAGGACGAGTACCACTCCAGACACTTCGAGCTGACATCGACTTTGCGCGCGTGGAAGCGAATCTTCCATACGGAGTAATTGGTATCAAGGTTTGGATTTACCGAGGAGAGGTATTTGCTGACCGAAAGACTGGTCAACAAGAACAAGCACCACGAGGCGGCGCTACTAATAGCACTACTAAGTAATCGCCTATGTTATTTCCAAAAAAAGTAAAACACCGAAAGTGGCAAACCAACCGTATTAGTGAAGAGCGACGAAATCGTCCAGACACACGCGGCGTAACTGTTGCCTACGGTGAATATGGTCTCAAGGCCACTAGTGGTTCACGAATCAAGTCAAACCAAATCGAAGCAGCTCGTCGAGTAATTTCCCGAACTATGGGGAAGACTGGTCGAGTTTGGATTCGAATCTTCCCTGACCGACCAATTACGAAGAAAGCAGCTGAAGTGCCGATGGGTAAGGGTAAGGGTGATCCAGATCACTTTGTATTTGAAGCTAAGCCAGATCGAATCCTCTTTGAAGTTGCTGGTGTATCAGAAGATATTGCGCGGGAAGCCTTGCGAAAGGCGACTGCAAAACTCCCATTAAAAGCCAAGTTCGTGCGTCGTGAAGACACTCGGGCCTAATCAATACTTTTCGTATGACACAGATGAAAGACATTCGTCAAAAATCAGAAGGAGAGCTCGTTGAGACAGTTCACGCTGCCCGAGAGACTATCCGAGCGGAACGGTTCAAGGATAAATTCGGCCGCAAGGCAAGCGTTATCCGAGGAGCGAAAGTAACGATTGCCCGGTCACTTACCGAGCTCGCTACTCGTTCACGTAACAAAGAAACCAAATAGTATGAGTACAGCAGAAACAAGTAACGGTCGAGTATTGCGCGGGAAGGTAGTGGGTTCAAAAATGACTGACACTATCACCGTTGCAGTAGAGCGATACGTGAAGCACCCAAAATACAAGAAGTTCCTCCGCCGTACAAAAAAGTACTTGGTGCATGATGCGGGGAACACTGCCAAAGTTGGCGATGTGGTCGATATTAAAGAAGTTCGTCCGATTTCAAAGCGGAAATCGTTTGCGCTCGTAACTACCAAATAAACGTATGATTCAACCACAAACAATCGTGAGAATCACTGACAACTCAGGCGGAAAGATTGGCCGAGTCTTCAAGGTCCTTGGTGGATCAAAGAAGCGATACGCTGAGCTTGGTGAAATTGTCGTTTTGGCTGTCCAAACCGCAGAACCACGAAAGCAAATTAAGAAGAAGGATGTTGTGTACGGAGTAGTCGTGCGACAACGAAAGCCGTACCGTCGAAAGGATGGTTCATACGTGAGCTTTGACGACAACGCTGTTGTCTTAATCGACAAGGTAAAGCGAGAACCAAAAGCCAACCGTGTGTTTGGTCCAATTCCACGAGAACTGAGTGAAGCCGGTTATCAGAAAATTGTCTCTCTCGCCCCTGAGGTGGTGTAAGACACTAAGAATATAATCGTATGAAAATCAGAAAAGGAGATACTGTGAAAGTTATCGCAGGAAAAGATAAGGGCAAGACCGGTACTATCCTCACTGTCCTTAAGGATACCGATCAAGTCATTATCGAAGGCGTGAATGTTGCCAAGCGACACCAAAAGAATCGACGAACTCGTTCACAAGGTCAAATTATTGAAAAGAGCATGCCCCTTCACGCTTCAAACGTTGCGTTGATGGAGGGTGATAAAGCTGTGCGGGTCGGCTTCATCTTCGAAGGTGAAGGAGACAAGCGAACGAAGGTTCGTGTTTCAAAAGCTAGCGGAAAAAAGATTTAATTAAATTCGAGTATGGAATCAGTACAGGCTCGCATCAAGAATGCATTCGTATCGATGAAAGATACGTTCGGGTATACGAACCCACACCAAGCACCAGGAGTTGAAAAGGTAATTGTTTCTGTGGGAACTGGCCGGGTTGACGATAAGGCAAAGATTGCGCTTATCCAAGATCGAATGGCTCAAATCACTGGTCAAAAGCCATCAGCTCGCCCAGCTAAGCAATCAATCGCTTCATTCAAATTGCGTGAAGGAGATATTGTCGGCTACCAAGTCACCTTGCGTGGTGCACGAATGATTCACTTCTTAGACAAGTTGATTCACATCGCCTTGCCACAGACACGCGACTTCCGCGGGTTGAAGGTGACCTCGATTGATGAAATGGGGAACTATACTATTGGTATCAAGGAACACACTATTTTCCCTGAAACAGTAGATGAAGAAATCAAAGATGTCTTCGGTATGTCAATCACTATTGTGACAACTGCCAAGACCAAACCAGAAGCCGAAGCGCTTTTGCGACACATCGGACTTCCACTAAAGAAGAACGAAGTTACTGAGTAAGTTTCTCTCTAAGTAATACAAAAACCACCTCACTCCGTGAGGTGGTTTTGTGTAATTTTGACAATTATCTTAATAAGTAGTATGGTTTAGACCGATTTCGTTATTTGGAGATTCTTATGAGCATTGTGGTTCCGCTCGGTCGCCACTGGCCTGGACCGACCTTGGTAGATCTGTCGAAGGTTTCAACATCGCTTTCAAAGCACGAACTTTTGGTAACCAGTCCTCGCTCTGGTGTTACCTACGGGATTGCTACGCAAGCAATTTTGGAAAAACGTTCGACTGACAGGCTTGATCCAACTCGGGAGATTGTTTTGGCTCATGATGAAGTGAGTCGTGAGCAGAGAATTCCGCGTGAATCAGTTCGGAGTCACTACCAAAAGAAGGGTCTCACTAGTCTTTCAGAACAGCTGTTACTTGAAGTACTCCTTAAACAGCCAAAACTGCTCAATCCAGGGCATTACAGTGTTTTTGTCGGTACTGAAGGTGATTGTTTTGTGATTGATGTCACACGCCAGGGTTCAAATCTCTGTACCAAAGTCGAGCAACTTTTGCCTGGGCAATTTGTGTTTCATAGGGAGACGTGGCTCATGCAGCGAAGCATATCCTCAGAGTATCGAGGATGACCTTTTACCCCACCAATGAAGAAGTAACAACTTCTTCATTGGCGGGGTAATTTTTATAATAGTGTTCTCCATCGGTTTATACAATAAATGGCAAATAATAAAACCCATAAAACTAGCGAGTCTTATGGGTTTTCAGTCGATACGTAAGGTGTTGGGATTACGTAACTCTTGGCTTGCTCATGCAGAGCACGAGCAAGCCAATATGTTACTGAATGTTGAAGCGATATTTGATCTGCTCCCACTCTTCTGTGCCAATGTCTTGTTTCCTCCCGTCAAAATCTGTGCCGGTGAGACAGAATGAAACATAGCCCGACATGTCAAGTGTATGGTTCGTTAATTCGCATTTCTGTAGCAAGGTCTGCAGGGGAATCTGACGACTCTCTCCAGATGTTTGATACCATTCTGAGAGTGTTCGGTCGACGTCCTGTCCAAAAAGCTGGTAGCGTTGCTGATGGAAGTGGGCAAACGCATTTGCGTGCTCATCCAGTTCCTGCTCGGTCAGTGAATGGCCGGCTCGACCGAGTAAGTACAAAGCACTGTATCGAATCTCCATGAAATCCTGCAGAGATTGACCTTCAGTCCGCTGAAGTTCAAGGAGACGAATCCCCACAATCACCATTTGACTCTGGATGCTCCCTGATTGTTTCTGTGGTGATGGAGGGGCAACGTCCTTCTTGATGGACTCCAAGAGTAAGGCTCCCATCACCAATGCACCAGAAATCATTTTCAGGCCGGTGGCGATTTTACGCAGATTACGTGTTTCCAATTTTTCCTCCTATGGTAGTCAAAGACCAGGTTTAGCACCAATATACAGGGAACTGTTTTTCCGTCAAATAGAAGAAAGGCGGAGCTCATTGAGCCCCGCCTTGTAGTTTCAAAAGATCATTGATTAGTTGTTGGTAGCGACATCGCTCACCAGTTGAGAATTCAGCAGACCTTGCATGAACATCGATTGAATTGATGCAAAGGTAGCGAAACCTTCGAGGACCCATTTCCTGACCTCTTCGAGCTGATGCTTGCCCGCATAGTATTGAAGTGCAAGATTGACCCCAGTTGAAGCAGATGCAAAATGATCTGCTTCAACCGTGGTATGGATGCGAATCCAATAGTATGTTGAGTGAGGATATCCGTTGATTTCGACGTGGGTCCGTTCGAGATGGCTGACCAGCTCCGGATGCTCCTGCTTGAGAAGTTCATCAATCAGTCGAAACTCTTCATCGGCCAGAATCTCAGATCCCATATGGAATCCCAGCGCACGGAAGAGGACTTCCTCAGTTACGTTTTGGCTGATAGCATAACCGAGACGTACTTGCTCAATCGCTTCGGTCGTAACCGAGTTGATTGAGATGATGTCATTCAGCTGTGACGGTGTGTAGCCGAAGAACTGTCCGATACCTTTCAGCGCGGCTTGTGCGAGGGTGCGGTGCGTATCAAGATGTTCAGTACCGCTGTCGTTGAATTCATCAACGGCGGCAAATAAGATGCGGCTGGCAACCTCTACGCTTCGATCGGCAAATATCTTCAAGGGCTCAGCCATATCTTGGAAAAGATCCGGTTGAGAACCAATTTCTCCTGCGAGGTTTGCAACGCCGCTGCCGAAACTTGAATTGAATTGAATATAGTTGGCGATGAGGTTAATCAGATCCTCTCCCGTTGTACCTGTTGCTAACGCTCTTTCAAAGAGCGTATTGCCACGGTGATCGGGGATCATTGCTTCGAGGTCAGCGAGTTCAATTGATAGTTGCATAATGGATCCTTTTCGTTATCCAATGATGTTTGAAAGCAAAAATTTTCGATAAAGGGGCGGACTCAAAGAGCCCGCCCCAAAAGGTGCATCGAAGAACTGTTATGGTTGAAGTGGTATGCTTGTTGCCATAAGTGCTTCTTCGACCTCGAGGACCAGTTGCATGAAGCGTGGGTCTCTTTTGATTGTGATGTCTCGGTCAAGACCGAGATTCACAGGGATGTGCCTGCCGATTTTTCCGATACGCGGGTCAAGGATATAGATATCATCCCCAAGCAGCACAGCTTCCTGCAGATCGTGCGTGACAAACAGGACCGTTGACTGCAGATCCCTCCACAACTTACTGAGGAGCATTTGCATTTCGTAACGCGTAATGCCATCAAGCGCACCGAACGGTTCGTCCATAAGGATAAGTTCTGGATTTGCAATCAGGCTACGGGCAATTGCAACGCGTTGCAATTGTCCGCCAGAAAGCTCTGGCGCACGAGCGTATTTTTTCTCGTGCCCCTTGAGACCAACTTTTTCTATCATCTCGAGTGCCCGTTCACGTCGTTCTTTTCTCGGGACGCCACGAATTTTGAGCGGAAGCTCAACATTTCGCAGCACCGAAAACCAAGGTAGAGACGAGTAGTCTTGAAACACTGTACTGACAGCACCGAACTGACCAATCGGCTGATCCTTGATGAGGACTTCACCACTGGTCGGACTGCTCAGTCCGTTAAGGTACCGAAACAGAGTCGATTTACCTGAACCAGAGATGCCGAGAATCACAGCAAACTGACCCTGATTAGGTTTGTCTTCAATGAGAAGATCGAGCTCGTTGAGCACTGTCTTCTCACCATACTGTTGTGTCACACCCCTGAACTCTACGATGTTCGGAAGTGCTGTGTCGACGAAGGTTACTCCGTTAACCATGATTACCTCCCAATTCGCTTGTGGGGGAATAGCCACTGACCGATCTGCTTGAACGCGAGCGTCTGCAGATAGGCCACCAGCATGAGGATGAGAAGCAGTGCATAGTACTTCTCAGGACTGCTTTGCCGTTGTGCCATATAGATGAGTGCGCCGATGCCACCGTCGCTCTTATTGACTACCTCGACGATACTGATGTACGTCCAGGAAATAGCCACCAAGATAACAATGTCGTCCCAGACGCGTGAGAACACGTCAGGGATATAGACATTCCAGATGATTTGCCATCTATTTGCCCCCAGCGTTCGTGCTGTGTTGACATAGATATTTGGCGTCTCATCGACGCGCTGGATTACTGTCGGGATCAGGTAAACGATGATGGCGAAGGTGAGGAACCATGTTTTCATCGAATAACCGATACCGGCCCAGAGCATGAACAGACCGATGATGACTGGGAGAGGAATAAACCTCAAACCGACATAAAACGGCGTCGCCATGCCACGAAGGAACGGTGTTAGGCCGAGCAGTAAACCGATTGGCAGGCTGAACAAAATTGCGTTCATTGTGCCATGCAGGTTCATCTGCAAGGTGTACCAGACGTTTCGCACCAGAGCATGCTCAAAGTGCAACTCGGGGATGGCACCCAAGACCGCAAATGGTCCTGGTGCAACCTGTGGCGGAAGCCACGCTTGTGCAGAGATGAGCCACCAGCTCAAGAACCAGACAACTACTCCAAGGATACCAAGGATGGTTTTCTGTTGAGTGGTGATTTCTCCGCGTAGCTCGAACAGATTGTTCGTAAGCTTACGCATGATGTTCTCCTTTTCTTTCTTTAATTCTTAAGGTACATGCTCCCTCGATAATTTGGCAGCTCTCAATCAACAAACTATTGCAAAGTGAGAGATGCCTCCAAGGATAATGTGATTGTTCACATACCCTTGGAGGAAGGTAGTGGGTTGGGATCTAGGTCCCAACCCACTAGGTACTGGTACTCGTGATTACCGAATCAGCTCAAAGTCTGTGCGGCGATTTTGTGCCATACAGGCTGCGTCCTGCGAGTTGCAGACGGGTTTGTCCGGACCATTGCCAACGACGACGAAGCGATTGCGATCGAAGCCGAGGGTCACCAGGAAGTTGGCCACTGCCTCAGCACGACGCTGTGACAGAGTTACGTTCGTGGTGCGGGAACCGGTGTTGTCCGTATTCCCTTCAATACGCACTCGGGCGCCGGCGAACGAATCACCAGTGCCTTGCACGAATTCACGCATGATCACCGCCTTTGCTTCATCGCTCAGCGTAGCCGATCCGGTCGCGAACTGCACCGACAGACCCCGAGAGGCGATTGCCTGTGCACTTGCGGCCGAAGTGTCAGCTTGAGCAAAGCTCGTGCGACCTTCGGCAGCTTGGTTCGGAGTATTCAGGTTGACGCCGCTCAGCAGACTGATGTCCGTGATGCTGCGCCAGGCCGGAATTTCCGGAACCAGTGACGTGTATCCGTTCTGCTGGTACAGACGGGCGCTTGCCGTGAAGAGGCGTTCACCAGTCATGGTGGCGCCACTTTCCAGTCCGAAGAACTGGCGGTTGTCGCCGAGCGTCGTGAGACGGACGTTATTGATTGCTGCCAGAGCATCTGCTGCCGGGATGTTGAGCCCAGTAGCGAGAATATTCGAGGCTTCCGTCTTGGCCGCCGCATTCGAGTTGATATCACCCGCGCCGATCATCCAGCCCTCGATGAGGGCTCTCAGCTCTTCTCGGTGAGATTCAATGTAGTTTGCTTCGGCGATGAAGCCATCAGCGATGATGTGCGACGCTTCACGCGTGCTGATCATCACCGTGCTTCCCGGCACAGCATTGACACTGGCGGTATCGTCTGGAGACCAGACGACGGCCGCTTCAGCGTTGCCAGTCTGGAACGCCTTGGCGGCGTCGATGGCATTACCTGTGTCGATGATGGTGAGGTCGCTGGTTGTCATACCAGCTGCCTCGAGCATCCGCAGCAGGAACGTATGGGATGGAGTCCCGAACGCTACTGCCACGCGCTTGCCGCGCAGATCGGACATCGATTTGATGCCCGGACCGGCCACGATGGCGTCACCGCCGCGCGACCAGTCAGCTTGGAACAGAAATTTGGGGTTGAATCCAGCCTTCTGCAAGGTAGCTGCTTCGGTCGTGAAGGCGTCGATCGTGGCCCAGAGAAGGTCACAATCGCCGGCCTTGTACGCTTCACGCGACGCGTTGAAGTCGTCGATGACGTGGAAGTTCACCGTCAGGTTGTAGCGCTGCTTGTACAGCGAGGCATCGCTCGGCTTGAAGCCGCGGTTGAAGTACTGTCCGCCGGCGTAGCCACCCCAGGTGACGACGCAGACATCGATTGCTTCTTCGCTGCTTTCGATCGCAATAGTGTCACCACCGGGTGCGACCACGCTACTTGCCGCAGATTTCCAGTTGTCGGGCACTGCGGACCAGAGTCCATAGGCACCGACAACGAAGAGGCCTGCGAGTCCCGCGAGAGCGATTTTGCCCTTGCTTGAGATATTGTATGCCATTTCTTGATTCCTTTTCTTCTCAGGTACTGGTTTGGTGTTATTAGCTCTTACGTAACGACTTGATTACTTATCGTCAAAAAGCTTGAGTTCGTTGACCGACCGACCCTCAATGAGGACAGGCGTCCCTTGATTGGTAGTGAAGTCGGGCGCCGGAAGTGTCGGTTGGAAGCCGAGCAGTTTTTGGCTGTTTTCGCGAAGTCGCTCGA
This sequence comes from Minisyncoccia bacterium, assembly GCA_041738755.1. Classification (GTDB taxonomy): domain Bacteria; phylum Patescibacteriota; class Minisyncoccia; order Phycocordibacterales; family UBA918; genus OLB19. Next base: position 42,751 of record JBGSPE010000002.1, on the reverse strand, counting down.
GAGCTTCTTCGTGAGCAACAGCGTCGTTAAGGTCCATCCTACTGATGGTCTCTTCAGTCTGTTGACGCAGCGCGCGCAATTGACCGAATGTGCCGGCGTACTTCTGACGGATGATGTCGAAGGCCATAGTGGCCTCGACGTAGCGCTGACTCCGCTTACCGAGCGAACGTTGTGCCTTGCCGATAGCTTTTTCAGCTGCCAGCGCTGCACGCCATTCGAGGGTCGCAGTCTCGATGTCGGTTTCGGCTTGCCGTTCGGTCATCTTGATTGCATCGCCTACCTGGCTCAGTGTGACATAGGTCGCCTTAAGCGGATGGTTGATACGATTCGCGTTGTCTGCACGGTCCTTGAAACCTTTGGCTTCGATCGAAGCGGTTCGGGTCTGGATGCTGTTTTCGCCGTGGCGCTTGGTTGCGGCCGCGACGCGTTTGTCGGCTTCCGAAAGGAAGTGCAGGTTGTCTTCGACCGTCTTATCGTTTTCGGCAATAAGACCGCCGATTTCACGAGCAGAGGTGAGGACCCCATCGAGGTCTTCGCGAACTTCCGCCAGCCACATATGGAGTGGCGTAATCGGATCTTCGCCGAAGATAGCGATGGTAGTGTTGCGTGCCATGCTCTCGACCTTCCGTTTGAACGGGGTCCAGAAGGACATAGCAGTGTAAGCACCGGCGGCACCAATGACACCGACGGCACCCAGCTTCACGAAGAGAGTTGCACCTTCGAGACCAAGCGAAAGCGCTTGGTTTACGTAGGGCATGACGGTGAGGAAGCCGGCCAGGCCAGCGACGCTCACTCCGGCATACCAGACGCCGCGCACCACCTTCTCCCTGGGGGGAGTCGGCAGTTGGTCGAAGAAATCATTCATTTGGTTGGAAGATCCAGCCATTGCTTAGTTCCTTTTCTACTGGGCTGCGTAAAATTATGGCAGCAGGGTGTTGATTTTGTCGAGTTCGGCTTTGACCACCGCATGGCTGGACATTGCCTTCGCTTCCATTTCATTAATGCCAGTATCGGTCGCCAAACGTTCACTGGTGATGCCAGCGAGTCCAGCTTTGGCAGCTGCGAGCTTCTGCGAGATTGACGCGAGCTGCTCTTCGAGACTAGTCACTTCGGCCTGCAGCTGCAATGACTTTTTCTCGAGTTCTCCAGAAGCATTTTCGCGTTTATTGCGAATATCATTGCGGATGCTTTGCTCCGCTTCGACGAGTGCAGCTGCAGCAGACTTTGACAACTCCTCACGAATCTCGGCCGCAGACAGCTTCGAAAATGCGAGTGCTGCAGCTACTGCAGTTTTTTCATCGTTCGGGAAGGCTTGGCGGGCGATCTCGAGTTGAGCCAGAAAACTGGCGAGGCGAGGCGAGTGTCCGGCATTGGTAACCGCTGCGCGGATTTTCGTCACCATTGCCGGGTCAGCTCCAGAAACAGCCGTAGCTGTTATGGTAGAAGGCGGCGAACTGGTTTGGGGTGAAGGTACAGGGGTCGCGGTTGCTTCAGGTTGCGTTTCGCCACCTTCGGATTCCACCAGACCGAGACCTTCAAGAGCTCCCATGAGCCTTCCTTTTTTTGACATGGTCCTTTATTCCTTTTCGTCTTCTGGTCTCAGAAAACGGGCATGATACGCCCGCCACTTTCCCTTGACCTTTCTGATGTCGCTTAATACGACTTCTGCACCCACTGTAGGATAATCACTTTCGTTCCAAACCCTTCGTTGTGTGCCAAGCGAGAACGTTACCTGATCAGGTAATATCGGACTCTTAGCGACAGCAAAAGGGTCGTTTCCTGGGATTACATGGGTGACGGTTGCTGTTTTTTCGTCACAGGCATTCACATTCTGACCTCTCAGTTTTGGTTATCACGAGTTGTCAAAGAGCGGAGCGGGCGAATTCCCGCAAAGCTGCGGATTTTTTAGCATTTTAATTTACCTTTGTCAAGTTTTGTAGCGTTACAATACAATCTTATTTTGCGTTTCTACCAAACGGTAAGTCAGTACGATGTACATACCACTTTATAGAGAGAGACTCACCGTATGCGCGTCCTTATATTTCCTTGCTATTTTAGGTAATTCTGGTATTGTTGGCCGCAAGACGAGATGGCACTGGCTATCCGTTCAAAGCACTACTAACGTAGTTGCTGGATTTATTAGGGGACACGTCACCATAACCTAGGTGATACGGTCCCACCTTTAAGTAACATATCGATGGCTCGAAAGGCTTTAATCGTACGTTCTGAACGTACACCGAAGTTTAAGTCACGAGTCGTGCGACGCTGCAAACTTTGCGGACGAAAGCACGGCTACATGCGTGATTTTGATATGTGTCGAATTTGCTTCCGCGAACTCGCACATGAAGGACAAATACCAGGCGTAAGAAAATCATCATGGTAGGAGACATTATCGGCGATTTCATTATCCGCCTCAAAAACGCCGGGGCAGTAGGTAAGAGTACGGTTTCAGTACCATACTCAAAACTCCGCCACAGCGTAGCAAAGAAGTTAGTAGAAGCAGGCTACATCGTTTCTGCGGTAGAGCAGGGCAAGCGAGTTCAAGACAAAACACTTGAAATCACGTTGCGGTACGAAGACGGATCACACCGAATCAATGGCGTGAAGCGTATTTCTAAGCCAGGACGACGTCTGTACACCAAGGTCGCTGATATTCACCCCGTAAAGTTTGGTAAGGGACACATGATCCTCTCTACTCCAGCTGGTATCCTCACAAACGTGGAAGCCAAGGAGAAGCAAGTGGGTGGTGAGCAACTTTTCATCATTTGGTAAGCGTATGAGTCGATTAGGAAAAATTCCAGTAGTCATTCCAAACGGTGTCACGGTGACACTTCAAGATGGCGTACTGATGGTAAAAGGACCAAAAGCGACCTTAAGTCGTGATGTAAAGAGCGATGTAAACATCGCAATTGAAGACAAGCAAGTTGTACTCGCACCAGGCGAAACACCAGCGGCGAAAGCTCTCTGGGGTACCTACGCTGCACACCTGCGAAACATGATTACTGGTGTAACCGAAGGGTTCACCCGAATTCTTGAAATTGAAGGAGTGGGATATCGAGCAGAAGTAAAAGGGAAAGAGTTGGTCTTGAGCGTGGGATTCTCACACCAAGTACCACTTGAAGTACCAGAAGGGATGACTGCGGAAGTAGTTAAGAACGTCATTACACTCACAGGACCAGACAAAGAGTCATTGGGACAATTTGCTGCCAACGTTCGTAAGGTGAAGAAGCCTGAACCATATAAGGGTAAGGGTATTCGATACCGAGGAGAACACATTATTCGAAAACAAGGTAAGAAAGCCTCTTAGGCCCCACGCGTATGGATAAAGCACAACACAAAACACACATGCGGGAAATGCGACACAAGCGTCTCCGTTCTAAGATTTCTGGGACAGCAACTCGTCCTCGATTGGCAATCTACCGAAGTAACGCCTTTGTGTACGCCCAATTAATTGACGACGAAGCAGGAAAGACTGTAGCTGCGTTTGATTCACGAACAGTGAAATCAGGTACTGCGCTTGAAAAAGCGACTGCAGTTGGAACCGAAATTGCCAAGAAGGCACTCGCAATCAAAATCGACACCGTCGTCTTTGACCGAGGAGGCTTCCGTTACCAAGGAGCTGTCGCCGCATTGGCTGACGCCGCTCGCGCTGGTGGACTGAAGTTCTAATCATTATTAATTCTAGATATATTTATGTCAGAAACAAAACAGCCGGAAGCTACAACTGACGTTACGTCAGAAGCAGTAGTCCCAGAAGTGGGAACTACGACCGATGCACCTGCTGGTGAGACAACTGATCGAGGACCACGACGTCGAAACAACAACAGTAACGACAGACGAGGTGGAGCAAATCGACGGCCTCGCCGCGGTGGACGAACAGAACGAGTTCGACCCGAGTTTGAACAAAAAATTATCAGCATCCGACGCGTAACTCGTGTGATGGGTGGTGGACGTCGCTTTAGTTTCTCAGTTGCCATGGTGATTGGAGACAAGCGAGGAAAGGTAGGAGTTGGTATCGGTAAGGCCGGTGACACACAGCTCGCAATCGAGAAAGCGGTACGTGACGCCAAGCGCCACATGATTGTGGTACCAATGAACAAAGATGGTCACATCCCACACGATGTACACGTGAAGTATGCATCAAGTGAAGTAATGATGATGCCAGCCCCAGGTCGTGGACTTGTGGCCGGTTCTTCAGTTCGAACTGTACTTGAAATGGGTGGAGTCAAAGACATCACCGCAAAAATCTTCTCACGAAGTAAGAACAAACTTAATAACGCCCGCGCTGCTGTCGAAGCGCTCAAGCAACTAAAGAAAGCCTAGTATGCAGCTTCATGAACTTAAGCCGTTAACTCCAAAGAAGACCGCCAAGCGTATCGGACGAGGAGGAAAGCGAGGAAAGACCTCAGGAAAGGGTCATAAAGGGCAGACTGCTCGAGCTGGTAACAGTACCCGACCAGAAATGCGTGAACTCATCAAGAAGCTTCCAAAGCTTCGAGGACATGGTACTAACCGGTCAAGAACCGTGAATTCAGAACGAGTATTGCCAGTTGTGGTGAATGTCTCGGTCCTTGAGGCCCACTTTGGAGCTGGAGATACCGTTTCTCCAAAGAGTCTTGTCGTTGCTGGTGCTATCAGCACTAAGCGAAAGAAGGCTCCGACCGTCAAGATTCTTGGAAATGGTGAATTAACTAAGAAACTAGTCGTCGAAGGGTGTCAGGTATCAGCCTCAGCCAAGACAAAGATTGAAGCAGCTGGCGGAACAGTCAAGTAAGCGGTAAGATGAGCTTTATGCAGACTTTCTTTCAAAAACTAAAAATTATCTTCACCGAACCAGCGATTCGTAACCGAGTCCTGTTCGTGCTGTTCGCTCTTGTTATCTTCCGAGCTTTGGCTACCATTCCAATTCCGGGAGTTGACCAAACTGTCCTTGAACAATTCTTCTCAAACAACCAATTCTTAGGTTTGCTTAACATTTTCTCAGGAGGTGGATTGGCTAACCTTTCAATTGTGATGTTGGGAGTCGGACCATTCATTACGGCCTCGATTATCATGCAGTTGATGACCGTGATGTCACCTGCCTTGAAGAGTATGTACTCAGAGGAAGGAGAAGCGGGACGAGCTCGCTTTACACAGTACAGTCGAATGCTTACGCTTCCTCTCGCTGTCTTGCAAGGATTTGGATTCCTTACCTTGCTGCAAAGCCAAGGAGTAATCGCTGGCTTGAGTACCTTCGACTTCATTGTGAACGTCATCCTCATCGTTGCCGGTTCAGTCCTCTTGATGTGGATTGGAGAGCTCGCGACCGAGTATGGTATTGGTAACGGAGTATCGATTATTATCTTTGCTGGTATTGTCGCTACCCTGCCGTCAACTCTCAGTCAGCTACTCTTTAGCTATGACCCATCACAGTTGCCGCTGTACTTAGGGTTTGCGTTTGTGGCTCTCGGTATTATCTACGCGGTAGTCTTTATGACTGAAGCGGAACGTCCAGTGCCAGTGACCTATGCCAAGCAGAGTCGCGGTGGTCAGACGTACTCAGGAAGTACCTCGTACTTACCACTTCGTTTGAACCAAGCTGGAGTTATTCCAATCATCTTTGCTCTTTCGATTATTCTCTTCCCGCAAATGGTGTTGAATATCCTCTCAGCCTTCAATCTTCCGTGGGTGGCAAATGCTAACCTAGTGGTTACGAACTTCATGAACAACCAAGTTGCGTACGGTATTACCTACTTCGTCTTGGTCTTCCTCTTTACCTTCTTCTACACTGCGGTCACCTTTGATCCAGATGCAATGTCGAAGAATCTCCAACGAAACGGAGCCTTTATCCCAGGCATCCGCCCAGGAGCGAGTACTTCAGAGTATCTTGGAAACCTGGTAACGAGACTGACCTTGGTAGGCGCGCTATTCCTCGGGTTCGTTGCGGTATTGCCAGTCGGGATGCAAATCCTAACCGGTATCACTGCGCTCGCCATCGGAGGAACAGCAGTACTTATTGTGGTGTCAGTGGTACTCGACCTTATCCGACGACTCGATGCTCAGGTATCTCTCCGAGAGTATTAAACAAGGCTCGTAAAATCACTAAATCTACTTCGTTAGACTACAGAAAAAGACTCTCGCTGGGCACGTGCCCCACTTGAGTCTTTTTCTTTGTCCGCCTCGTATCCTCAGCAATTTTACAAGCCTTGAGTCCACCTTGCCTCAGAAGAAATTTCTAATTCTCTATAATAGAGTAAAGAAAAGGACCCCTTTAAGGGGGTCCTTTTCTTAATATTCGTTCTTAAACGAAAACCCAAGTGGAACCGAGCTGTGACGTTTGGTCCATGTTTCACTCTCAAGCCATTCTCGGTAGATATCAAAGACGGTGATGGCGACTGTTTGTGGATCGTGACGTGAGGTATCAATGACTAAGTCAAAGTTTTGGTTATTAAAGGGGTCAATACCATACATGGTTTTAAACCGTCGCTGTTCGTTATTCATGCGTTCGCGGACCTGTCTGGCGACATCCGGTAGTGAAGAGCCTCCCTCACCAGCACTTTTTCGTCCTTGATTATGGACTGAATCTTTAAAAATACGGGCAGTCGCCACTTCAAGATCAAGGTCGAGATACACTTTGAATGATTCAGGAATCCAGTAGAAGCCGAGTCGTGAGTCGATAACAATATCTTTTTGTTCTCGCAGCTGTCGTAATTCTTCGTCAATGTGCGTATCGAGACTATGATTTGCCTCGGCCGTTTCATTGTACTCCTCAAGGGTCATTCGTTGCTTCGCGAGTAGTTTTCGTACCATGTCACCTGATGAGTAGCGAGTGTATCCAAGGAGTTCGGCTACTCGGTCGGCGGTTGAAGATTTACCGCTGCCTGGTTTTCCAGAAATAGTAATGATGTGTTTCTTTTTCATAATTTTTAGCATACCATAGCTTTTGTTGCGCTGGAGACAAAAAGTTGGTAGGCTCGTGTCATTATGGAAGTTGATTCAATTAATGGCCATGTTCTCGTCATGATGGCCCCTACCGGGAGCGGGAAGGGCACTCTCGTTCGTCACCTCAAAGAGCATCATCCTACCGTCTATGTGACCATTTCTTGTACCACGAGGGCTATGCGACCGGGAGAAGTGCCGGGTAAGGACTATTATTTCCTTACCAGCGAGGAATTTGATACTAAAATTACCGCCGGAGACTTTTTTGAATGGGCCCATTATGGACAACATCGATACGGGACGCTGAAGAGTGAAATTATTCCACATCTGATAAACTGTCAGCTCGTGGTAACTGAGATTGAAGTGCAGGGTGTAGAGCAGCTGATGGAGCTTTTGCCACGCGAAGCAATGACACTCATATATGTAGAAGCCGGTGGCTGGGAAAATCTCAAGAGCCGGGCACTCAAGCGGGCGGCTATGAGTGAAGCTGAGTTAGCTGCTCGCTACGACCGCTACCTGATTGAACGAGAAGCTAAGGAACGTGCCGATGTCATTATTGATAATACGAGTGAAGATACGTCTGCTGCGATTGAAGCGTTTGAGACAGTAATTGAAGAGAGTTATAAAAAATGTAATCACGTATAAAGTATGGAACCGTTGACTGTTATTTTTGTTGGACCACAAGGAAGTGGAAAAGGAACTCAGATTGAAAAACTTCTTAAGGTATTTTCTGAAAAGGATCCATTGCGTCGGATTGTCGATATTCAAACCGGCCGTCGGTTTCGTGCTCTCGCTGCTAAGCGTGAGACATTCGCAGAACGAAAGGTATCAGCAACGCTCGATACTGGAGTGTTGCAACCAGATTTTCTTACTCATATTTTATGGGGGCAAGCGATGCTTGATCAGCTCGATGCCAAGAGTCACCTTTTGATTGATGGGTTTCCTCGAACTGTGAACCAAGCGCATGTACTTGAAGAAGCATTTGATTTTTTTGAACGAGAAACGGTGCAGATTATAAACCTCGATACACCCGAAGAAATTGTCCGCAAGCGAATGTATGAACGAGCCCGGGCTGATGATACGGAAGAGTCAATCGAAGCCCGTCTGCGGTGGTACCGTGAAGATACGATGCCAGTACTTGAATATTATCGCGTACGGCCTGATACTGAAGTGATTGATGTTGATGGTACAGCCTCGATTGAAGTGGTGTATGAACAAATTCTAGCCGCCCTTAAACTTACCTAAATTTATGATTACCAAAAAAACTCCTGAAGAAATTATTATCCTCAAAGAAGCGGGAGCGATTTTGGCGAGCATATTACGACAACTTGGTGAAATTTCTGTAGTAGGAGCGACTACCCTTGATTTGGATGACAGAGCCATGGAGTTAGCGGAAGAATATGGCGTTGAACCAGTTCTATTGGGGTACCACCCTGCCTTTGCTCCGGTACCGTACCCGGCAGCTGTGTGCGTGTCAGTGAATGATTGTGTACAGCATGGTATTCCGAGCGAAACAGTAGTTTTAAAAGAAGGTGATGTGGTCAATATTGATATGTCGATTGCTCACAAGGGTATGATTGTTGACTCCGGCATTACGGTCGGTGTCGGTCAGATTTCAGCCGAATCACGACGTTTGCTCGATGTTACTAAGGAAGCTCTTGCAATTGGTATCAAACAAGCAAAGCCAGGTAACCGAATTGGTGACATCAGCCACGCGATTGAGACATTTGTAGAGTCACGAGGTTTTTCAGTGGTTGAGGTGCTCTGTGGTCACGGAGTAGGATATGCGGTCCATGAAGAGCCGACCATTCCTAATTTTGGTCGAGCAGGTACTGGTCCGAAGATTGAAGTAGGACACGTGTATGCGATTGAACCAATTGTGAATATTGGGAAGCCGGATGTCTATTTTGATGATGACGGTGATGGCTACAGTGTCTATACCAAAGATAAGTCATGGAGCGCCCATTTTGAGCATACGGTAGCGATTACCGAAAAAGGTCCGCTGATTCTTACCAAAGAATAATCTTTCCGATAAAAGGCCAAAAGTCGTGCTTTTTGGCCTTTATTCTGTTATAGTACCCGGTACATAACTTTTAAATAATATGGCAACACTACCACATCAAGAGCGATCATTAGTCCTTCTCAAGCCCGATACTGTACAACGAAGTCTCGTTGGTGAAGTAATCAAGCGCTTCGAAAACACTGGCTTAAAAATCTCAGCCATGAAGATGATTGTTCCAACTGAGGCCCAGCTTCTTGAACACTACAATAAAGATGATGCATGGTATGAGCGAAAGGGTAAAGGTGTGGTTGAAGAGCTCACTGCCCAAGGTAAGACGGTAGATCGGGAACCGATTGAATACGGAAAAGATATCATTCGTACGATTGTCCGGTACATGACGGCCGCTCCAGTTGTAGCTCTCATCTTCGAAGGGAACAAAGCGGTATCAGTCGTGACAAAGATTGTTGGAACTACCGAACCATCGACTTCGGATGTTGGAACTATTCGCGGTGACTACACCGTTGATTCATACTCACACGCCACCTTTGAAAACCGAGCAGTACGAAACTTGGTGCACCAGTCAGAGTCACCAGAAGAAGCAGAACGAGAAATTAAGATTTGGTTTAAAGAAGACGAAATCATGAACTACGTTACGGCTCAGGAGAAGATTCTGTACGACGTGAACTTTGACGGCACAAACGAGTAATCACTTATAAAAGGCGAGCATCAGGCTCGCCTTTTATTATTGTTATACACATTTCACGTTTTCATATTTAGCGTATACTGAGAGATGGAACCACATTACGTATGTTCCGAATACATAGCATCAGGGCTGCCTGTACTCGCGAGGAGTAAAGAGAACCGGTTACGGATTTCTGACACGAATCGGAAAAGGTGCCCACTTGGCCTAAGGTCAGGAGCATGCGTCTGTGGTTCCATATAAAAATGCCTCCTTTGGGAGGTATTTTTTATATAGTGCTTGTAAAGTAAGCTTTACATGTTATAGTAAAACTATGATAAAAATTAATACAACACTCAAAGTAATCATCGTCCTCTTCCTGGTCCTGGCTGGTGCCGTTGCGTACTATGCACTATCACCGCTTTGGCAGACTGTTACGGTGATTGAAGATGCTCCAATCAATAGCACGATAGTGGTGTCCAATCGACCGATTATAGATACCCCAACTCACCCCGCGTCGGGTAGCGTGGCGATTGTTCAGACTGGTGAGCAACGCACCTTACGGTATGAAGATTTTCAAACTATCAACGGTCCTGATCTCCGAGTGTATTTAAGTATTGACCTTGAAGCGACTGAGTTTATTGACTTGGGTGAATTGAAGGCGACTGAAGGTGATGTGAATTACGCTATCCCAGACGATACCGATTTAGCTAAGTATCAATATGCCCTCATCTGGTGTGAAGATTTCTCGGTGTTATTCAATCATGCTCAAATTAATCCGTAAGCTACGGGGAGAAACAGACAGCGTCTCTATATGTAAAGTAAGCTTTACACGCTATGTAAAGTCTGCTATACTACCTGTCAGAGAAACTATTATCAGTAATCTCTATTTAAAATAACGTATGGATACAAAAATCATTGTAGGTGTTGTCGGTTTACTCGTTGTTGGTGCGGGAGTATTTGCATATTCTAACGGTCAACAAGAAAAAGCTATGATGGAACAAAAGATGATGGAAGAAGAAAAGATGATGATGGAACAAAAGGCAATGGAAGAAGAGAAAATGATGAAAGAAGATGGAGCGATGATGGAAAAGAATGAAGATGGCACAATGATGGAAAAGACTGAAGACGGTGCCATGATGGAAAAGAAAGATGATGGAGCGATGATGGAAAAAGCTGGTTTATACGCGCCATACGATGCCTCAAAGCTTGCTATGGCTGAAACTGGAGATGTCGTATTATTTTTCAAAGCTTCATGGTGTCCAAGTTGTCGAGCCCTCGATGCTGATATCAAGGCCAGTCTTAGCGACATTCCTGCTAATGTAACAATTCTTGAAGTTGATTACGATCGAGCTACTGACTTAAAACAAAAGTACGGTGTTACAACACAGCACACACTCGTGCAAGTTGACAAGAGCGGCAACCAAATCGCTAAGTGGACAGGTGGATCTACTCTCGAAGATCTCGTAAAGAATATCAAGTAGTCCCTGACCTTTTTCGCGATAGTGTTTTTAGCGAGAATCATCACCGTGCTTGCACCGTGTATTCTACCGCTACTACCTGTCGTGATTGGGTCACCTACTTCTAGCCGGAGTAAAGCCACCCCGAATATCGTGGTGGCTTCGCTCGCTCTGCATCACTAAAGAAGACCATCGTTTATTGGATTACATATACGTATGAACCCATCAGTCATTATAGTCAGCATCATCGGTGTGTTGGCGCTTGCAGCTCTTGGCGTCGTCACGTTTTCTGGAGCGACTCAAGAGTCGGTGGCAGGAGAGTCGGGCGAAGTTACCAAAGAACAAACCACTAAAGCCGAAACTGAAAAAGTCATGGGAATACCATTCGTTGAAATTCAAAACCCGGCTGGGTTTGTGAATACCAACGACCAGCCATTTAAGATAGCTGATTACGTAGGGAAGCAGGTGATTTTACTCGATGTCATGACGTACAGCTGTATCAACTGCCAACGGACCTTCCCGTATGTAAATAGCTGGTATGAGAAATACAAAGATGAAGGTCTGATTGTGATTGGAGTTCATACGCCCGAATTTGCCTACGAAAAAGATAAGGCAAATGTAGAGAAAGCGTTTGCTGAGTTCGGTATCAAATTTCCTACAGTCCTCGATAATGACTATGGTACCTGGAGAGCTCTCGGCAATCGCTACTGGCCACGGATGTACCTCATCGATATTCACGGCAATATCGTGTACGATCATATCGGTGAAGGTGCCTATGATGAAACAGAGGCTAAAATTCAGGAACTGCTCAAAGAACGTACGACAGTACTCAGCCAAGCAGCGAGCTAAAAACAGCACGATTATTGTAAAAGCCCCACCCTATCGGTGGGGCTTTTACGTGAGGTTGCAATTATTCAGTTACAGCGAACAATAGTGTAATATTAGTATATGCCCGCCTTACTTGTTTGGCTCTTCTTCGCCTTGTCGGTAGTATTTACGCTCGTTCATAATTTTGCCGTTTTTGCCTCGCTCTATTGGTATTATTCTTGGTTTGATATCGTTATGCATCTTTGGGGCGGAGTACTGGTTGCTCTTGGTGTACATATTTTGAGTCATTTTGCCAACGTTACATTGAAGCCTACGCTACAGACAACCCTGATTGTGTTGCTCATAGTCATGGTGTCTTGGGAATTATTTGAATATGTGGCCGGACTCTATAATCCAGATACGTATGTCTATGACACAACAAAAGACCTTTTATTCGGGTTGTGTGGGGGATTGCTCGGATATTCGCTGCTGCGATACTTTAGAATAGGACTATGACTACAACGATAGGTTTTTACGGTGGGGTAGGCTCGGTGACAGGAGCCAACTTTATGTTGGATACGGGTAAGGTAGCAATTTTAGTTGATTGTGGATTGGTACAAGGGGATGAATTTGCACAGGTGATTAACGCGCAACCGTTTGTGTATGACCCGGCCAAAGTCGATGTATTACTGGTGACGCACGCCCACGCTGACCATATCGGGCGGATACCAAAGCTGGTCCGCGATGGTTTTAAGGGCGCTATCTATTCGACAAAGCCGACCCGAGAACTAGCCCGGATTATGTTCGAAGATGCGTTGCATATTATGGAAATGGAAGCGAGGCGCGATAAACGACCAGTCCTCTATAGTGCGAGCGATATCGATCGAGCGTTAGATCTCTGGGAGTGTCACGAATATCAGGTTGAATTTCCGGTTGGCGATGCTGTTTTGGCAAGCTTTAGTGATGCTGGGCATATCTTGGGCTCAGCCATGGTTTCCTTAATGCGTGATGGAAAGAAAGTAGTCTTCACCGGTGATGTTGGGAATGTTCCACAGCCACTCATGGGTCCACCTGAAGTCCCCAAAGACTATCAGTACATGGTGATGGAAAGCGTGTATGGGGATAGGGTTCATGAGGAAGTAGCAGAACGTACTTCAATTCTCAAACACCATATTGAAGAGACGATTCGAAAGGAGGGGACACTGATTATTCCTGCTTTTTCTCTCGAACGAACCCAAGGGATGATTTTTGAAATCAATAACCTGATTGAATCAGGGCAGGTTCCGTCTATTAAGACCTATCTCGACTCACCCTTGGCTATCCGGGTTACTGACGTGTACCGAGACTCAGTTGAATATTTTAAGCCTGAAGTGCAAGAGCAGATTCTCCGCGGTGACGATATATTTTCTTTTGAAGGTCTGTCGTTCACTGAGACCATTAAAGAATCACATCAGATTGCCCGCTTTGGTGGACCAAAAATTATCATTGCTGGTTCTGGGATGAGTCACGGGGGAAGAATTAGGGCTCATGAGAAGCAGTTTTTGGGTGATGAGCGAACGACGCTTCTTTTGGTTGGGTATCAGACGGTTGGTAGTATCGGTCGTCTCTTACAAGACGGCGCGAATCAAGTTTGGATTGATGGTGTCCAGGTCCGGGTGAAGGCGACGATTGCAACTATTCGTGGGTACTCAGGACACGCCGATCGCAATCAGCTGATTGATTTGGTATATGGGGGATGTCGTGAAGCCAAGCAAGTCTTTGTCACGATGGGTGAGGAGCGCGCTTCACTCTTTTTAACCCAACGACTACGAGACTATCTGGGGGTCAACGCCATAGCACCAGAAGCAAATTCTGAAATACAAATTGATTTCTAATATGGAAACAACCCTCTTTTTTACAGGACTCTTAGGCATCTGGTTTTTTGTGTTGTCCCTGCGAACCATTTTTGGTCGCCGAGACAATCGAGTGAGTTTGGGGACAGGGCAGAGTGATGATTTACTGAGGCGAGTTCGGATGCATGGCAACTTCGCAGAGTATATTCCATTTTTACTTATCATTATGATGCTCCTTGAGCTTCAAGGGGTGAGTCAGTGGCTTTTACTCACCTACGGTGGATTGATTCTCGTCGGAAGAGGACTACATGCCTATGGTCTTTGGTCTCCCAAGACACCGATGTGGGCACGTATTTGGGGTATGCAACTAACGCTCTGGCCACTTTTTGGTGGCTGTGTAGGACTACTTGTAATCTATTTCTTTTAAAAAGTTGGCGAGACGCCATGCTATGCTTATTACTATAATTAGTAATGTATCGCAATCATAATATGAATCCGCAAGAACAACTGGCAACGTTTATTACCCAGTCAAGAGCAGTCGGAAAGGGAGATGAGCTTATCAGACAAGAACTTATTGCCGCCGGTTGGCAAGAAGAAGCAGTTACGTCAGCCTTTTCTGCACCACTTTCTCCAGTACCCCCACCAATGAGTAGTCAGGCTACTGTAGAATACGCTGGTTTCTGGCATCGAGTGGCTGCTTCTGTCGCTGATGGTATCTTGCTATCACTCATTTCTCTTATTTTTGTTATACCGCTGGTAATTCTTGAATTCTTAGGAATTTTTCCTTCAGAAGCAATTCCTAGTATCTTATTCATGTTCATAAACATTGGGCTAGCCTTTGCTTATTACCCATACATGGAAGCTAAAAAAGGGCAGACATTTGGTAAGCAATTTATTGGTATTAAAGTCATCAAGGATGAAACCGGACAGTTACTGTCCTTTGGACGGTCATGTGGCCGATTCCTATCTAAACTATTGTCAGCGCTACCGCTTGGAATCGGATTTATCATGGCGGGCTTCACAAAGAAGAAACAAGCATTGCACGACCTAATTGTTGGAGCGGTGGTAGTAAAAACTCCTCGAGTAAACAAGTATCGTACGATTCTCACAATCATTTTGGGTCTATTTGGACCGATGTTATTTTTTATATTCATCGTCCCATTCTTGATTGCACTTATGTTCGGGGCTGCACTATCAGGTTTCTCAAGTGGTATGGAATTTGACGAGGTGCCGTTTGAAGAATTTTCTGATACGAGTTCATTCAATGAATCATTTGAAGAAGCGGCTCCTGTTTCACTCACAACAGAAGAGTTAGATGGTTTCATTACCTCCACTACTATTGGTGCAATTATTGATATAGATCCCGGAACTGTTGCGGGAGGGTATACCCTGGCTGGTCCAGCTATTGTTACGTGGGATAATGTTTGGAATGATGAGATTATATTATATATACCGGCTTTCCAGGGAATTGCGTTTTCAGATTATGTAACAGTTGATATTTTGGAGGTGTTTGATAACACGGGTACCAATGTATATGTACCAGGTGAAGATTCTGGTTTATATACTGATATCTACTGGCTGACATACGATGTAGATGGTGTCTCCATCGACATCGAAGAAGCGAGTTGGGACTTTGGTTCACTTGAAAGTATTGAGCCAATGCAGCAAGTGCGTGGTACCGTGCGTTTTAATGTTCCACTTGAGTCTGGTGAGATATACGAGCGTTCATTTGATTTCAATTTGGAACGACAAGCTACGCAATAAAGTAATATAAGCAAAAACCGCCGGTCCCCTAAGGGACCGGCGGTTTTTTACTTACTTCACTTCTGCGACAATTCGGTTGAAGGCCTCTGGGTTCTCTACTGCAAGAGTGGCGAGAATCTTTCGGTCGATTTCAATCTGCTTGTCCTTGAGAGTCTTGATGAACCGGCTGTACTTGAGTCCGTGAGCCATGAGGGCTGCATTGATTCGGACTGTCCATAGTCGACGGAAGTCAGCTTTCTTGTCTTTTCGGTGAGCGAAAGCGTAGGTTTGAGCATGGTAGATTGCTTCTCGCGCTACTCGCTTCTTCTTTGAACGTTGGAGACGGTATCCTTTCACTTCCGCGAGGATGTTTCGTCGACGTTTTTGGGCCATGAGGCCTCCTTTTACACGTGCCATAATCGTTTCTTACTGACTAATAATGTTATGCGCCGGTGCGCGGTAGGAAGCGGCGAGTAATTCGCTTGCTCAAGGTAAGTAGCTGTGTTCGCTTGCGACGAAGTCGTTGCTGACCTGTTTGACGAGCATTAAAGTGGTTTTGACCTTGCTTGCGAGCCACGAGCTTGCCGTTTTTGGTCACCTTAATTCGCTTGGTAAATGATTTGTTTGTTTTCATATAGAAATGCCTCCAAATTGAAGTCGCGTTACTATAGCGTAGTCGGGCAAGCCTGTCAAAGATTTTTTGACCTTAAATCATCCCCGCATCGAGGAAGTCATCAAGTGACTTTTTCTTTGATTTTTCCTTAGTTTCAGTGCTTTTTTCAGCCTTCTGGCTTTCTGGAGCAACTTCGGCCAATTGCTTTGGCTTTTTGACTTTAGCCCCAGGGACACGTTCGAGGGTCGTTGTGAAGCCTTTGGGACTCTTTTTTATTGGATCAGCGACCTTGTAGTCTGATGGGATGATTTTAAGAAATCGATCAAGTCGTTCCTTGAGAAATTCTGCTTCCATGTATTTGTAGCGGCCCCAAAGGAAGAGGTCGACTTTTACGCGGTGACCTTCCTCAAGCCATTCAGCGGCGCGCTTGGCTTTGAGTTGTTGGTCATGATCGCCTGTACCAATCTTTACCTGGACGCTCTTGGTTTCTGTCACGTGCGACTTGGCCTTCACTTCACGAGCCTTACGGCCGGTTTCATAGCGATACTTACCAAAGTCCATTATTTTAGCAACGGGTGGTTTGGCGTTAGGAGAAATTTCAATCAAATCGAGCTTAAATTTCTCAGCTTGTTTAAGGGCGTCAGCGGTTGACAGGGTACCGAGGTTTTCACCTTCAGGTCCAATCACTCTGAGTTCGGCAGCCTTAATGGCATGATTAATTTTGGTTCGAGTGTCTTTTCGAGTATAAGAAGATTGAGTATCGTTTCGCAAGTGAATATAAGGTTAAAAAATAATGAACACGACAGGTGTCAGGTGCGGTGTTTAGTCCACAAAATGTACCATAAAAAGACTATTTTGCAAGATATTTTTTGGCGATGGTGAGATGATTGTCTCGAGTCGCTTTATCCATCTTAGCTAAAAGATGCGGCATCATTGAAAGGCGGTGGTTGCTTCTGAAAAAATCTTGGTGTCGGTAGATAAAGTTCCAGTAGAGGGCAGTCCAGAGTTCTTCCCAATCACCGCCTGTATAATCTGACATTTTTTTCAGGTAACTAGCACCACTGATATACGGCTTCGTTGCAAATAGCCCGCCGTCAGCAAACTGACTCATGCCATAGACATTTGGCACCATGACCCAATCATAGGCATCAACATACATACCCATAAACCAGCGATATACGTCGTCTGGATCTGTTCCTTGCAACAGCATAAAATTTCCCATAACCATCAAACGCTCGATATGGTGAGTGTAGCCATAATTGAGAGCTTTTTTAATAGTGTTATCAAGGGGCGTTATTCCCGTCTTGCCAGTCCAAAATTCAGCCGGAAGCGTGCGACGGTGTTTAAAGAAATTAGTCGTTCGCATGGTACTGCCATCCACTTCGTAGCTGGCTCTAATAAATTCTCGCCACCCAAGGATTTGCCGCACAAAGCCTTCAAGCGAATTAAGTGGTACGTCGTATTCCTCGGCGTGTGCCAGGGCAGCCTTCAGTACTTGGTTTGGAGTTAAGAGGCCGATATTTATAAGAGGCGAGAGGGTAGAATGCCAGAGTCGGACTGCGTCGGTAGCAATAGCGTCTTCAAATGCACCAAAGTCAGCAAACCGGAGGCGGAGAAATTCCTTGAGGAATTTCTCCGCCTCCTCATGGGTATAGGGAATCCAACAATCCACTTCGCCGTATTGTTCACTTTCGACAGTAACAAGCCAAGCTTGTGCCGCCGCTATGTCTTTATTATCAAAGAAGACTATGTCTGTGGGGGGTACGATACCTTTTGGGAGCCGCTTCCGGTTATCAGTATCAAAACTAAATTTCCCGCCAACTGGTTTCCCATCTTTCATCAGGATATGTTTATCTTGGCGGAGTCTTTTGTAGAAGGTCGCCATAAATCGCTTTGATTCAAGATAGTATGTAATTGCAGCTTCTTTTGTGAGCAAGAAGAGTGGTGACTCGTACCGGCGTATTTCAAACCGAAAGTTCTTTACTGCCGTTGCGATAGCTGTCTCTAAGTATGCATCGGTTGTATCGACAATATGGAGGAGTGTTACCCCATCTTTTTTCAATTGTTTAAAAACCGCTCGAGAATCCTTGAGGGATTGGATTTCCAAGTAGTGAACGGTGTAGTCGAGGGCTTCAAGTCGTTGTGCATAGGCCTTCATGGAGAGTCGATGCAGGAGTAATCGTTGACGATGACTAGGATTATGCGTGATAAGGAGTGGCTCCTCAACCATATAGACGAGCCGCCCTGGCTTAAGGGCGGGATGGTGTTTGAACAATTGATGGGGGTAGATAATAGCGGCTTCCATAGATATGAGTATACTAGGGCCTGTATGGCTCGCCAAGTAAAAGAACAAAAGCTCTGCGAGCAGTGTAAAAAACCGTTCACCAATCGTAAGTCCTGGCGCCTGCGGGGGCAGTGGGAGGCAGTGAAATATTGTTCTGACCGTTGTCGTAAAAGTAGTGTTACAAAATCATGAGTTACCTTCGCTCCTATCAAGAAATTTTAGATCAGATCGATGCTATTGATCCTGTCGCCTATGCTCGTTCGCGTAATCATTTGGAGGGTGCTGTGACCCGGCTATCTCCATATATTACGAGAGGCATCATCACCTTACCGTTTGTGCGTGATCGGTTATTAGAGAAACACAAAAAGGCTGATTGTGAGAAACTGATTCAGGAACTTGCCTGGCGAGAATACTTTCAAAATGTCTGGTGGGCAAAAGGGGAAGAGATATTTTCTGATTTGAGATTCCCACGAAGTGATTGGCGTCATAATGAGTTGGTATCAGCGCTCGTTGGTGCCAATACCGGTATTACAGTTATCGATGAAGCGGTAAAAAATTTATATAACACTGGATATCTCCACAACCATGAGCGAATGTGGATTGCTGCTATTGCGTGTAACGGTGCCAAAGCTAACTGGTATGAAATGGGACGTTGGATGTACTATCATTTGATAGACGGCGACATGGCTTCAAACTTTTTATCTTGGCAGTGGGTAGCTGGGACTTCAGTAAACAAACGATACACCGTTAATCAGGCTCTTATCAACGGCTGCAGTACTGCTTCAGAAACAACTTGGTTGTCGGGTCCACGGGAGGAAATCCTGGAGCAGGTGCCAGAGACACTATTGATTTCTGAACCAGCGGACTTCGTGATGGACTACAGTGGGCAAGGAAGCACTATCGACACCCTCGAAACTACTACGTGTGTATATATCCCTTGGACACTTGATCCTACCTGGCGAGCACAAGAGGACGCGAGACGGATTCTTATTATTGACCCTACCTGGTTTAATCGTTTTCCCGTCAGTCCGAGCGTTCTTGATTTTATTATTCGCCAAGGAAAGACCGTCATTCCGAAGCTTGAAGTCCATGTCGGGACATTTGAAACTCTACCGGGGATTACGTTGGTGGACAGTTTTACGAAGCGACATCAAACCAACCAAGAGTGGCTCACAACCTTTGATGAACCAGAGCGTTTGTATCCGCTGGTGACAGAGTATTACCCGAGTTTTTTTGCTTATTTCAAAAACGTTACACAGTATTATAAATAAAAGTAAGTATATCTATCTATGGCATTTTAAACTCAGGTGGTACAATCTGTGAAGTATGCCCGAAGCAGAAATCACTCCGGTAAAACGAACCCGAGCACCGCGAAAACAAGCGGCTTCTTCTGATGTCCCAAAGCCACGAGCACCAAGGCGAACGGTGGCTCGCAAAGCTACTCCTTCTCGAACTTCTAAGAAAGTTGTTACTGAAGACGAAGTGGCTATTGAATCCCCAGCGAGAGTATTACAACGAAAAGCGCCTACGCCACTTGCAACGGATCGAATCGAAAAAAAGACCAGGAAAAAGCAATTACTCATTGCTAGTTTGCTGTTGTTAGTAGGAGTTGGCGCTTCAGCAGCAGTGGGCTTCTCAGATACCGGCCAAATTGATGTAAATAAAACAATCGAAGATCGAAACGATAGAATTACAAGCTCCAGCGACAATCCGACAGGAGAAATAGTTGTACCGGTCCAAAATACGAGCGGAGAACCAAACGGCGGTATGCGGGGACGGGGAGTGGGTACACGAAACGTGACGCCACCAGTTCCCGTCGAAGGCGCTTCTTCAACTGAAGCAACTGCTAGTACGACTGATACTGTACCGGCTACGGAAGAAGCAGCTGACGTTGAAAATCCTGATGCCGCAATAGAAGAAGTTTCAGTAGAATAAATTACTATGCAGTACAGGTAGCACAGCGACAGCCGTGTGGTTTGATTTCTAGATTGAAATAAAAGGCACCGTAGTGATAGGTAATCTCCTCACCTGGTGCAATAGCACGTTTTGCATAGATAAACACTCTCGTTTCTTCATCGTTTAATTCGGGGTAGGCGTTTGGTTTGCAGGCGTGGTTAATATAGCGAGCAATATTATTCCTACCCTTCCCATCGATTGTCCACTCATCATTGAGTTCAAAGAGGTATTTGCCGCCCCGCTTATTTGCTTCAGCCTCTGTAATAGTCTCGCCAATATATTCGATAATAAGATCACCCTTTTTCATTGGTTCGGTAGCAAATAATCCTAACCCAGCGCTACTTTTTTTGACGGCAAATTTTTTCATGATGAGAAGTATAACAAATGTTTCTCTACACCTTAAGTAAACAGAAAGGATAGTCCTTTGTTAGAATAAGAGTAAAGCGTTCTCTCTCATGCATACTATTCTCGTTATTAACCCAGGAAGTACTTCGGTAAAATACGCATTATTTTGTGATGGTCAGTTATTTTTTTCAACGACTATCGATGGTGAAGGAAGGGGTGATAGGAGCGCTTCTTTTGCAGTACTGGTTACTGAGGTTAAAGAATTTTTGCGCTCAAAAAATAGAACACTCGACGCTATTGCTATTCGGGTACTAGCTCCTGGTACCCGGTTTCAACGCCATCAAGTAATCGATCAGGTATTCCTTACACTTTTGAAAGATAGAGAATTGTCTGCTCCGCTACATATTCCAAAAGTTTTACACGCTGTAAAGGCTGCCAAAGAAGCGTTTGTTGGTGTACCACTCTATGCTGTGTCAGATAGTACGTTTCATGCCACCATGCCGCCGGTTGCGCGCGAGTATAGTTTGTCACACGAAGAAACAGCCAGGCTCGATATTCATCGGTTTGGCTATCATGGATTATCGGTGAGCTCGGTAGTGCATCGGGCCCACGCCTTATTAGGAGAAAAGTCTGAACGACTCATTGTCTGTCATGTTGGCGGTGGAGTGAGTGTGACTGCGGTAAAATCAGGTATCAGTATTGAAACTACCGGAGGTTTTGGCCCAGTTAGTGGCCTTCCGATGGGGAGTCGAGCAGGGGATATTGACGCTGGAGTGTTGTTAGAAGTCATGGAGAAAACTAATCTTCGACCCAAAGATGCTTCCTTGTACTTGCACCATAGTGGGGGTTTGACAGGACTAGGTGGAAATGAAGACATTCGATTATTGCTTGATAAAAAAGCTCATGGTGATGTAGCTTCCAAGTTTGCTCTTGAACACTTTAGTTATCACTTTCAAAAAGCGGTAGGGAGTGCCGCGGTCGCCTTAGAAGGCGTCGATGCGCTGATATTTACCGGGACGGCAGTAGTGCGGAGTGCTGAGTTGCGCGCTTTACTCACAAACCGACTCGCTCATTTAGGGATTGTATTAGACATGGATAAAAATGACGTTGTGGTTGGGAAGGCGGGAATACTCCATCCGAGCGGTCAGGACGTAAAAGTCGGCGTCATGCCAAGTGAAGAAATGTGGGAGATGGCCAAGGCAGTCGAATCAGTAATTACAAACTAAATGACGTGTTAGTATTTTAGCAAGTATGACGGTTCGCTTAAAAAATACACCAAAATCAAAGGTTGGTACTTCACTCCTTCTCCTGATTTTTGTTCTCGGGTGTGTCATATCAGCTACCACTGGTGAATTTTCTCACTCTACAACCAAACCAGGATTATTTGCAGCCGCTTTACTTGGTTGTTTGTTTCTGGCAATTAATAATCGATCTCGAGAAGTGACTGAAGAGGCTACAATTCTCAAGGAAGCTGTAGTTCAGTCGCGCGTACTATCACCAGTATCTGAAGAGCTCTACACTGAATTGTATAAAAAAAGCCCGGTACCATATTTGATTATTGATGAGGCGGGCGTGGTTACCTCAGACAATCTTGCAGCTAAGCGATTTTTTGGCGTTACAAAGGGGGTTGTTGAAGGTATCGATGTCTTTTCCAGACTTATTTTTGACAAAGCTGAACACGTAGATTTTTTAATACAAAAGTTCCGTAATGGTGTCGCTACAAGTGACGAAATTATTAGAGTAAAACGTGACGATGGAACCGAGGCGTGGGCATTATTGTCATTGTTTCGTCTCGTCAATGGCACGAAAGAGCAAATGGGACTGATGACACTAGTTGATATCACAAAACAAAAACAAATCGAAAATGCTAAGACAGAATTTGTCTCTCTCGCATCCCACCAATTACGAACACCAATTGCGGGGATTACGTGGAGCGCGGAACTGCTACAAATGGATGAGGAAAAAACGTTGAGTGACCGTCAGAAAAAATATATTGAACGCCTTCTGTCTGCGACCAAGCGAATGGCTGTTTTGGTTGATGACTTTCTTCGGGTGTCACGGTTTGAATTGGGAACGTTTCAGGCTGATATCACGCCGGTCACGGTTCGTTCAATTGTTCAAGAAATCTTGCTCGAAGAGTCGGCTCGTATACATGCCAAACAACTTTCAATCACGACGCAGTTTGATGAACGTATCCCTGTTATCATGACTGACCAAAATCTTTTGCGGATGATAATGACTAATCTTACGACCAATGCAATAAAGTACACACCAGTTAATGGACACATCACGATTACGTTTGGTCAAAAAAACCAACATCTCGTCCTCACTGTCACAGATGATGGTATGGGGATTCCTAAAGATGATCAAGAGAGAATTTTTCAAAAGCTCTTCCGGGCATCAAATGCCGCGCGTGCGATACCAGATGGAAACGGGCTCGGATTGTATATTATTAAAGAAGCCGTAAAGGTCCTGAAGGGAAGTGTTACATTTGTATCGGGTGAAAATACCGGTACGACCTTTGAAGTGTTACTTCCGTTTGAAGTTCCTGCAACACCTTAGTTTACTAGTCGAGTTTGTACGGTTGTAAGTACGTGGTTCAAACTTGTTTTTGGTTTAAAAAGAATGTAATTGAGCGGGAGGTCGATATTTTTTGCAATGGTCTCGATAGATTCTGAAGCCGTTAGCACTAAAATTTTTGCAGTCGAACCCCATGCATCGGCTCTGATTGCCTTAAACACCTGGTACCCATCAATGTCAGGGAGGCGGATATCTAAAAGAATTACATCTGGATGGTGTGTCAACGCTAAACGGACACCATCCTGTCCTGACCGAGCAATGATAGTTTTTATTCCATGAAGACTAAAAAGATCTTCAAGTGACTCAGCTAATTCAATTGAGTCCTCAATTACAAGAATTGTTGGTTGTTCCATATATCAATAGTGTACCGTATCACTACCGTCCTGTTCGACAAGTAGTCCAATAACCGGTACTCTTATGGGTAAGAAGTCTAATTCTAAAACGTCACCACTCATATGAAACTATTTATAAAAATCCTCATTGTTGTTCTCATTCTTGGTTTGGTAGCTACTATTGTTAATTTACTCGTAATAAAGCCACGTACTGTGGAGCAGGCAAATAGCGCTGAAGCTACTGTCAGTCGACCTGAGGTTGATCTATCATTTTCCTATCCAAGTGGTGAAACAGGACTCAGTTTAATTGAGCCACCGACTACCAGCAACACAGCACTCCTTGAAGCGTTTATCTTAATGCCATTTGCTGACTACCAGGCGATTCAGACAGATGAACCACCATCAGAATCGCCCGCAAGTATTAGCATCTTTGTCTTTAAAGAGACAGACACTGAAGAATCTGCGACAATTACCTTAGGGACTGCTAGTGGCACTACGGAAACAGCCACGCTTGAACAAGATACCGCAAGCGAGACACCACGTGTCGGTCGAGTAACTCGGCTACAAAACTGGGCGACAGATAATCAAAATCTCACCTCATTTAACCAAGCAAAAAATACCCCTGAGGTAGTTGATCTTGATGGCGTAAATGCTCTGTACTATGAAGCTGATGGTTTATATCAACAACAAATCTACTTGGCAGCCTATAAGGGTAATATCTACATGTTTGTGGGTCAGTATGATTCGCCAGAAGACCCAATCTACCAACAATTCAAAGATCTCATGACCAAGGTCTCTTTTAACTAGGATAGACAGTACGAACACGTATCAAAAGACCGGGCGTAATGCCCGGTCTTTTGATACGTGCACAAGATAGTTGGTTATTTTTATAATGTATGGTAGACTTTACATTATGAAAAATCACATTACCAAACAGACCGCCCTTTTTGCAGGAGTTATTATTGTCTTAGCGATAGCCGCTTTGGGCTTTAGTCAATTTGCACCAAAGGCTTTAGAGCAGGTTTCGGAAAATCCGAGTAGTCTTGTAAGTACGGCTACCACCACTGCTGATGCCACAGCTACCGGTACCGTAGCTGCCCCCACTATTCCAGATGACGTTGCTAACCCCGCTCCAGCGGCAGTATCAGTCGACCCTACAGCAATACAAGCAATTGTTAATCAAGAAGTTAAGGCAGAGCCGAATCGGCCAATCACCGACTCTGGGCAGCGAGCAGTGATTACGCTGGCGGGGGGATGTTTCTGGTGTACTGAAGCGTACCTACAGGAAACTCCTGGTGTAGTGTCGGCTGTCTCCGGGTACGCTGGGGGAGAAGCGAGCACTGCTACCTATAAGCAAGTCGTCAAAGGTACGACTGGACATCGCGAAGCAGTTCAAGTGACGTATGATCCAGCTCGAATTACGCTTCAAGAGGTTCTTGCCGTGTATTGGTCACATATCAATCCAACTGATGCTGGAGGACAATTTGCTGACCGAGGTTCACACTATACAACAGCTATTTACTTTCATAATGAGTCGCAGCGAACGATTGCTAGCGCTTCAAAGCAAGCACTGACAGATAGTGGACTATTCTCAGCTCCTATCGTAACGCCCATTGTACCGTTTACAACCTTCTTCGAAGCTGAAGAATACCACCAAGACTATTACAAAAAATCGTCTGAACATTACGAACGGTACAAGAAAGGTTCAGGACGTGCAGGCTATGTTGAAGAAAACTGGGCCAAAGCCGCGGCACTAGAATTTATCGAGTCACAGTAGGAAATCACCGATAAACAGAAAACCCCCGACTTTAACTACATGTGTAGTTGGACGGGGGTTTTGCGTATTGTCTAAAAATCACCGTGATTTTTTCCTGGAACGATAAGGGTACTCATTCCATTGAGTGAAGATGATGTCGCCGGTGGTGTCTCTACCGGTGTACATGTTTCGCACAATTTTGGTGCCGATTCCCAATTCTCATCATCGAAAGTCGCTATAAATGACCGTTTACATTTTTGACACGTGAGCGTGGGACAAATCACTGGCATGGTTCTCTCCCTAAGATCAATCCTGTCTATAGTATACCGTGCTGCTCTAAAGTATAGGTATTTCGTTTTAGACACCTCGCTCTTAATTTATAAAAAGAAATGGATACATGATGGTATTGAAAAGAGTTTAAAAAGAGAAAGCCCCACAAGATGTTGGGTCCAGTTGGACTTACTCTTGAGGGGCAGGGGTTCAGAGGTACTCCGCATTCAACGTTTTTTGATAGGCTGAAAAATTGGCCTTAATCATTTCGCCAAAGATGACGAGCTCTTCGGGTATGAATTCCTCGGGATTGTATCCTTCGGTCTCGAAGTATTCGCGACCCTGGCGAGCCAAAGAGACAAACCTTCTGACATCTTCAACCGTGAAGGTTTCATTGAATGTTGCTTTACTGAGCTCCATGATTTGTTGGATTAGCCCATTGAGTACAGCCTTCTTTTTAGGACTAAAGACTGTAGGGTGATGTTCCATCAGTGCATCATGGGCAGCTTTCAACGCTGATATTTTTTCTGCCACAGCAACTGTGGGTTCAAAATACACGTTGCGCAACAGATGGGCCAGTGCAGAACGGACGCGAGCAAATTCGTCCTCGTGCCCAATGCGACCAATTTCTTCCCCATAAATTTCACTGGACATGCCGTTGAAAATCTTGCCACGCAAACGCAGGGCAATATTCGGGGTGATTGTGAAATACTTATTCATGAACAGACTTTCCGCAATTGGTAGGGTGAATACTTTTTGTACTATACTTTAAAAATATAAAATGTCAAGTAAAGAAACAAAAGGTAAAGTATGTTCATCCCTCTATTTCTATAGAGAATATGGAGAGCAGTTTTCTATACGTTACACCCTTTGAGGGTAATGGAGTACTCAAATTTCTTGAAGATTTTTGATATGTGGTACATTTGATTACATGCAAACAAAAAAATCAGTCTACATAAATTTGATTGTTAAAGACTTAGCTAAAGCTACTGCCTTTTACGAAGCAATTGGTTGTACCAAAAATCCAATGTTTAGTAACGACGTTGCCACCTCCATGATGTGGAGTGAAGAGATTATCTTTATGCTCCTCACGGAAGAGTTCGCACGTAACTTTAGTGACAACAAATCCTTTCCAAATCAGAAGGAGACTGTCAGTGCTTTTTATGCGTTAAACTTAGCTTCTAAAGAAGCTGTCGATGAATTTTGCGCGAATGCTAAACGTGCAGGAGGAAGAGTGTATGAAAATAAGTTTAATCAAGAAGTGGGAGGAGATTTCATGTATAGCTTTGAGGTGGAAGATACCGAAGGGTATGTCCTTGAGCCAGGCTTTATGGATATATCAAAATTCCCACAACAGTAATAAGTAAAGCAGTTTGCTTTCTCCATCTCCACTTAAATAATAAAAGCGCCTAATGGCGCTAATATTATATAAAGTGGAGCAGTTTGCTAGAAGTTAAACAAAGTCTGATTGAAATGGAGTGTCCAAATTTCTTGAAGGTAGTGGATTTGTGGTGAGTTATTGTTTAGCAATTTTCATTGCTTGTTTTAAAAACATTTTTATATCTTTTTCTTCAATATCCTCTGTGGAGGTAAATTTTAGATGCCGTCTACCTTTGCCTTTTCCTTGTAATAATCCTTTAGGATCAGTGAACTGTGCCCCTTCACTAAATTCCATCGAGACATGATTTTTGCTAACAAACAGACCTGTGTACGGCTTGCTGGCCAAATAATGCAATCCTCCATACTTTACTTCTTCTGAAGCTGATTGATTGACTGTTAAAATGATGTCACGTAATTGCTTTACGATTGAGTACTTCACTTTATCAAAGGCTTTAAGCTCTGCTAGAAACTTTTGTGGTGTCATAGATGTAAGTATACCAAAAAACAAAAAAGCCTACCCTTGCGAGTAAACTTCTATGTTGTTACATATTCTTCTACATACTTCTATGTCGGTGGAGATGGTGGAAATTGAATCCACGTCCGAATTAGGGTGCGAAGGTGCATCTACGTGTGTAGAGAATCCTTTAATTTAAAGTAACGAGCTTAAGGAAACTCAAAACACTAGTCACTCGAGTTGTTACAATCTTGGGCACCTATGACAACGACAATGGTTTCCAGGGTCTCATGGTTATTCTACCCAACACAGCGTACGAGACACTTACTGCGAGAGCATCGCCAGAGCGAGCGTAAAGTTACGCTACAGCTGGAGCGAATCCAAACGCGTTAGCGTATGGACTTGGTACTGCTTTGTTTGCAAATACAGAGTGGAACCTTTTAACGAATTGATTACCTGTTTCGACACGCACACATCCGACACGACTAACCGTCGATGCCTAGCATCCCCGGAAATAGTAGAACATACGTTCAAATATTTCCGGGGAAGATGTACTTATTTTAGCTGCACTAAGGTGGTGCAGACGCGACGATGATGTGTCGTCGCGTCTGCAACAAGATCAAGGCTCGATCCAGCCGCCGCCATTTCCAAGGACCTGATACAGGTCATCCAGAACGCGTTGGCTTTCCGAAGTTTCAGTGCTGGCTTCGTTTTTCCCCTCAACCATCGTCTCTCCCCTTAAGGTACGTGGTAAATCACTCCATTGTGACCACCTTAGTACAGCCAAATTTTTTAGATACATGAAGGTGGTACGAAAGCCAATACAAAAAATTATAAGCATTGACTTTCGTACATGACATTAGGCAACCATGAGCTTACCGTCGTCCATGATTTTGTCGAGCCAGTATGTGATATCCTCGATGACATCGCCGGTACCGTCTTCCTGCGCATTCTTGAGTGCGACAACGAAGTCCAGTAAGAATCGACTCCAGTTACCGCAGTAAAAAACCGGCACAATGTCTTCGGTGATGGTAGTCACCATGTTGGCGATGTCGTCTTCGTCATCACCAAGGAGAATACCTCCTTCTGCTGACGGTGTCTCCAGAAGATCATGACCACGACATAGTTCCCCGACAATCAGTGTCAGGTGGGCGACTTTTTGTTTACTGCTTGCCATAGTAGTTCCCCTCATTCAAGTTCAAGAACAAATCCCCGGTGGTACGGTACCACCTTCATATATCTAAAGTTTATTTATTGATTTTTCAAGGTGCGTTCAATCTCTCGTTTACTGTCCCGAGCTTTGAGCGATTCACGCTTGTCGTGCTTTCGTTTACCTCGTACAACGGCTAATCCGAGCTTGATTTTTCGGTTTTTATTGTACAACCTTAATGGGATAGCTGTCAACCTACTTACCTCAGTATCTCGTTCGATTTCAGCCAATTCTTTCTTTTTCAGGAGTAATTTGCGCGGACGCTCAGGATCATACTTTTTTGGGGTGTTGGTGGGCTGATAGGCGGTGATACTAATGCCTACGAGGTAGGCTTCGCCACCACGGATAATAATATGACCACCCTCAAGCTTGCCTTTGCCTGCTCGGACGGACTTGGTCTCAATTCCCGTTAATACTAAACCAGCCTCAAACTGTTTGAGGATTTCATAATCAAAGGTGGCTTTCTTATTATTAATATACGTAGTCATAGGTGAAGATACTCAGTACTATAGCAAATTACTCGCAAAATCAAGGTATTTCTGTATAATGCCCAACATATGAATACACCGAATGATAAGGATATAACGACCGAAAACGTGGTCAATCCCGCCCCGGAAACAGGGACGGATATTAAGACTCCTGAATCGGAAGAAGAAAAGAAGGTCGTGATTGAAAAGAAAGAATCATCACCAGATAAATTAAAGCGAATGAGTCAGAAAGTACCGCTTGGTCCAGGGAATTTTTGGAACAATATGCTTTCAACCGTATTGTTACTTATATTTGTGACGGCTGTGTTCTCATACCTCACAGAATCACAAACCACACCGGATGAACTGACGATTACTGATGTGGTAGCTCAAGTGAAAGCTGGGGAGGTGAAGGAGATTGTTGTTCGAGGTTCAGCCCTTGAAGTTACCTATACTGATGAGACACGAAATCCCGGTGAAGCTAAGCGTGAAGTGGATGCTTCAGTTACTGAGTCACTCACCAATCTTGGTGTAACGGCCGAAGAGTTGGGCCGAGTCTCGATTGATGTTCGGCGCGAGACAGGCTTTGGCTATTGGTTTGGACAAGTTGCACCATTTTTATTTCCGCTCATTTTCCTCGGAGTCATCATTTGGTTCTTTACTCGTTCAGTGAAAGGTGCGGGGATGCAAGCGCTTAATTTCGGATCTTCAAAAGCTCGCATGATTGACCCAAATGACGCAACTCAGAAAGTCACCTTCAAAGATGTCGCGGGAGCGAAAGAGGCAAAGCAAGAACTGGAAGAAATTGTCGACTTCCTAAAAAATCCAAAGAAGTTCCTTGATATCGGAGCCGAGATTCCCAAAGGTGTCATGATGATGGGTGCACCAGGAACTGGTAAGACTTTGCTTGCTCGTGCGGTAGCCGGTGAAGCTGGTGTACCATTTTTCTCTATCTCGGGTTCTGAGTTTGTTGAGATGTTTGTGGGCGTCGGTGCTTCACGCGTACGAGACTTGTTCTCCATGGCGAAGAAGTCTGCTCCAGCGATTATCTTCGTGGATGAAATTGATGCGGTGGGACGAGTCCGGGGAACTGGTGTTGGAGGAGGAAATGATGAACGTGAACAAACGTTGAATCAAATCCTGGTTGAGATGGATGGCTTTGAACCAAATGCGAAAGTAATCGTCATGGCAGCTACGAACCGACCAGATGTGCTTGATCCGGCGCTCCTTCGACCAGGACGATTTGACCGTCGGGTGACAATCGATTTACCTGACCGTACTGACCGAGAAGCCATTCTCACCGTACATGCTCGCAAGAAGCCATTACAAGACGATGTGAATTTGGGCATTATTGCCCAACGAACTCCAGGTTTTTCTGGAGCAGACCTCTACTCACTCATGAACGAAGCTGCAATTTTGGCAGCGCGAGAGACTCGCAAGAAAGTCGGACAGTTCGACCTCATTCGTTCAATCGAAAAAGTCATGCTTGGTCCAGAACGACAGAGTCATGTGTTTTCAAAGCACGAAAAACTCGTGACCGCCTATCACGAAGTTGGACACGCACTAGTCGCTTCAGTTTTGCCATATGCTGACCCTGTGCAGAAGATTTCCGTTATTTCACGGGGACGAGCAGCTGGCTATACCTTGAAGTTGCCAGATCAAGACCGAAAAATGCATACGAAGAAAGAATTTCTCGACGATATCGCAATGACCCTTGGTGGATATGTAACAGAAGAAATGGTCTTTGGAGACATCTCAACTGGCCCTTCAAACGATCTTCAGGTAGTTGCTAATCTCGCTCGAGACATGGTGACCAAATATGGTATGAGTGACAGACTTGGTCCGATTGCACTTGAAGGAACAGGTGGACGAATGATTGGCGGCGGCTACTCTGATGACCGAGGGTACTCTCCACAGATTGCAAAAGCCATTGATGACGAAGTTGCACGGATTATTGATGAAGGAAAAGAGAAGGCAAGGGAAGTCCTCACGACCCACCGAGCTGCGCTTGATGCTATTTCAAAGAAATTGGCAGAGGTGGAAACACTTGAACGAGAAGAATACGAAGTGCTCCTCAAGCAACACGGTGTTCAGATTAAGGATGCGTTTAAAGCAAAGTACGGTGAAGAAGCGACGGTCGCTGACCCGTCAAAGGCGCTCGAGACACCAGCTGTCTAAGGTAGGTAACATATTTTAAAAGCCACGACCTTGGGGTCGGCTTTTATTTTTTGAGCTGCTCTACATTCACTACAATCCCATCTTCCATGTGAATAATTCTATCCGCTCCTAGAGCGTATTCCCGCTCATGAGTGACCATCACAACGGTTTGTCCGTCGATGCGATTGAGGTCGGTAATGAGTTGAATGACCTGAGTACCCGAAACACTGTCCAGGTTGGCGGTTGGTTCATCAGCAAAAAGAATTTTTGGTTTTCCTGCAATTGCTCGAGCAATAGAAACGCGTTGCTGTTCACCCCCTGAAAGTTCACTGGGAAGGTTAAGATATTTACCAATCAATCCCACTCCATCAATTGCTCCTCTTGCGGTGGTGCGTGCAGTGTTCCATTCAAGTCCTCGCATCAGAAGGGGAAGCATCACATTTTCTTCAGCGGTGAGATCAGGTACGAGTGCATAGTCTTGAAAGACGTACCCCAGTGTATTCAGGCGAAACTTTGTCCGTTCGACTTCATTGAGTATAAGGACATTGGTATTGTCGACCATGAGTGTGCCACCTGACGGTTCATCAAGCAGAGATAGCTGATACATTAAGGTAGACTTGCCAGCACCAGACTTTCCCATAATAGCCACAAATTCTCCGGTTTGAATGGATACATCAATGCCTTTCAGTACTTCAGTGATTACCTTACCCGTTGTGAAGGTACGGGTAATACCAGTAGCAGTAATAATATTTGGAGCGGTAGTCGATTTCTTTTTCATAGAGGTTATTTCCGACCAAGGATAGAGTTAAGGGTATTCTTTCGTACAATACTCCAGGCGGGTAAAAATCCTGCAATCATCGTGATGGTAAACAAAATTGCAAAGCGGATGATTGTCTCGTCTACCGGAGCCACCAAGATGCCGTCACTAAAGGGGAATTGAATCGGATTACGCTCAAAGTATCCAATTAAAAATCCATAGGTTAAAAGGGCACCAAGAGCAGAGCCAATAATTGCATAGAACGCTGCTTGTAAAATATAGGCAACTTCAATTGCTCGTCGTTCAATACCGATACCTTTTAAGATACCAATTTGTCGTTGACGGGAGAGGGCATTGATAAAAATAATAATGAAGATAGTTATCGAAGCAACGACGATACCGATGGAACCAATAAATGAACCGAGAGTGTTGAAGGTGTTTTTGATGTCGGTAATAAATTTTGGTTTCCCTTCATCAAAGGTTTGAATTTTGGCGAACTCTCCAAGACCACTATCGATAAGTGTGTCTTTCACGATGCCTTCAGTGCCAGGCTCTTTTACACGAATTACTATTTGGTCAGCATTTCTATCAATGCGGCCGAAGAGTCGTCTAAATTCCCGTTCGGGGATATAGGTATTGAGGGAGACCTCATCAACCTTTGATTGAATGATGCCTTTAATAATAAATTCTTTCGATACTTCTCCAGCGGTTAGTCGTACAGTATCGCCCGGCTTTACGCCACTGAGTGAATCAAAAATATCACCAAATTGCTGTGCGTATTCTTCAACATAATAGGCACCAACGAGTATGTACCCCTCTTCGTCTGGATTCAGGTACTCACCAGCAATGATATTAGAGCTCAAGCCTGACATAGCGTCTTCTTGAATGGGGTCGACACCGGTAACGGTTACGCTTGCAATATCACGTTCAGCTTGAAGATTTCGTCGCTCTTTATAGTTTGCCTCGAGGGTACCTGCTGAACGATAGCGAACTGAGTATGATTCAATTTCTGGAAATGACGAAAGTTCTCGAACAATTCCTTCCGTTTCCACTAACCTGTCTTCGTCTGGTAGTTCAGACAAGATGATGTCACCAAGCGATTCTGCTCGTACGGCTTTCTCAGCACCAGCAATGAGCCCAACTAAAATGCCAGAAACCGCAATCAAGTTGAGGAAGGTCAACATCATGACAAAAATAATCAATGATGTTGTCCAAATATTAGCGCGTTGGATTTGGCGCCAGCCGAGGAGTAGTCCAATTCGAAAAGCCCGCATAGAGAGCGCTATGGAGCGACAATAATGTCACCGCTAGTAATCCCGGTTAAGGCAACCCACCCGTCGTTTCCATCAAGACTAACTTGAATGGTGGTAGTGGCTACTGTTTCACCAGTCTGTTTGAGTACTACAAAACCGGTTTCGGTCTTTGTAACAAACCGAGCCGGTACTCGGACCGAGTCAGTTACTTCAGCCACAATAATATCAATGTCAGCATTGAGGCCGCTGCGAAGCCAATTCGGAATCTCATCAAAGGTAATGGTTGCTTCATAGTACGATACCCCATCAATCTCTGTTGCTTTGAGTGAGAGGTAACTGATAGTTCCCGCTACGATAGAGTCTGGTTTGGCATCAAATAACATCTCAACCCGTTGACCAACGAGGAGTTTCCCAATATCAATTTCTGGAATACGAGCAGTGACATCAAAGGCTTGTTCTGCCAAGAGAGTTACCACCGGTTCACTCGTAACGGTTTCGCCAGGAAGAACGTCAATCGTGGTAATAGTGCCAGGGAATGGCGCACGCAACGTTCTGTCAGCTAAGGTAGCGTTTACGCGGGCCAGTTGTGCTTCGGCTTGATTTATCTCAGCATTGGCTCGAGTGATAGCTTCGGTGCGAGCTGGAGCATTAGTGTTGGTGGCAGTAACTTCTGCAACTTTGACTTCTTGTTCGGCGAGCGCTATTGCACTCTCAGCTTGTGAGCGGGTGAGGGTGTAGTTATTCAGATTGGTTATGTATGATGGTGACGAAACATTTGGTACTGAAATGGTCCACTCACTGTTGCCGTAGACAGAATCAGGATCGAGCTGAATACGGAGGCCACATTCACCGAGAGCAATTGGTTGATCAACGGATGCGACTGAAGTTCCGCTTTCAAGTCCCGAAAGTGAGTATGAATAGCCAGAGGCGGCACTCGAACTAAAAATCGAAATAACATATTCACCAGTATCTTCGCAGGTATAGGTTCCTGAAATAGTTGGAGGAGTAGAATCTTCATCATATTTTTTTGAAACGGCTTCTAGGTCATTAGAGAGCAGTGCGCGATAGGCATTTTCAATCTTTTTTGCCTCAGTTTCTTTTGTCGTAGCAAGTTGTTCTTCACGGAGTAAAACAGTTTGGTTCGTTACTGCACGAGCTTCGCCTGTCGGTCCAGCTAGAAGTTCATTGCGGTTAGCAATGGCGCGTGTCAGTGCCGCTTCGGCATCTTCACGGTCAGCTTCAAGGGCCCGACTATCAAGGGTGAGTAATATGTCGCCAGCCGCTACCACGTCACCTTGTTGTACAAATACCTCGTCAATGATACCAGCGGTAGGGAAGGCGAGTTCGGCGGTTTGTTCAGCTTCAGCGATACCAGAAACTGACACCAACTGACGGACAGTTCCTGTGTCGGCCACTGCAGTGATGTATTCAGGGGGTTGGTGACGCAAGATACTAAAGAGCATGAAAAGCACGCCAGTAATCACAACGCCAGCGAAAAAAACTGAAAGGGAGCGACTGCTAAAAAACGTACTCATTACTGGTAAGTATACCAGTTAGTGTTATTAGAAATACAGTGTAACTTACAGGTTCTAATTCAATAGTTTGTCCGCCCGCTTGGAGTTGACCTAATTTTTAAAGAGGCTTTAAGCCGACTATAAAATGGAAGTGCCCTTGTGGTAGAACCAAGGACCACGGAGGCGAGAAAGTCTGGGGGACTTTCGCAAGTACCACAGGGTAGCCTCTCTTTTTCTTTCAGAAAAATTCACCTTCACCATGTCTAGCATTTTTTGAGCTCGTGAAGAAAATGCTGACAAGGTGTACCGCGCCTGTAAGGCGGAAGCGATACAATTTCAGCTCGGCGGAAAACAACTAATGGTGGCCCAGACCGAGACAGTCATCGAAGGTGATGTTTAGTCGTCTAGGTGTATATTTGATGGTGATTAGTGAGGCAAATTATTAAATTTTCTTAAACGGAATACCTGCGCAGTAGTGTGCTACACCCCCTCCATCCATCAATGGGCCGCCGTCAGGATCTCTTTTGAAACTGTATCCTAAGCAAATATAATTGCGTGGGCTATCTCCCACAACACCAAATTCTTCACGTGAACGTAATTGAGATACGGCACCAGATGCAGTTAAGTACTTTTTTTGGGTAAAAAAACACTATAAGTCCGAGTGCTATCAGGATAGCCAGAATTATTTTCATGTCTAAATATTATACAAGGTGGGATGGCTGTTTCAAATGGACTATGGTGATGTGGACCCGACAGGTTTCGAAACTTACAGTTTCAGTACCCGTTTTGGATAGATTATTTTGCAGTACTCATAATCTATCTCAAAACAGCTTCGAAACCCCGCACCCCTCCACGAAAAAACGCCGGAAATAAATTCCGACGTTTTATTCATGGTGGGCGTGCCTGGACTCGAACCAGGGACCACGGAGGTATATTCTAATTCAATAGTTTGTCCGCCCGCTTGGACTCGAACCAAGGACCACGGAGGTATAAGCTCCGCGCTCTACCAACTGAGCTACAGGCGGACAAACTATTTAATTAATACAAGTTTCACTCGTTCGTTCATGTGAAAGTAAACTTTACCGCGACGCTCACTCCTTCACTTGTAAGCTCTGTTTATGCCAGGGTTAAGCTGGTGGGGAAACTATACCGCACTCAAAAGTTTCCCA
This sequence comes from Minisyncoccia bacterium, assembly GCA_041738755.1. Lineage (GTDB taxonomy): Bacteria > Patescibacteriota > Minisyncoccia > Phycocordibacterales > UBA918 > OLB19. The sequence continues at coordinate 6,813 of JBGSPE010000002.1, read as the reverse complement.
CAAACGCACTGAATACACTTGCACGATTTAGATTTTTTACGTATAAACAGGTTAGCAGGGTCTTTTTAATATACACACCTAACTCCCTGCTATGGAGACCTGTCATGACACACTCCTACAATACCTCCCTTCGCTATGGGGGCGGGGAACAGGTGGTCTAACGCCACATTCTTCTCCATTCTTTTCATAGCGAAGGGAGGTGATCAACCTATCTCGGAGGAACAAACCCTTCGTTATCAAAAATTGGCCGCCGGCCGCTGGTATCCTACCAGCGGCCGTTCTATTTTATTTATATAAAAAAACCACGCTCAATGCGTGGGGGTAGGGCGCCCGCGTAGCGGGCGCCCCTTGAAATCAGTCAACCAGGGTGTGGTCGTGATGGTGTTCCATACCATCTGCTAATTGATTATTTGGGTACCCAGGTAACTCCAAATTCCGATTCATCATCGAACGTCAGTCTGACAAGAAGACAGAACTTCTGTTTGTTATTTGTGCCGGTAACGACCTCCATGTTTGAGATATTGCCTTGGGGAATATCCAAGATTTCACGTTCTTTTCCAAAGTAAGTGACGTTTTCGACATTCTCTGGCAAAAGCTTCATGTACCTCGATTCAACAACCATACCTTCATGGTTGAGTTGCTCGACATCAAACAGAATGATGCCTTGTTCACACGGAGACGGATGAATCCATAGACGAACGTTCCCAAAATCATTTTTGATTTGGGTAGGAAACGGAAGATTGGGAAAGACCTTCATTACATTCCTTTCGATTGAATGATGATTTTAATCTAACACAAAAATACATTTCGTCAAAGCAGGCACCTTAAGGTGCCTATTGATTACTCCATATGCAATGCTTCAGTTGTCCGTTCTACTCGTTCGTGGATAAGAGGGAAATGACGAGCAAGGTCGGGATAGGTAGCTACTAAGTGCCTTGCTTCGTTGCGAGCGGCTTCGACCAGTTTCAAATTTTTAATCGCTTCCATACCGAGGTCTGTGAGGCCTGATTGTTTTGCACCATAGAGTTCACCACTGCCGCGGAACTGGAGGTCGTGCTCAGCTAATTCAAAACCATTTTTGGCAGTAGAGAGGGCCTTCAATCGTTCTTGGGTTTTAACACTTTTGCTTTCAGTGACGGCAAAACAGTAGGGTTGATGTGTCCCTCGAAGTACCCGTCCGCGTAGTTGGTGTAATTGAGCCAATCCAAATCGTTCTGAGCCTTCGATAATAATGTTAGTCGCGTTTGGTACATTCACTCCTACTTCCACAACTGAGGTGGCGACGAGGATATCGATTTCGTGATTATTAAATCGTTGCATCACTTCATCTTTCTCTTTTGGCGTCATCTTACCGTGGAGCGGAGCAATTCGGCTACCAGGAAAAACATCTTTTTTGAGACGTTTTGCTTCAGCCATGACGCTCTTTGTGTTCACTGCCATTTGTTTGTCAGGATCTGGTTCATCAATTCGCGGACAAATCACGTAGGCTTGCCGACCATTTTTTAATTCACCACGAACATGTTCATACATCTCGTCGACTTGAGCAGGAGCAACAATCTTTGTGATGACTGGTTTTCGCCCTTTAGGCATTTCATCAAGCAGTGTGATATCCAAGTCACCGTAAATAGTAAGGGCCAGAGTGCGAGGAATCGGCGTCGCGGTCATAGAAAGCAGGTGTGGCATACGAACATCTTTCTTGGCGAGTTTTTTCCGTTGATTTGTGCCAAAGCGGTGTTGTTCATCGATAATCACGTAGGCCAAGTGTTTAAACTCTACGCTTTTATAAATCAAGGCATGGGTCCCAATCAGAATTGGGACTTCACCATTTTTAACCCACTTTAGTAACTGAGCTTTTGATATGGGAGTAGGTTTATTAGGATTACTCTTGGAAGGAAATTTTTGACAACCACTTCCGGTAATGAGGCCAATTTGAATCGGGAGATGTTTAAAGTATTCAATAAAACTTTCGAAGTGCTGCTTGGCGAGGATTTCGGTTGGTGCCATATATGCGACCTGCAAATTGCCAAACTCTAGTTTCTTCCCCAGCCCTTCTGGTGGTCGTGAGGTGGCAACAGCGTACGCGGTTGTGGCTGCGACCGCGGTCTTACCACTTCCCACGTCCCCCTCAAGCAGGCGACTCATGGCGTGCTCGTTCCCAAAGTCACCAAGAATAGTGGTGATGGCATCATTCTGAGCCTTGGTAAGACTAAAGGGAAAGCGACTGGTGAACGCTTCGGTATGAGCGACACCAGTCTTGAAGGTATATGTACTGGCCGCACTGATGGCCGCTCGCTCGATGGCTTTTTTGACTTGGATATAAAACACTTCCTCAAAGGCGAAACGTTTACGGGCGCTGGCGGCGTGTTCAGCTTTTTTGGGTGAGTGAATCCAGACAAAGGCAGTCTTCAATTCAGGCAAGTTGTATCGCTTAATAATGTCGGCTGGAATAGGATCAATCATGGTTTCCAGCACACCTTTTTCAAAACATTTCAATGCAGTATGGTAAAACCATTTACTTGTGATGCCTTTGGTCTCTCGGTAGACAGGGTAGAGTGTGTCGTCATAGTTGGCGGTATCTTTAAAAATTGAGTCGTGTCGATCAATCGGGAGAGCATCAAGTGGTTCGACTTCGGGATTCGAAAGATAAAGGTTTGCCTCACTTCCAGCAACTTTTCCAGCCAGCTTCACAAACATGCCGTTGCTATACATTTTGGCCAGGTACGGCTGGTTGAACCACATGACTTTGATTTTGGCGGAACCATCTTCAATATAGCCTTCGGCAATTGGCATTTTACTCTTCCAGGCCTTCCTGGTTTTAAGACCAGAGAGTTGTCCGTAGACAATCGCGTCTTGGCCTTTTATTAATCCTCCAACCGACTGTACTTCGCTAATATCTTCATAACGAGCAGGGAGGTGATACAGCAAATCACTGACGGTCGAAATACCAAGTTTCGCAAGGGCTTTTTGATGAGGGACATCAATCTTAAAGTGTTGTTTGAGGAGGTCGCTGGGACGCATGTGACCCATTGTATCAGTAAATCAGCTCAAAAAATGAGGGGAATATATTTGACTATATGCAATAAATATGTTATTATACAAAATCGCTTATTTTGCGATGTTCTGTAAAAAAACGAAAGGTACCGTACCATGTCTGCTTCGATTACCGGTTCGATCAAGTTTTTCAGTGCCGAAAAGAAGTTCGGCTTCATCAAAGTCGGCGATGACGAATATTTTGTCAATCTGACGATGGTTACCGAGGCCGGTTTCGCTGCTTCGGTGATGACTATCGGATCCGAAGTCGAATTCATTCCCCAGACAGCCAAGGGAAAGCTCCGCGTGCTTGAGATCAAGCGCGTCGGCCTTGAAGAGGCTCGTCAAAAGGAATTACCTGCGGTGGCGGAAGTGTCAACTCCCATTGCGCTGGTCGAAGTCGGCAAGGCGTACTTCGGTGAAATTGTGAAATATGATGATGACCGTGGTTTTGGCTTCATCAAGGTCACTGAAGGCAGGTTTCGTACGGTGTTCTTCCATGTGTCTGACATGTTGGCAGAGGATCTTCCCAGTGTAGGTGCCGTCTGTTACTTCACGGCGATAAACGGCCGTGGGGGTATCGCAGCTGGGGATGTCTTCATGGCATATGGTGATGTCACTCGTAGTGATTATGCTCGTCTGGTGCAACGCTTCAGCAAGATTACCGAGATTGACGAAACTCAGCTGGTTCGTACACAAGTCGACAAAAACCAGGCCGGCGATAAGCTGATCAAGGTGACGTATCATCGTAAGCTCTTTCACTTTGAAGTCGAACGTGCAGATGGCAGCGATACGTACATCCTGAAGGGTGTCCGTTCTCTTGCGGAAGCTCGTGAGAAGATCGGTAAGGTCAAGTCAGAGGCAATGACCTAATCAATGAAGACGATCTAAGTCATGCCAGTCCGCGGGGAGCACAAGCTTCCCGCGGACACCCACCACACAATTCAATCTGTGAGGTGGTTTTCTTTTATACTTTCCAGGGTGATATCACTCACGTATACTAGTGGGTATTATGGCAATTAAAAAAACAGTGACAAAAAAGACAGCTAAAGCAGTGGTAAAAAAAGATTACAATAAGCTTTCATTGGCACTTCATAAAAAACTCAAAGGAAAGCTTGAGGTGGTGAGTAAGGGTAAACTCGAGACCAAAGATGACTGGAGTACCATGTACTCACCAGGAGTGGGGGCAGTATCTTCACACTTGGCTAAAAAACCAAATGAGGCGCGTGAATATACGATGAAACGAAATATGGTTGCGGTTGTGAGTGATGGCTCGGCTGTCTTGGGTCTCGGGAATCTTGGTGCAATTGCTGCACTTCCGGTGATGGAAGGAAAGTGTGCGATTTTTAAAGCGATGGCGGATGTCGATGCCTTTCCAATTGTGCTTGATACCCAGGATCCAGAAGAAATTATCAAAGTGGTTAAAGCAATTGCTCCAGGCTTTGGAGGGATTAACCTTGAAGATATTTCAGCACCGAAGTGTTTTTATATTGAAGAGCGTCTTAAGGCAGAACTCTCAATTCCGGTCATGCATGATGATCAGCATGGTACAGCGATTGTTGTTTTGGCGGGACTCCTCAATGCGAGTAAGGTGGTGAAAAAACCACTCAAGAGCATGAAAGTAGTGATTGTCGGTGCCGGAGCGGCTGGCCGAGCAGTGGCATTACTCTTAGTAAAAGCTGGAGTCGGAGAGATTGTGGTAACTGATTCGAAGGGGGCTATTTATCACGGTCGGCCAGGCCTGGAAGATTATAAGCGTGAGTTAGCCAAAATTACCAATCCACACAAAACGTCAGGTGACTTACTGCAAGTTGTTGAAGGGGCTGATGTATTAATTGGAGTATCTGGTCCGGGGACGATTGCTCGTGTTCATATTGAACGGATGGCAACACAGCCGATTGTGTTTGCACTCGCCAATCCAATTCCAGAGATTATGCCGGAAGATGCTAAGCGAGCTGGAGCATACATCATTGCAACTGGTCGATCTGATATGCCAAACCAAATTAATAATTCGTTGGCGTTTCCAGGTATCTTTCGGGGTGCGCTTGACTCTGGAGTTCGGGCTATTACAGATGAGATGAAGCTGGAAGCAGCTAAGAAAATTGCTGGTTTGATAAAAGTCCCAACGGCAGATTCTATTATTCCACCAGTCATGACTCCCGGTTTGGTAAAGACGGTGGCAAGTGCGGTGAAGCGACTGAAGTAACCACATACATAAAAAGGCGACACGTACGTGTCGCCTTTTTATGTGAGTGAAGTTTATACGACGAACAAAACTAGACTCGCAGCCATAATTGCCATTCCGCAGAACACCCCGACAATCGGTAAGTGGTGGTCATTTTTCTTGGCGGTTGGAAGGAGTTCATCAAGTGAGACATAAATCATGATACCGGCCACTCCAGCGAAGACAACTCCAAAGAAATATTCGTTGATGAATTGGCTCAAGATAAAGAAACCCACAATCGCTCCTACTGGTTCAGCGAGACCAGAGGCGAAAGAATACCAGAAGGCCTTCATCCGACTTCCGGTTGCTTTATAAATTGGGATTGAAACCGCAATTCCTTCTGGAATATTATGAATCGCAATTGCTGTCGCAAAGGCAATTCCTAAGGCTGGTTCTTCAAGAGTGGCGATGAAGGTAGCGAGACCTTCAGGGAAGTTATGGATAGCGATAGCCAGAGCAGTAAAGAGTCCCATTCGCATCAGACCCTTTTTTTCAATTTCTTCAGCGGAAGCGTTTCCCGCTTCGAGGTCATGGTGACCTGGGTTCATCTTGTCAAAAAAGTAGTCAATAATTCCAATCACAATAAACCCAGCGAAGAATCCGACAGTGGCCCAGATATAACCAACAGCGTATGAGCCAGTGGCTTCTTCAAGACTGACGATAGCCTTCTGTAGGATTTCGACGAGTGATACATAAATCATGACTCCAGCCGAAAGGCCGAGCATGAAGGCTAAAAACTTTTTACTTGGTGCTTTCCTAGTAAACGCCAAGAGACTACCAATACCAGTGGCAAGGCCGGCCCCGAGGGTTACTAGGAACGCGAGTACGATTGGTTCCATAGTGTTGCGTTATTTAATTATAATAGCTTCGAAATACTCTTTGGTTATACTATGAGGATGCGATTTTTGCAAATCTGTCGTATCGAACAAGGAGATGAGTCTTATTAACGATAAACTAGAATCCATCCCACGAGTGTGGTATTCTACCGAACACTACTTTAGTAGTTCAAATATTTCGGAGAGTTGGCTGAGTGGTCGAAAGCACCTCACTGCTAACGAGGCAGGGTTTAAACGCCCTCATGGGTTCAAATCCCATACTCTCCGCAACTGTCAATTGCAACACGTAAGTGTTGCAATTGACGCATGGAACGAAGTGAATACAAGGTGAATACTGAAAGTAGAGAAGGTGCCCTGGGGCATATTGGAGGATTGGCTGAGTGGGAGAAAAGTGAATAGATTCACTTTTCTCCGCTCTCAAAGAGTAGCGTGGCAGACACGAGGCCAATCTTCCCGCAGGGCGACAACTTGAACGAAGTGAATACAAGGTGAATACTGAAAGTAGAGAAGGTGCCCTGGGGCATATTGGAGGATTGGCTGAGTGGCTGAAAGCAACAGTTTACTAAACTGTCGAACTTTAATCGGTTCCGTGGGTTCGAATCCCACATCCTCCGCCAAGTCGTGCTAGCACGAGACGCTATCATTTTGCAAAGAACCCAAGAAGTATCTCTTGGGTTCTTTGCAAAATCTCACAATTTATTTAACTATCTAGATGTATAATTC
>JBGSPE010000006.1:0-61745 GCA_041738755.1 Minisyncoccia bacterium | reverse complement strand
TCTTGGTGCATACATGACTGACCTGATTTCAATTGGTGAGCCGAGTGCCAAGGTAGTGGTTGAAAAGTGGAAAGATGAAAGCTTCCGAGGTTTGCATATTCAGAATCTTAAAGAGCAGTTCGCTATTTTGGGAATTACCCTCACAACGCCCATATTCTGTATTGGAAAGAATACGGAATCACTCTTTCGTTTAGCGTTTCCAGAATACAGCAAAGTCTTTTCAATTGGTCATCCCAATAGTTACCGCATGAAGAAGAACAAGCAGTTATTTCTTGAGGATGTCGCAGAGATTGGACAACGCATTTTTATTTGAGTTTCTCAATCGGTTCGGGAAGTGGTTCGTTTAGAAGTTTTTCATCTATCTTCATAAACTCCTCTGGAACATGAGGTTCTTCCTCCTCTATCTTTTTTGCAGTAAATCCCTCAAACCCCACAATCTCAATCTTGGTCACAGGTACAAACGGTTGCCACATATTCTTGTCTCTTGGTCTGATGTAGTTTTTCTTGTTGTTATCAAGCCAGTATTGTATTGCTCGCAGGTTGCCACCATTGATATGGGAAATCAGCTTGCTCTCAGCAAGGTCACTTATGGAATGAACCCCTGATTCAAGTGCCATGTCCATTCTCACTTTAAAGTCGGCATCCTCGATACACCATCGGTAGACGGTGTTTCGAGAAAGCCCGACCTTTTCGCAAGCGAGCGATACGTTCGGCACTCGTTCCAGTTGTTCAAGAAATTTGTCTTCTTTATACTTCTTTTTCATTTCTTATTACCTTGGCTTTGAGACCTGTTTCGGCTTCAAAGCGTTTAATGGTGAGGTCACAGAACTTTGGTTCTATCTCGACGACATACACTCGACGGCCCAGTCTTTGAGCAGCGATGAGATTGCTCCCTGAGCCGTTGAAGCTATCAAGGATGATGTCTCCCGCTTTAGAACAGCGACGTATCGCTTTCTCGTATAACGCTGGTGGTTTCATCGTTGAGTGTTCGTAGTCTTTAGAAGACAAACGAGGTTCAGGCCAGACCGTGAATAGGTCGTGGACTTGTTGGAGGAGTTCGTTACCTGTAGTCATATCTGCATTAAGGACTTCGTTCAGCTTCGTCACACCTTTCACCAGTTGCGGATTACCACGGACACCATAGGTACACGGCTCATAGCACTTATTGAACGCTACGCTCGGAACAGGATTCTGGCTGTTCTTGAGCCACAAGCAGACTCGCTTATTGGTGATACCGAATTCACGGTATAAGGTTTGAATCAGCCAGATGTATGTTTCGTCTGACCAGTAGAAGACGTGAGCATCGGGTTTAGTGACGGTGAGGGCGGCTTCCATGCTCGACTTAAGGAAGGTCTTGTATTCCTCGTCGGTCTTGCTGTCGTTTACCATACCTCCGTATGACTGCTTTCCACCAATGCCCTTGTTGTAGTCAATGGAAATGTTATAGATCGGGTCACTCATAATCATAGACGCACGTTCATCGCCGAAGAGTCGTTCGAGAGTTTCTGCCTTGGTGGAGTCGCCACAGATAAGTCGGTTGTCACCAAGATGAATGATGTCTCCGAGTTTGGTCTTGGCTTTCTTGATTTCCTTTAGTTCCTTCTCAACATCAAACTCTTTCTTCAGCTCTTTGTTCCAGATGTCGTCTAGCTCTTTCTGGTCAAAGCCTAGATCTATGAGCAAATCCATCTCAAAACCCTTGAGGAGGTCAAAGTCCCACTCGCCGTGAATGGCGTTGCTTCCAATCATGTATCGCTCTGCTTCTTCATCAGTGAGTTTGCGGTTGGGTACTCGGACGTCCACCATCGTGTCTCCTTGTCCCATGAGTTGGAGAGCTTTCATTCTTTGGTGTCCTGCGAGGATTGTTCCGTCTAGGTCTATCGCTGCGATTTCTACCAAGCCGTAGTTCTCCAAGCTTTTCTTCAAACGCTCGGCTTGCTCTTTGCTAATCTTTCGTGGTGATTTCTTGTGTGGCAGGAGTGAGTCTACTTTTCGAGACTCGGTGTGCCATATGAGTTGTATGTTGTTCATAGGTTATTTAATTGAGAGTAGATAATTTGTGTAGCATTCGTGGAGAATGTCCTCGGCAATTGGTTTGTTAGTTTTGACGTTAACGATTTCGATGTTCTTTCCTTCCGCATCGCCATCGATGTATACGAGGAGCGAAAAGAGACATGAGGTTGCGTGGTCGATGAGTAGTGCCTTTAGAGCTTCTTTCTCTTCAGGACTAACCTCCTTAGTCTTGATGTCTGCGTAGTATTCGATGACTTCTTGTGTGTGTGCAAAGAAATGGTCTCTAATCTTTTGGTTTTTCATGATTATTTGCTTATTTGATTAAACAAACGAAAAAGGGCTCACGCACGCCAACAATGGTTGGTTTGTGCGTGAGCCCACATTTAAGCTGGTTACCCACTCGGGTTATTCGTTTGTATATCCAGACTAAAACACCTTATGAAATAAGGCAAAATTCTCAGCCAAGCGACTGTGGATATCGTTTAAAATCGTTGATTTCAACACGTTTTCGATAGGAAGAATATGGAATATTGAGAGGTTAGGTGTCGAAATTGGCTAATATCTTGAATATTTTTATAATCGGTTCATACTTCATTTACATGAACCCCGAACAGATTTCCCGAATAAACGAATATTTCAAGGTTGATCAAGACACATTTGATAATACTGGTGCATTCAACGCCATAATTGGAGTCGACAGACCGTTCTTTCTTGACCCGACACTCTTAGAGGAAACAACAATTCCTGAATTTGCAGAAGCAAAAGCAACCCTTGATAGATTCTTTGCTGACGTCATTACTCTAATTGCAACAAATCATGTCCGTGGAGTAATGCGAGCACGAAGGCTTATGACACTTCGAGAAATCAGAGGTGTTGGAATCGGATATGGAGCTCGCACCGATGATGGTTCAGCTATTGGTAAAAAACTTGCAGGACGACTAGTGACATCTGCCCAACAGCTACTACAAATGGGGTTTAATGACCCAGCAATATTCCATTTGATGGGACTGTTTGAAGAGGATTTTGGTCCTGACCGTATTAGTGACGCAGTAATTAACATCCTCCAAGACAGTATCTATTCTTACACAGCACGTGTAGCGGTCGAACTGAAAATTCCATGTACTCGAGAAGTAGTAACACTCCGTACCCGACAAACATTTTTGTTACCAGAACACCCTTCTGGCAGTAAGCCGCTAGTGCTAGTACCTCAATCGCTTTTGCGAGACATCCCAATTGCACTTACACCAGAAGATATTCCCGATGTAGCTTCCTACAACGATGAGTTGCGAGAAAAATTTAACCGAATCCTTGCACCGATTTTGGCTAGAACAAAAAGACCTACTAAGGGTGATATTAAAAGCTATCTCTTTGAAAATCCCGAAAGAATCGATGTTCTTCTCCGTGGCTACAAATCTGCACATCCACAACATTACGACTTTGAAAATGACCCCGCAGGGCGACAGCGATGGCTTGATGAATCGACTGAAGCTGTCAGAGAGATTCCGCTTACAATTCCAAAGGTAGTATCTACTGAAACAGAGGTTGTCGATGTTGTCAGTGCAATCGTCTCTGCGTTTAAACGTTTTATTGAAACACGAGGTGGCTGGCGTGGCCTATACGATAGTAAAGGTAATAGACTGCATGAAGAGCATGCTTGTCTTCTTTTCTATGCGATGGCTCTTAAATACTGTGCTGATTCAAATATAGATATTAGCCCACAAAGCAATGCTGGACAGGGACCTGTAGACTTCAAACTAAGTCGAGGGACTTCGAAAGTTGTAGTTGAGGTAAAACTCACAAGTGGGAATGTTCGACAAGGTTATGAGAGACAAACTGGTATTTACCAAACCTCGGAGGATGCACAACACGCATTCTTTGTAGTTTTACAGGTAACAGATACTTCTAAGGCACTAGACGACATTATCAAACAAGCCGAACAAGAAGACAAAGATGAAACGAAACATCCTGAATTAATTGTGATTGATGGCAGACCTAAAGAATCCGCTAGTAAAGCAAAATAACAGATATGTCTGTGTCTCTGCTTTACACAATTTTTACAACGAGAGAGCTGGCGACCATCTTTTGGGTCGCCGTTTTTTCAGCATGGATTCTTACAAAGAAAGATGTTCGTTCAAGCATCTGGGCATTCTTAAAATCAATAGTGCCTTTAGGAAAATTTTTCTTTCTACTTTTCCTATACATCGCTATCACATTATTAATTCTATACGAGCTTTCCATTTGGAACACCGGCCTTACAAAAACGACAATATACTGGGTATTCGGCTGGTCGATAATTGCCTTCATAAACTCTGGAAAGCTACACCAAGAGAAAGGATATCTGTTTAAAGTCTTTAGAGAAGTTTTGAATATTACAATCTTGATTGCTTTCTTTGTTAACTTTTACACATTTCCTTTATGGATTGAGTTGATTCTTGTTCCATTGGCTATCACGTTAAGTCTACTGACGTTCTTCTCGGGTACAAAAGACGAATACAAAATATTGTACACATTTTTAAACCGTGTACAGATTGTGTTTGGTATTGCAATTTTTATCTTCTGTATCAGCAGAGCTGTCGAGGACATTGAATCGCTTGCAAGCACCTCTACCATCCATGAGCTCATTCTTCCAATCTACCTATCGATATTACTTCTGCCTTTTCTTTACGCTCTATCATGGTATGCAAGATACGAACAGAATATTAGACGTCAGAAGTTTGTAAGAAAAACTGAACATGAGCAACTTAAAGTCTAAACAGTACTACGAAGACCAGTATGACCGTCGGACGGTGGAAATCTGTCGTGGTTTATTATCTGAAGAAGTCGATATTGAGAAATATAGAAAAGAAGCTAAGGGTAAAGACATTGAAGAGTCAGAAATGATTCGTGCTTTGGTGGTTACTAAAAACCTACACATCTACTACACCAAAGGCGACCGTTACGTTCACCGAGAAGAAACTATCAAACGCTGGATCCAGTCAGATGAAGCCAGAGACAGACTTTTAGAAGAAGCTGAACCGCCAGAAGACATTACTTGTCACACTTGTGGAAGATTGATGTTTGTTAGCTCAAAGCATTTAAATATCGGAATGAACGATGATGATACCGTTCTCTTTTTCTATGATTGTCCGCTAGACCACCTCCCTCGCAGGGCGTTCTTTAACACTGGTGAAGAGTTTCAACATAAAACACCTACTTGCCCAAAGTGCCACTCAGAATTAAAGGAGGTACGTCAAAAAGAAACTGAAAAGATTGTTATTGAGCAAACATGTTCGTCTTGTGATTACACGAACATTGAAGATTTTGACTTCGGTTCTAAACCAGAAGAAGTTGAAGACCCACATTTTGCTAAAGACCGTCAAGAGTTCTGTCTATCTGAAAAAGATGGACAGGAGTACATTCGATCAACTGAACAAATAATGCGAATGGGTCATCTGTTTGATGAGATAAAAGAAAAAGAGAAAAATAAAGACCTCTATGATGCAGTCGCTAAACTAAAGAAATTAAAGATTCTAGAACTAGAGGAGTACCTCGTTCCACTACTTGAGAAAGCTGGCTATATCAAACTCCAGTTTAAAGAACCCGATGTAACCAAAGATGTCTTTTTACCGTTTATAGTCTATGAGCAGAAGTCAGACCGAGAAGGTCGAGCAAGTACCTACGAGCTTGAATGTTTACTCAGAAAAGCCCTAAAAGAGACTAACTGGCGTCTTGTTACGGATGGAGTATCTTATAGACTAGGAATGCTTGAGGGTAGACTGCATGGTTATGACCGTGAGGAGGATTTGCTCAAATTAGTCTCCAAAAAGAAATGAAATTTATTAAACTAACATATAAGAAGCTCGAATCACTCCATAATGATTATATGGATTCTGTTGATGTTTCCAGAATGGAAAGACGTCTTCAAATGCTGATTGGTCTTATCTTATTTACTCCAACCATATTATCTGCACTCGGCACAGAAAACCTGCAAGAGGACAAAACCATACTTGTTTGGGGAATAATTGTAGCGGTATATATTTCCATATATATCTATATCGAAGCGTCTAAGGGTGTAATTAACCGACTAAAAGGCAACATCCTTAACTGGGGTATTTGGATTAACCTCAGTGCTTTTGTTCCGTTTTATATAAGCATAGGACTTTATCAAGATGTTATATCTGGTCTTCCTTTTGTTATTTTCTTTATAGCTATGGCAACGATATTTTGGTCACCTTTACTTTTCATAATGGTTTTGGTTTTTGAATTTCTACTAGGCAAGCTCTTTTTTAGTCATAACAAAATTGGGTAAAAAAGTGTCACTTTTGTCACTTTTTGTAAAATACAATTATGAAAAAATTTAAGCGAGGAGACATTTTATGGGGTACAGAACGAGGTCGTAAAGAAGCGTGGCACCCTATTGTGTTTATTGACGGACCATCTGATGCACCATTAGCTGTTGTTTTGACACACGATAACGACCACACATGCAATATCGAATTGAGTAAACAATACGATAATAAAAAGTCCTATTTCATAGCTCATTTGATTGAGAAAATGTACGAGTGGGGTCCGTACGAAAAATCAAACAAACTTAAACTTGACCCCAAAGACCTAGCTTTGATTGAACAACACATCCAAGGAGCGGCGTCGATGTCTTATGCTCAGTATGAGGAATATACAAAAGGTGGCTGTCCAGAGCATAAATAACTCTCTCGAGAAGCGTCGAGGGTGTTTTGTAATGAATAGCTACGAAAGCCTTACTGGGCAATGAATTTCTTTGGTTCCATCACGATTAGGCTCACAGCGACATTTGATGTTAATTTACATGGGAATTTTTTAACACCTAAGGAAATACTTGGAACTTTTGTTATGCTTATCCCATGAGTGAAACTGATTTGGATATAGAACAGAAACTAGACCATCTAAAATTAATGGCTTCAGGCATTGGCGTAACAATGACGCCAATGCCAATTCAGATGATTTATTGTTCGACTGAGTTAAATAAATTACTACAAAAACGACCAGATTTAGTCTCTGAAGTAATACGTTTTTCAATAGAAAATTGCGGTGAACAATACTATGCAAGGTGGACAATGGCTAAATCTTTAATAGGACTTGGTGGGGGTAAACACTTATCTAAAGACGACCTTTCATACATTGAATTGTGGAAGACTCATGAATCTGAAGAGATGATTCTAAAAGATTTAGACCAGATTTAATTTTCTGTTAATCTCCCAAATTCTTCCCACATTTTCATTTCCTTCACCAACTGGTTCCAACTTTGTCCCATTTGGGTCACGCGTAAAATATATAAATGAAGCCAGCGAAACGTTCGCTGGCTTCGAGGATCATGACTGTAAAATTGGTCTTCTCTTCTCGATCTCTTGGACGACCTCTTCAAATGGTACAGACATGCCGGTATCAATTACTGGCAGAGTTGCGCCATGGAAACGCCACTCGCTCTCGAAAAAGACGTTCTCATTTTCATCAAATCCCATACCGAAAAAACTTAGTCCGGGATAGGGTCCTATGTGATAATCTCCACACCCAGTACAAAGCATATAAAATTCAGGATTGTGCTCCCATTTTGCACGAATAAACAAGAATTCTCCAACTGAGTTTTTGCTAACGCTGCATTTGGTTATTGTTACTCCTTCGGCTTTCAAAATCTCAAAAAGTCTTTCTTGTGAGACACACTTTGTGGCAATTTCTTCTTCAGTTAAAGGCATCTGATTTTCCTTTTTGCCAATTTATATGCTTTTCTGACGTGACTATATATATTTTTTTCCTATTGTAAAGTCACACTAATTTTCTGGAACTTGCTGAAATCCCCTGCTTGTAGGGTCAAACACATGATACGGATGTTAATACATAAAGTATTCTTAAATTAACGTCTAAATTGACTTAAAACAAAATTTATTTAATATATCTTTAGTACTAGTTTTGGTGCTATTTCTGGAGATCGAACATGAGAAACTTGGCAGCACATCCTGTAACAAAAGAAGAGGAAGTTAAAGTTCTTCGTGAGCTTGCCGATGAACTGCAAGCAGAGAAAAGGTTTGGTGATAGTCGCCCTGAAGTTTTGCGCACAATTGCAGACAGAATTCAAGCAACTCCAGGATAATTGCGATTAACCTATAAGTTCCGAGCCCTCACACTTGTATGATGTGGGGGCTTTTTATATAAAATTTACAATCTGGCTTCGATTCATACTACAGAGATTCACAGACTTGTAAAAAAGAAAAGGGGTCGGCTAAGCCAACCCCTTTCTGCCTCTGTGCCTCCAACGGCTCAGGCGATCAAACGAACAGTCTTTGATTGAGCAATTATTTGCCGTAGCCAACGCGGCTGTGGAATCAACGCGTAACTAAAGAGATCTTCAACTGCGGATAAACCGGTAATGTTGATATATACTTTCAAAACATTACGTTGCCACTTGCGTGTGGCCGAACGCCGAGAAATACGTCTTGACCGGGCATGGTCATTGGTATTCTTGCAGAGCGGGTGCCAGACAGAGCAATTGTAGAGACCATCAGAAACCTCCATCAATTCTTCAAAATGGCCGACTAAGGCATCGAGCACTTCATTATACTGAACAGAAGTAAGTGCATTAATTTCTGTAATGAAGGGCTCGATTTGTAGTCGTCGAGCCAGAAGATCCCGCCTGTAGTCACCGACCGCAACACTCAATTCAAGAGGCAATGGCATGCAACGATGAGTCTCCCCCAACATGTATGCCCTAGCACGATTGAGGTCAGTGGTGAGGTATGAACCGAATTCCACCTCGAAGTTGACAACTGATACTGCGAGCGCACTTGCCATAGCAAGCGTGCGTCGCCTTAAAAGTTCTAATCGACGTTCTTCCTGTGCACGAAATGCAACCGATGCTTGTTCGCGCTCGCGGGCGGCCTTCCTGCCAGCAAATGATTGACGATAGTTTGCTAGCCGAAGCTCGTGATAAGCGCGTTTTTCCCGACGTTTACGGCGCCTTAAGGCGCTTTTGGTGGGAAGTATATCCAATTGATCTATGTCAATCATGAACTTATCCTCCGTTGTTGCTGACACCACGCAATGTGATGTTACCAGCTTTCAACGGACGATACCTGATACCCAGTAAATCAGAAATTCTAATAATATACAATGGTTATTAATGATTAGTAACCAACAGTTTTAAATAAACAAAGATCCGGTTCCAATTCGTACTACAGAGGGTCGCTGAGGACATAGGAGGTACTTCTCCGGAAGTCCCTTTCTGTAAATGTTACTATGAAGTATGTCAAAGGGAATTAAATACATACGCTTAGGATCAATTGGTTATTGTTTTGATAATGAAAGATCTGAGGTTCGTAGACGAAGTAACGGTGTTGAGACTATAATTCAAGGTGGTACAGAAGAAATGGGTAGGGCCAACGATGCTCTTACTGGGAACACTTTAGGATATGGCGTTGGAGAACAAGGTGACGTAATCACAAAAGAGGAATATCAAAACCTCTAAAGCATAAATCTGGATTACTGTACGGTTCCAATTCGTACTACAGAGAGTCACAGCAATTTATCAAAAACAAAAACCCCGGCCATGATGTGGCCAGGGTTTACTAGTGGATTTGGGAGCGTATCTTATTTTCGCCAAGATATTCGATACACAACTAGGTAGCCGTTGTGATCAGAGAGTACCCGACCCTTAACTGGTGTATCAAACACTTCCTCTGCAGCTATCGGAACGATACGAACTATCGGGGTATCCGCAAAGGTTTGATGATCTTGATGATTCTCCCACGGAATGGTATCAGCCTGACACTGGCTGACTCCTTCGCAGTATTCACGGGTGAACGTGTAGGTGAGTTTTGACGTAAGATACTGAAGACGCTCATTACCCCCTCGGAAATTGAAATCACCAGCCATCAAAAACGGATAACGTGGATTTTGATTCTCCTTGATAAAGCCTACCAGGTCATCTACCTGAAGTTTATGAGCGAACAAAGAACGTTCAGCTGAGACTCCTGAAGCACCACGTGAATTAAGGTGGGTAGTAAGAATATCGAGCGGTAGTGGTACACCAGGCACTGCTACACGCACCAGCAACATACCTTTATTTGCCAAACAATCATACCCACCACAGGCACTGTCTCGAAATGGCTTGGCTGTCTGTTCAATAATTGGATAATTACTGAAGGCAACTAATCCACTTCCGACCATCTTCCCAGATAACTCCCCTTTTTCATAAGTGCGTTCATCAAGGAAGTCCTGGTACTCTGACCCTGAAAGTGATTCTGCATCAGTATCAGCCAATGGACCTTTTGCAATATATGAATACCCGGCTTCTCGCCCAATGTCGAAGCCTTGTTCGGTGAACGCCTCTTGAACTAAGACAATATCGGGTGCAGTCCCAGCGTATTGCATAGCTTGCAACACTTCTTTTATGTCAGTTAGTGCAGCTTCCCTATCCTGTTTAACTGGCCAGGGTAAGCCAGCAATATTGTAGGTCAAAACACTGAGTGTAGTGAAGTATTCGCCGGTTGCTTGATCAAACACAATTGAAGGTTGCTTGTTTACAATACTTTGAGTCCCGACCTCAGGTCGAGCTTGCAGCAAGCTAGAAAAGCCTGCGATGATGAGAGCTGATGCTACTGAAAGCGATACATATGGTACTTTCATACGTACTCCTCAAGTTGTTATGAAATGACAAAAGACAATTCTGCCCACAGCATACACGTTCATTATTCATCTTCAAAATAACTAATGAAATTTTACCCTCAGACCCACCGCAAACCTCTACTTCATTGCACTTGCATTCCCTACTAAATCTGGCATAGTTTCAAAAGGAGATCTTCAATTCGAGGAGAATACACATGCACCCATTAGGGTTTTTCATTTTAGTGCTCCTTGCGGTATTATGTGGGACTTTGATTCGAGACATTGTGAGGTACCAAGATCCATTAACTCGAAAGGGATTTCCTTCACACCTCCGTATGACCGCAATCTTCGGGACGATGTTTATCGCACTTGGGTTTAATGGCGGCTCACCGTACCTATTAATGGCTGGACTGGCTATCTGCATAAGCTGCGACATCTATATCTTGTCAGTTAGAAAACGAGAACTTTGGTAATAACAACCCGTTCACATACAAGCACACCCGGCCTAAAAATCGGGTGGCTTTTCTTTTATGACCTCACTTCCCTGTTATACTTAGAGATATGTTTATAAAATTATATTTGATTGCGCTACCGGTATTTTTCTTGATTGACATGATCTGGCTTGGGCTGGTAGCTAAGTCGTTTTATGCCAACCAAATTGGTTATTTATTGAAACCAGATGTTAATTGGGTTGCGGCGATAATATTCTACCTCCTTTTTATTGTTGGATTGATTGCCTTTGTCGTAACGCCAGCCATGGAAGCTGGTTCATGGAAGTATGCCTTAGGATACGGAGCTCTCTTTGGACTCATTACATATGCTACCTACGACCTCACTAATCTAGCCTTAACGAAAGATTGGCCACTCCTTGTGACTATCGTTGATTTGATCTGGGGAGCAGTTCTCGCAGCTTTGGTTTCAACTATCACAGTCTTAATCGCTACAAAGCTTGGTCTATGAGTACCTATATTACCCTTGGACTGATTCTTCTCTGCTATATGAGTGGGTGGTTTATCCTCTCTATTATCAAGCAGCGAAATGACATCGCTGATGTGGCCTGGGGGTTGGGATTTATTTTGATGACTGTCTGCGCTCTATTTCTGAGTCCTGATATCTCGCCACTTGATGTACTTATCTCTGGACTGGTCACGCTCTGGGGTGGTCGACTGGCGTGGCATATTCATAGACGTAATAAAGGTAAAAGCGAAGACTACCGCTATGCCAAATGGCGCAAGGACTGGGGGAAATGGTTTTATCGTCGTTCGTATCTTCAGGTATATCTCTTGCAAGGAATATTTCTCTATATCATTGTCTTACCGGTCGTATACAGTATCCTCTCCCCCGGCCCCAATCTTACCTGGCTTAGTATCGCTGGCCTCTTGGTCTGGATTATTGGATTTACTTTTGAATCAGTCGGAGATGCACAGCTAGCTTCGTTTTTGAAGGATGAGAATAATAAAGGACACTTGATGCAAAAGGGCTTATGGCACTATACGAGACATCCAAACTACTTTGGTGAAGTAACGCAGTGGTGGGGATTGTGGCTCGTAGCTCTCTCGATTCCAGGTGGACTGTTTACCATCGTGAGTCCACTCACGATTACCATACTTATCTTGTTTGTCTCTGGGATTCCACTCCTTGAAACAAAAATGGAACAACATCCCGAGTTTGCTCAATATAAGAAAACAACGAGTAAGTTTATTCCCTGGTTCCCTCGAACATAGTCAGATACGAGCTACATGCTTACTAATACAAAAGGCCGGCCACATGTGGCCGGCCTTTTGTATTATCCAAAGAACTCTTCGTGATAAATTTTTCCCTCATCATTGACTCGATAAACCGCCAGCTCTGTCATTGCGCTTCGCCCACCTTCTTTCATAGTCGCGTCGATATAAAAGGTAATAGCAAAGCTCTTATCTGCAATCAACGGTTCGCTGGTCCTTGTATCATGCATCTCAACCAGATTCTCACCCCATTGTTCACTTTTCTTTTTGAGCTCGGCCATTCCCTGATAGACTTGCCGCTCGCCCCAGTTTTCTATACTCACAATATCGTCACTGTAGAGTTCTGCATAAATTGTCTCATGGTCGCCAATTTTATTTAGCTCAACGACACGTTCTGCAATAGCTTTAATGTCCATAAACTTACATTATTTGATTAATAGTTTAAGTATACCTCAGGTGTGTACGTAATTTCATACAGCAGATATTTTGAAGTGATGTGGGTCAGAAAATTGTCACCTTGCTAAAAAGATGTATTATAGCCGCGGATTGATTTTTGACAGAGGGGTCTTTTATGGATATCGCACCAGTTCACCGGAATGCTGAACGAACCTTCAAAGGAACACGAATAAAAATTGCCTCACTGAGCGCGGGTGAAAAAACACAGCTCCTTGGCCGATTTTCTCGCACAAAGCGACTTAAGGTTGGACTAGAGCGTTGGCTTGAAGGGTCAGTACCTAACCTTCCCTTTACTGCTAACGAATATAACCACTACCTAAAATCTCCCCTTAACGGTAGGTATTACCGTTTCTTTTCCCATCTGGATAAAGTAGACAGACTTTGGGAAATCACACCGGAAAGGAACTCTGATGAATAGTAGAACCATTACCGAAGCATCATTACGAAGCCACACCGGGAAACCAATCAATCCTGCTGTGATTACCTCAGAGCTACTTGATGCTTTAAGGAATCAACAGCGTGGTCGTGACCCTACCGCCAGACATAGATTTCTACTCTGGCTTGCGGGCAGAGAGCCACAACGTTCGATTGATGTTGAGTCTTGCAACCTTTGGCTTGAACGTCCGGTCTGCGGGGTTTATGTCTGGATTCATACACACACTGATGGTAGTCACCGACTTTGGGAAGTGACGAAAGGTGAACAGCATCACCCGTTTGGAATCAGAAAGTACTCGGATTTTGAACTAAACTACATTGCTTAAGGTCAAGTAACGTGCTATTTTTCATTCCCTGATCACGAGGGGTGGTTGGGAAAATTTCCGAAGGAGAGACTATGGAAAATCTGGTAACCGTTGCCAAAGATTTCGGCACCGACATCAAAACTTTTGTCGATGCTGCAGCTCAAGTTCGTACCGACGTCCTGGCCTGGCTCGCTAACAACGAGCGAGTTCCTGAAAAATCTCTCGCTTCCATTCTCCAACTACGGATTTTGGTTAAGACATTGGAGACGGACGATCAAAAACTCGCACACGAGTATGGCTTGGTCGCCGACCAGGCTGCCTTCAAGACGGACGGGCTGAAACAGTCAGCTGAACAACTGAACTACGGTCCGATTGCTGGAAGCGCACAAAGAATTGCCGTTGCAACAATCTCCCGCCGCGGCTTCCCGCACTATGTGAAGGAGGTTTCGCATCTGGTCTCCGCACTCGATGAAAAGCTGCGCGAATCAGAAGCTGGTATCGAAATCTGGAACCGTGATATCGGTAATCGTTCGGCCGAATCAGATATTCATTTGGCACTTGATGGTGCATGTCAACAGGCAGAGGCTTTCCAGGGCTTTGTTTTGACCGGGATGACGGTCATCACCGCAGTTGCAGAAGCACAAACAGCCGACGCGTAGCGTCGACCCTGAGGAGTAATCCTCTTACAGTTCTTTGGCCGGATGAGAATCTCAATTTGAGATTCTCATCCGGCTTTTTCTTTTACTTAAAAAAAACCGCAGTCTCCATTTGAGACTGCGGTTTTAAATTATGTTATCTACCCTTGTTTCTTTAGCTGCTTAAGGTCTTTAATAATTTCAAGTGCGTGACTGGCTGGATCTACTTTTTCGTACACATGAGCAATCTTCCCTTCGGGATTTATGATGTATGTTATACGGTCGATACCCATGTATTTCTTGCCGTACATCGACTTTTCTTTCCAAGCACCATACGCCTGAATCATGGTCGTTTCTTTATCTGAAAGTAGCGTAAATGGTAGCTGATACTTCTCGGCAAATTTTTTATGTGATTTTGGAGAATCCTTACTGACCCCAAACACCATAACTCCAAGCGTCTTAAACTCCTTGAAGACTTCAGCAATCATACACGCTTCTTTGGTACAACCTGGTGTATCATCTTTAGGATAAAAATATATAACTGCCCACTTCCCCGCTAGACTTGCGAGGGTTACGGTATTTTCATCTTGGTCAAGCAATGAGAACTTTGGGGCTTTGCGTCCGATTTTTAACATATATTTATTTTTTACGTTTCCAATTTTCGTCTTGTCGTACGAGGAGTTCTTCAGCGGCATCGGGGTGAGCCATTATTTCCTCTACGATACGTTCCGCTCGAATTCCTTGCGAGGCTTTAACCAATACAATATCACCCGGCTCTAAAAACGCTTGGAGCTCGCGACCGGCTCGAGCGACGTCATCATACTGGAAGATGTTTTTCTCAGACAAACCAGCCTCTAATGCTCCTTCAGCAATTTTTTGTGCCCGAACCCCGACCGTCACAAGATGAGTTGCTACCTTTGCAGCGTGAGCCCCGACACGTTCATGTTCTTCAGATGAAAATCGCCCCAGTTCAAGCATATCGCCAATCACTGCTATCTTTCGCTTCGCGTATTTTACCTCTCCCAGTGTTTGTAAGGCCATTTCAGCAGCAGCTGGTGAGGCATTATAGGTATCATCGAGTATCATACTGGCTTTTATACCCGGAATGAGTCGTAGTCGACCATTGGGCGTCCTTAGCTCACACAATCCAAGCGCGGCAGCATGATGATCAACCCCTAAGGTGGAGGCTACGGCCATCGCTGCGGCGCACGCATAGACCTGATGCGATCCAACAGTACCTTGTAGTGTTACTTGATGTAGTTCGCTCAAATGCTTGATAGCAAACGTCACTCCAAGAGCAGTATCTGCGTCGTAGACAATCCGGTCATTGGTACCCTTGAAATCGGCTTCAAGGTACCGACCGAAGCTAATCTGCGTCTGTCTCACTTGTGGTAGCTGTGCTTCAATAATCGGATCGTCTTGGTTATAAATCAGCGTACCCTCTGGTTTGAGGGCAAAGGCGAGCTTCATTTTCTCTGCGACCACGGCTTCCGGTGTCGAGAAAAATTCAACGTGAACGGGTACGTTTGGGAAGCGAGTAATAACAACAATATCTGGTTTTAACCAGCTGGTAAGCTTCCCCATATCACCGGGTCTATCGATACCAGTTTCAAGCACCAATACATCTGGGTAATCTTTTGAAAACAGAATAACCAGGAGTCCGTCAAATAAGTTCTTTGTCCATAACAGCGGATTGCTCCACGCATTTTGTAGACCCAGAATCGTTAACGGAACGCCGATTTCAGAATTAAAGCTTTTCTCACTCTTGCGAGCTGAAACAGAATTTTTGATGGCTGCGTAGATTGCATCTTTGGCAGTAGTCTTACCCACACTACCCGTAATAGCAATAATAGTTGGTTTGCGTCGGCGCAAAAGTAGCTTGGCCTCTTGGATTAACAGTGCAGTGATAATTTTCTTGAATACGTCTTTCATAACTTACCGGTCAGGGGGGATTGAATAATAATTAATCAAAAATCGAGCAATGTCCATGAAGGGGTCAGTCAGTGTTTCTGACGCATATCGTACCCCTTGTGGCTCTACAGTATACATGAAAACAATAAATCGAGGTTCATAGGCCGGAAAATACCCAAAAAACGAGTGGAGGAATTTGTCTTCGTAATATCCACCATTGACCGGGTCAGCAATTTGAGCGGTCCCTGTTTTGGCGCCGATGGTATGGTTTGGCAAGGCTACACCTCCGCCGCGTAACGCATCATCAACCACGGCGGTTAACATCCGTGAGATTTCTTCACTTGTTTCTGGTTTGAGAACCTGGGCCCCGTCTGGATACTGAATATCTTTAAAACTTCCATCGTCATATTCAATTCGTTTTACGAGGTGTGGCGTAACTAATTTGCCACCATTGGCGAGGGTTGCGAGTGCACGAACCGTCGCAATTGGTGTAAGAGCGATACCTTGTCCAAACGACGCTGTGGCGTACTCCACATCACGTGGTGATTGTAAGTTAGCGATAAGGCCAGTCGTTTCGTTTGGCAAATCAATGCCCGTCTCAACGCCAAGTCCCATGTTCACAAAATAATCACGAAATTGTTCTTTGCCCATTTCTTGTACAATATGGGAGACCCCAGTATTGAGTGACTGATTCAATACTTGTTGCATATCAACTGTACCTCGACCCTTACCATCGAAGTTACGAATCGTAAACTCATTTAGAGTGATTGAACCACCGTCGTAGTAGGTAGAATTACGAGTAATTGCCCCTGAATCAAGTCCAGCTGCAATCGTGAGGGCTTTAATGGTGGAGCCAAACTCATAGACGTTTTCAACGAGCGGATTACGAAACTCCTCTACCGTTGCTTCACTGCGGTCATTAAGGTCAAAGCCCGGCACTGCATTCATGGCGTATATCTCCCCAGTATTTGGATCCATAATAATAGCGCCCGTAAACTTACTATTATAGAGATCATTTGTGTCCTGGAGGACTGTATCAAGCAGACGTGATACTGCAGGCTCGAGTGTCGTTACAACACTACCTGATTTTTCTGCCTCCTTTTGAGTCAGAAAATCTCCCATGTTAGTAAATAGTTCTGCAAAAAAGTTGACCGAGAGAACTTCACGCTTACGGTACAGCACATCATCATAAAAGCGTTCAAGTCCATACTTACCTCGAATCACATCTCCTTCTTCATCGGAATATGCCACGAACCCTACTGAACGAGCGGCCACACTACCACCAGGGTAATAGCGCCACTGATTTTTATATAATAACGCACCGTCGAAGTCTTTTGCTTCGACTTCATCAGCTTGTTCGGTTGTTAAATCATCGGCGAGCTCAACATAGGTACGCTCTGGAAGCGAAACACGCTCAACACATCGCTCATACTCAACCTTATAATATGGTTGTAATTCACGACAAAAGGTCTCTTTGTCTGTGATGTGCGTTGGGTTGGCTGCCAATATAAAGCCTGACTGAATAGCTGCAGCCGAAAGGTACTCACCGTCTTTGGTAGTAAAATAGATTGATCCTCGTGAGTAGAGGTCGGCCTTCGTATGGACGTATTGTCGCTCCGCTCGCTCTTGATAATAACTCGCATTAGCAATTTGTAATTGATACAGACGACCAATCATTAACACCCCAACCATCGCAACAACTACCGACAGGAATCTAATTCGATTGGTAAGCTGCTTGCGCTTCATAGACTAGTTGGTATTGAGTACGAGACTGGTCTCACCACGAGTGACGAAAACCTTGTCGGTTTCAGTATTATACCCTTCAAGGGTTGCTATTCGAGCAGCTATAGCGTGCTGCGCTTCAATGTAGCTTGTTTCAAGCATCGCAATTTCGGCCCTCAATTGATTTTGTTGCTGAGTTGCCTCTTTCCGCATTACCACATGGACAACAGAAAGGTTTAAGAAATACAAGTACGCTACCACACCAACTATAAGGAATCCTACACCAATCAGCATTGGTGTAATGTTGTGTGGGGTATCGTTCATTTTTTTCATGCGACTTGTATTAGTGTTTTTTGATAACTCTTAATTTGGCACTGCGAGCTCGTGGGTTTTCTACTAACTCTTCGGGAGACGGAACGACTGGACGCTTAGTCATTCGCTCCCCGAGATCTGCGTCTTCTAAATTTCTGAAGTGATGCTTTACAATTCGATCTTCCAAGCTATGGAACGTAATAATTGCCATATTTCCACCAGGCTTTAGGGCTTCAAAAGCCGCTGTGAGGAAACCTGACAAAATACCAAGCTCATCATTAACTGCGATTCGAAGCGCTTGGAAGGTCTTGGTAGCTGGATTGATGGTCCGTCGACCTTTGAACTGTGGGACGGCACTGGCTACACAATCTCGTAAAGCAAACGTGGTTGTGATGGGAGCCAGGGCTCTTTTGGCTACAATAGCCTTAGCAATTCGCCTCGCGTATCGCTCTTCACCGTAGCCGAAGATTACATCTGCTATAGATACCTCTTCCCACTCGTTCACAATGTCGGCAGCCGTAAAGACATAGTCTTTAGGATTGCCATAGGTCATGAGGAGGGGTTCGTCGTATTGAAACGAAAATCCTTTTCCACTGCCGGTGAACTGCTCAATCCGCCACCCCAGGTCTGCCAGGATGGCATCAACTTCAGTAATATGTAAAGAACGTAAAATCTCTGTAATGTTCTTAAAGTTGTCATTGACCAAATGAATCTGTGGTTTAACATCTTTAAGATTTGTCGTTTCAAAAGCTGTTGCATCTGCATCAACTCCGATATAACGACCGGTCGCTCCTAGGCGACTACTTATTTCCCTTGCGTGTCCCCCACTGCCGAAGGTTCCATCAAACACGACGCTATCGGTTCTTAACTCGAGTGCATCAACTGCTTCTTTGAGCAGTACTGTTTTATGTTGCATACGTTATAGATGGTGTTAGAGGACGCCAATCTCACCAAGCTTTTCTGCGAGTGCATCAGCTTGTTTTTCGATGGTACGCTTGTAGGTCTCCCATTTCTCCTCATCCCAAATCTCGATACGATTATGGATACCGGCGAGCACAACTTTGCTCGTAAGTACCGCGAAATCTTTCAAGAAGTCTGGCACGAGAATACGTCCAACTGAATCCACCTCCACTTCTGTGGCTCCTGACAAGAAGAATCGATTGAAGCTTCTTGTATCCGCCTGCCCGAGTGGGAGTTCACCAATTTTCTTGGTGATTTTCTCCCACTCCGTGAGCGGATATACAAAGAGACAGTTATCAAGCCCTCGTGTGACGACAAGCGACGTCCCAAGTTCCTTCCGCCATTTAGACGGCAAGGACAGCCGTTTCTTAGGATCCAACGTGTGCTTGTATTCGCCAATTAACATAACTTGATAGCCGTGCTGGCCTCCGAACCTTCCACAACTTAATGTGGAGATGGTTGCGAAAGGTTCGGAAACCAGCCCGACATACTATTTTCATAGTATACCACTATCTCCCACCACTCGTACATTCTATACCACTTTACCCCACCAGCAACCACAGTTATACACACTTAACTTAGTAGTGAACGAAGGAAGATTCGGAGTTCGGTGCCAGAAGTTGCTGCAGTGCTCCGCTCGACAAGCGTCCAACTTTTTCTTGTAATGAAAAAGCCCGCTATGCTAAAGTATGCAGAATCGCTGACCGCGGAAACTTCACCCAAGCAAGGTCTAGGTGAACAATACTGCCAATGGAAACAATAAGGTGGAAATAGGTAGATTTAGAAACTATTACAATTATAAATATGTCAGAATACACAAACTATTATGCCTTTAGCGGAATGACCTATAAGGCACTGAAAAATAAACTGCAACTTGAAAATATACTAGCAGTGATTGACGACAATCCAGATCGCACCGACCTAAAATGGGTTGCCGTTGAAATTGCTAATGACTACGACAAACGATTAGAAGAAAAAGAGAAATTATCACACCAGTTCACAAAAGTAGTTGAGATTTGGATAGACGAAGATTATCAAAGCTGGGAAATCATTTGCTTTCTTCTTGGTAAGAAAAAAACATTTGACTGTACGAATAACCCCTCCAAAGTAACAGATGAAGATAAGAAATATCTATCTGAGTTATTTGAGACACCTTTTGAAGACTTTGAACTTTATCTTAAAAAGGGCGAGGTGCAAAAATTTTGTGACATTGTAAAAATGCCATGTAACATTATGTCTAATCAGACAATCATGCCAAGGGGGTTTTTAGAAGAACAAGGAGGCGTAGTCCTTGCTTCGGAAATAACGGGTTAATCTGAGATATTAACCAATTTAATACAAATTTTAGAAGTTTAAAATCATTACTTTTACTCCTCACTTCTAAATCTCTTCAATAAGAAATCTTTATCAAGCGTACTTAAAAACCATCCTACCTTTGGACCGCTGGTTTTACCGAGAAAGACGGTGTAAATAGCACTGAAGAATTCCTGCGGAGTAAGTCCGGAGGTTTCCTTCACATCATGAATGAGTTCGTGTAAAACTTGTCCATCAATAGTTTCAAGTAACTCAATTTTATCTGACAATAAAGCAAGGGCTGTTTGTTGCGCCTCTGAAAGTGAACCTACTAATTCTGGAATGGTTGATTGTAGGGTAAAGATAAACTTATCGTCAGCATAGTGCTTGAGCCAACGCTTGGCATACACGACTCGTTCATCAAGCTCGGCGATATCAACGTCAGTTAACTCTTCACCTTTCATAACAGCTACTTCATCATAGATATCCATATGAGGCATCTGCACTAGAAATGCCACTTGTGAGAAGCGTGGTAGGTAGCGAACCGGAAATTCAGCCCGCTCATCTCGTAAGTGACTAAAGGTAAAGACTTGCGAATCATCATCTCGTACTCCACTCCAATACTTTTCAGCCAGTTTATCGTAGGTATCAAACAGAACTGGAATTGCATCCCCTTCTGGGTCAAAGTCGAGTTGACGATTGATGGGAGTTTTTAGAAGTAACAGACGGAGGATATGTGGTGGAAGAATTTCCGTCATTTCTTCGGCTGAAGCAGCGTTACCTTTTGAAGACGACATCTTTTTGCCGCCAACTAAGAAGAATTCATTAAAGACACCATACGGTGGTTCATGATCAAAGATTTCTCGCGCAATTGCTTCAGCAACTTGGCGTGAACCGCCCTTGGTATAATGATCTTTACCTCCCCCTTCAAAGTTGACCTTTTGAGCAACAAACTTAGCAGCCCAGTCGAGCTTCCACGGGAACTTCCCGTTACCATTGTACGGGGACACCCGGCCTGTATGACCACAGCCCTTCGCCCAGGCGATAGTATCTGAGCTACACGTGTACGCTACGGTCTCACCATCAAAGTCAGTAATCTTCGTAGCACTGAGGTTGCCGCAGTGCTCACAGATAACATTAAACGGATACCAATCCTCTGGCTTCTCACTCTTTGAGATATGGAAATAAATTTCACGAACCAAGGCTCGTCGCTCGAGGGCTTTTTTAATCATGTCATTCATTGCACCACTGCGATAGAGTTCACTGGCTCGGTACACTTCAGCTCCAAAGCCAATTTTATTTAAAACCGCTACATACTCTTGCCCATAGTACTCGGCAAAGTTGGCAAAGCCCGGGACTGGTGAAGGGATATTGCACAGCGGTACTCCCATGTATTGTTCATACTCGCTTGCGTCTAAATAGCTCGGAATACCATCCATCGGGTCAAAGTCATTGATTTCAAAAAGGAACTTTACGTTGTGTCCGCGACTCTTTAAAACATCTGCCACAATGGCGTGCATTGAGGCACTCCGAAGAGATCCAACATGAACCTTCCCTGAAGCAGTCTTTTCGTCACGGACCACCAGTGGTTCACTCAAAGCCAGGAGCGACGCGTAGCGTCGCTCTACCTCATCTGCAATAGTATCTGCCCAAAACATAATGACTTATCCTAGCCCAGGAACAACAAAAAGAAAAGACCAATAGCGTTACGTTACGTTTTTAGTACGTTCAAAGTTGAAGAAAGGGTCCAGATGCGCGGCACACAAGAAAAAAGACCCAAGTGGGACGAGCGTGTCCAGCGAGGGTCTTTTTTCGCAGTGTAACAAAGCAGATGGATACTTTACTCGACTTTGAGAACTTTGTATTTTTGTTTTCCTACTGGTGTCTCAAACTCAAACTCATCTCCCTTATTCTTCCCCATCAACGCTTCTCCAAGTGGTGAGAGGTATGAAAGCTTTCGCTCATGAATATTTGCCTCATCAGATCCCACAATAATGTATTCTCGCTTCTCTTTATCTTTTTCTTTTTGAATCGTTACCATTGAACCGAGACCAACGATATCACCATGCTTTTCGTGAGCGACAATCTTTGCTTCTTTGATAGTTTTTTCTAAGTAACCGATTCGCTCTTCGATAGCAGCCTGCATGTCACGGGCTTCTTGGTATTCAGCATTTTCTGAAAGGTCTCCAAGACTTCGAGCGTACTCGAGTGACTCAGCGACTTCTTTTCGACGAACGGTCTTGAGGTGTTCTAGTTCTTTCTTTAACTCTTCAAATTTCTCTGGGGTTAGGAAGGCTTGTGTTTCATTCATAATTTAAAATTTTCCTAATTATACGCAGTTACGGGGTGGGGTCAAATATTTTTTTATTCACTCTCTCCCACTTCCGGCTCAATTCCTAAGTATTCTGGTCGATTGATTTTCATCCATTCCACCACATCACCCATGATGCGGGTAGACCCGAGCGCATTGCTTCGTGGCGCTTTATCCATCATCAAAATGAAGGCGTATTTCGGCTCTTCATAGGGCCAAAATCCAGCTGCCCAGGAGTTTACACTCGCGTTACCTGCCCCTACTTCGGCCGTCCCTGATTTGGCTGCAATTGCCACCGAGGCTTGTTCTAGTGAACGAGCCGTTCCGCCACTGTAATTTACTGTCTTACGCATTCCTCGGTGCACAATGTCAAGATACTCTTGGTTCAGATTTAGCTCGGTTTTTTCACCCGTTTTACCTTTAGCAACGTGTGGTGTAATCAGCGTACCGCCGTTAGCTAAAGCTGCGTACGCACGAAGCATTTGAATTGGAGTCGTCAAAAAACCGAACTGTCCAATCGCTGTATAGTAGGTATCTCCAAGGCGCCAATCATCTTGAAATACTTCTTGCTTCCACGCTGGATCAGGGACTACTCCAGCCTGCTCTTGAGCGAGGTTGATACCAGTCAGTTCCCCCATGCCAAAACGCCTGTAGGTCTCGGCCATTTTCGTAATTCCAATACCCGGTTGGTCACCAAAGCCACCGCCGATAATGTAAAAGTAGACGTTAGAAGAAAACGCAATCGCCTCTTCCATACCCATCGTGCCGTGGACTCGCCAGTCATTAAAGCGAGTTGGATTACTCGGATTGTACGGATTTGGTAATGATAAAAATCCGTTACTGACAATTTGCTTTTGCGGACTAATGATTCCCTCTTCCAAAGCAGCATACGCTACAAACGGCTTCACAATTGAACCAGGGGTATAGGCTCCACCAACAATTTTATTTAAAAATGGCAGACGGTCATCATTGTTGTATTGATTTATTAAATCAATATTATCTCCATCAGCCATCACTTCTGGGTCGTACGACGGAAAACTCGTGAGTGCTAATAGCTCACCGGTTTCTACATCCATAATCGCTCCCGCTCCACTGCGAAAACCTGCCTTCTCACTTGAGGTGGCGATAATGTCGTACATCGCCTGTGAGAGTTCTGCATCAATAGAAAGATGCATCGCTTCACCATTTTGAGCTGGTTCAATTTCAAACTCACTCACGACATGGCTCAACGCATCGACCTCAACGATTTTATTACCATTCTTCCCTTTCAATACTTCATCAAAGGCCAGTTCGACTCCACTACGACCGAGATACTCTGTCCGAAAGAAAAAGCCACTAGAATCCTTTTTGGGGTAGCTGACGTATCCCAGTACTTGCCCAAGGCCGAGTCGGTCTGTATACGCTCGAATTGGGAAATCATACTCTCCCGTTTCATCTACTTCATTCCAGGCAATCATTTCACCCCGTCTGTCATAGACAACCCCACGCTCTGCAATAATTGCCACTTTATTAACTCGATTATTTTCAGCAATATTACGATACTCTTCACCCTTTACTACCTGTAATGAAAACACTTGGTACGTAAATACCGTCACAACGAGTGAAAAAATTATACCTATCGTACGAACATTTCTCCTCGCAATTGGCTGTTCTCGCTTCCCTTCGAGACGCCCATGGTTAAAGGCCGGAATATTTGAAGCATCAAGCAATACTTCTTCCACCTCTACATGTTTTGTATATCTGTCTTTAAGGCTACTCATTATTCTATGATTGTACCAGTAATCTTGGTTTGATAAACTCACTCGCGATATACCACAACAAAAATACTAAACTGAGAACTGGTACCGCTGAAAACGCTCCAAAATAACCATCAAGCAAGATAGCGAGTGGAATAAGCCAGGCAGCGCTCGTACGCATGGTAAATAAGACGACAGCGACTGCAGCCAACAGAAGGTGGTTTTGAAGTAACAAGAAACCAATCGCTAAAAAGAGTCCGATTGAGAGAAATAATTTCATGGTGTAGTAGTAGTTGCGGCTGTACTGGTAGCTGTACTGCTAGCGAGTGCTTCAGTGGTACTAGCTGGAGTAAATGAGAGATTTTCAACGACAAATTGTTGTCGTATTAACTCAAGGATATTTGCATCGACAGCCCCTGGATCAGCTACCGAAATTGTTTCTGACGCAACCGCGACGTAATGAATTGAATGGACTGACTTTGGTAACGCAACGTACCCATACTGCTCAGGTTGTGAAGGAAGGTTTTCAATATATGAAATCTGACCAAACACTCCGGGATTAATACTTGGTAAATGCACCATGCTACCAATTTCAAGTGGAATACCCTGTGGCACTCGCACACGGGCGACTCCGCCGCCTCGCCCTTCAAGTGGCGCAACGACGTTCGTTCCACTGATAAAGGCCGTAGCATTGAAACCAGGGCTCGAGAAGAGCTGTACAAACGCATACCGAGGAGCAACATCGGTCACAATTCCAACAACGGTATCAAGTCCAATATATACCGGAGCGCCAAGCACAATGCCGTCTTCACTTCCCCGGTCGATTTGTAACAAGTCATACGGTAAGTCTGCCGGCCTGGCTAATACCGCTGCAGCAATCCGTGTCTCTGACGGAGCTCCGAGCAGTTCTCTGAGCCAAATATTTTCGTCATAGAGCCTTTGTTGGGTAAGGTCAGTCACACCGGCTAAGGCTAATTCGTTTTCCAGCGTTTCAATCTGACTTATCAAATCATGTCGTTCTTTAAAATACATCGGAAAGGCTGCGCTTGAACCTTGATACCAGGCATGAACGGCATGTATTGGAGCCAAAATAATCCGACTCACCGAAGAAAATAACCACGGAAGTGCAAGTCCGAGTAAAATTACTCCGATAGTGATGAGTACTATTTTGGAAACTGGTTTTCGTTTAGAATTGTGACGAGAAGGAGATTTCATGATCTAAAAGAATATCGGTGTAGGCATCAATATCTTCAATAACAATACCGGCACCACGCACAACAGCTCGAAGTGGGTCAGGTACCACTATGACAGGCACCTCAAGAGCATGTTCAAGGAGTGTCGAAAGACCAGGGATTAAGGCTCCACCGCCCGAGAGGTGAATACCACGTTGCATAATATCAGCCAATACTTCAGGTGGCGTCGTTTCAAGCACCGTTCGGACATTTTCCACAATGGTATCAATCTGACCAGCCACGGCATCTCTCACATCAGAGTCAGTAATCACCACCTCCCGCGGCAAACCAGTCACCACATCACGACCACGTACGACAAACTCTTTATCGCCACCATCTGATGCAATGGCAGTCAGGGCAATCTTGGCATCTTCTGCAGTTTTCTCTCCGACATGTACCTTAAACTGGTCACGAATATATGAAGAGATTGATGCGTTGAGATGATCTCCAGCAATGCGAAGATTTTTTGAGACTACCAGTCCACTTAAAGAAATAACTGCAATATCAGTGGTACCTCCACCAATATCAATAATCATACTGCCAATTGCTTTCCCAATGGGAAGCTTGGCACCAATCGCAGCTGCCATTGGTTCTTCAATCAAAAACACGTCTCGGGCACCGGCATTCTTGGCAGCGTCACGAGCAGCCCGCATCTCGACGTTGGTAATCCCTGATGGTACCCCGATAAGCATTCGTGGTGCGACCAGTGACCGCATATCACTTCGGACTTTTCCAATCAAATACGCCAACATTTCTTCAGCTACTTCAAAGTCAGAAATTACTCCGTCAACCAGCGGCCTAATCACATCAATGTGGGCTGGGGTACGTCCCAACATGGTCTTGGCCTCATTTCCAACAGCTACCAGTTGTCCCGTCTTTTTATTGATAGCTACAATCGTCGGTTCATTGAGTACAATTCCCTTACCTTTTACATACACCAACGTATTGGCTGTTCCAAGGTCAATTGCCATATCGGTCGACACCAAAGACAAGAGCGAATTAATATGTCGCGAGAAAAACTTCATGCCGGTCATTGTACTATGTATTGTCTATAGCGACAAAGTGGCCCTTAGTTTCCTTCTGGAACAAAATCAGCAAATAATTCTTCCTCAGAAAGCTGACGAACTTCACCAGTGGCACGGGTCACCACCTCAAACAGGCCACTTTCCTTCCCTTTTTTACTTACCACCACCCGGTATGGCATACCAAGCAGGTCACTATCGGAGAACTTTTCACCAGCTCTCGCTTCGATTCGATCATCAAAAAGTACCTCCACTCCGGCTTTACTGAGTGAACTATAGACACCATCGGCCCAGTCTTTGATTTCACTATCTTCCAAATTGAGCCCTACTAAGTGTACTTTAAACGGCGCAACTGATTCCGGCCACACAATCCCCTTATCATCACCAAATTTTTCTACCAACACACCCATGACGCGTGTAATTCCAACCCCGTATGAAGCCAAATAAATTGGCTTGTCTTCGCCATCGGAATCTTTGAAAGTTACATTCATTTGCTCACCCTTTTCAGTACCAAATTTGAAAATATTTCCTACCTCAGCTGTCTTTACTGGTGAAAGCTCTTCTTTTGAAATACCAATTTCAGACGTGGCAGCATCAAGCACCTCCTCGTTCACCGCAATAGTTTTTTTGTCGTTGATATAAAGCACATCTTCACCAGCATCACAAAGTGTTTGAAACTCGTGACTAAATTTAGTAAACGCTCCCCCACTCGCAAACGTTACAAATGTATCTCCACCAATACCAAGCCGCCCATAGATGCGCTTATATGCTTCAACCACAGTATCGTAGTATTCATCCATGTCTTCTTGTGTAGCATGCAATGAATACATATCTTTCATCACAAATTCTCGCCCTCGCATGATTCCGCTCTTAGCACGAAGTTCATTACGGAGCTTGGTTTGGAACTGATAGACACTAATCGGCAAATCTTTATAGCTATTTACGTATTGGGCCATCATTGAAACTATTGCTTCTTCATGAGACCAAGCCAGACCAAGTTCATTACCATCTTGTAGTTTTGTTTTAAACCATACGTCCACAGCCTCGTCGCTCCAACGACCAGTTTCTTCCCATACTTCGGGTGATTGGAGGCTAGTCATGATAAGTTCCTGCCCCTTTACTGCATTCATTTCTTCGCGAACGATTTGTTTTATATTCTCGAGCACACGTAAACCCAACGGCGTATACGCATATACCCCAGCCATTACTTTGTGGACGTACCCTGCTCGAATCAAGAGCTGTGCGTTCTTCGCGACCTCATCGGCTGGCGCTTCTTTTCGTGTCTTCGTAAATAGGTGTGATTGTCGCATATTGTAAATTTATAAGCTTGATTTTAGCACTCTTTTTAAAAGAAAGAAGACCCGTAGATTGAAGCGAGCTTCTTCCTACAGGTCATGCTTTACCATTCAAACTTATCAAGGAGTCTAAATGCTGCACCTTCGCCAGGCTTGGGTTCATTTGGTATTTCGGATTCTCTGGCAGGATGCGTGATTCGCGTTGGATTTAACCCGAAACAGGTACCAATACCTGTCCCTGAAAGAAGCATTATTTTAATATCTTTTGCCTTAGCAACCATGGTGACACTCTCCTTCTGAGTTCAAAGTATCACACGCAATAGCTTTTGCAAAATTCAATATGACAGAAGCACTTTGAGGGTTTAAAAGTGCTGAAGGTGCGAGGATTAGGAGGAATATAACAGGAGGCGTACTTTAAAGGCTCCGAGAAATTGCTTTAGATGCGAGGCGTGGAGCGAAAAATTCTTGAGGTGTACCTAGATGTACATTGAAATAATTTTTCGCGAACACAACGACGCAGACGAAGTGATTTATAGGAGTCTTACGATGTCGTTGTAGGTAACAACGATCATAAGTAGCATAAGAAGCGCAAACCCCACCAAATTCACCCGCCCCGCCCATACCGCCGGAATCTGCTTCCCAGTCACCGCTTCAATAAAGACGAATACCAATCGTCCACCATCTAGCGCCGGAAACGGAAGCATGTTGATGACTGCTAAGTTGAGTGAAATTACAGCAGTGAAAGTAAGCAACGCAATAATCCCAAAAGCCGCCGCATCCCCTACTAAGCCCACAATACCCACCGGTCCGGCAATATTACTGAAGTCAGCTGAACCAGTGATTGATTGTGAGATAAGCGTAAAGAGACCTGTCGCAATACTCCCTAAACCTGCCATGGTTGCAATAAATCCATCTCCAATGGCGCGGAAGAAACCTCGCTCCATCGTCTCAACTAAGGTGAGTGATGTGCCAATCACGAATCGTTCCGGACTATCGGCAATCAAACCTGCCACTGGAGTGACAGAAACAGTCTGTGTCACTTCATTGATGGTATAGGTGATATCAACAGCGTTTGGAGCAGCAGCAGCAACGAACTCACTAAATGAGGTGGGAGTTGGTGATGAAATCATTGATTCTCCGCTTGCGACTGATTCAACCACGGCACCAACCGGAATGACTCCATCAGCCGGAGCATTTGGTAACGTCGAAGCAATATAGAGCTTGGCTTCAGGACTCGCAACCGCTTCATCAACGGCAGTTGGTACACCAATCATGTAGGTGAGGGAAAATAAGAACCAGGCAAAGAGAACGTTCATCGTCACTCCGGCAATCAATACGAGGGCCTGAGCCCACTTTGGTCGCGAACCAAACGCTCGACTGTCTTTTTGAGCCTCAATATCATGTTCCTCATCTCCGTTTTCACCATAAATTTTTACAAACCCACCAAGCGGTAAGGCATTGAGGGTATACTCAGTCTCACCCCATTTCTTGCCAAATAATTTTGGTGGGAAGCCAATACCAAATTCATCAACCCGCATGCCGGTCTTTTTGGCTACAATAAAATGTCCCCACTCGTGAACGAGAACCAGAACGAACAGGACAGCAAGGAATAAGAGGATAGACATACGTTATGATTATTTTTGTAGTTCAGCTTCTTTTTTCAGAAACTGGGTCTCCAAAGCTTGGTTGGTTTTATCTACCGCTGCTTGGATTTCATCTTTACGAGTAAACTTTTCGTCTTCGCTCAATTCACCGTCCTTTTGTTGCTTTTCAATACCTTTCATTGCCTCATCCCGGATAGCTCGTACCGCAATTCGTGACTCTTCAAGCTTATTCTTGGCAAGCTTTAAGAGTTGTACACGTCGTTCTGAAGTAAGTTCAGGGAAGATGACTCGAATCCCGGTTGAGTCGGTCACGGTTGATACACCAAGATCAGCTTCGCGAATAGCCCGTTCAATGGCCGCAATCACAGTATTGTCCCAAACGCTAATTCTAAGCGTCCTGGCATCCTCAACCCCAACGCTCGCCAGTTGATTGAGTGACATGACCGAACCATAACTTTCAACTCGCACACCATCAAGTAACCCTGGGGCGGCCTGGCCGGTTCTGATACTGGCATGCTCTTTTTGGAGCCATTCCTCAGTTTCTTTTAGTCGTTTTGCAATCGTGCTCTCCATACATTCAATGAAATCAATAATTTACAATATGCTCTAAGTATAGCATTTTCTACCTCGTACTTCGAACTGGTAATACCAACGCCAATTGCTCTAATAAAAACTTATTAGAAGCCCCTCGGCTTAGTAATGTTTGCAGTACATACTGAAGCTGATCCAATGTCACGCCGTTGAGGTTCGTTTTTCTACTCATAAGATAGAAGCGTAGACCATCTTTTATAGCTTTTTGCCAGAGTTGATCTTTTTGTTTTATGGCCACTTCAATTTGTGCCATTCGGTCTTTATAATCAGCTTCAATAAACGAAGCAAACTGAGCAGTACCTCCGACCTCAACCTCGGTTTGTTCGACTATTTGAAATCTTGATTGCAGGGTTGAGAGTATGGTGTAGCCCTCCGGCAACACAAAAACAAATCTGGTCCCAACCGGCGGCTCTTCTACAATTTTTAATAATGCCTGCTGCGCCTCTTCAACAATAAATTCTGTCTTAACGGCAATGAGCTGTTCACGGTCTTCCCCTTCTGGGCGAAGCCAGGCAGAAGCGACGACAGTTCGTACATCGGCTACGGTACACTTTTGAAATTCATGAACTCGGTCGGGTGTTGTACCAAGAATTCGAGCCAGGTCACACGAGAATGGCTCTTTGTCATATACTAAAAGAGCATGGTGTTGATTCATGCTCTTATTATCAGCGGATTTTATTTTTTTGCAAATCGAGAATGTGGCGTATCACTCGTCTCAGGTAATGCTCAAACTGCTCACCCGGCTCATAAATGATACCTTGCTCATACCGCCAGCCATTCATGTAATCAGTGATACTTTGTTTGATTTCTTGGGTTGCCCCTTCGAATCTCCCGGCTAGTAGTAGCGGTATTTGTAACTCTGCAACTTTTTTGAAGAGTGGGTGCTCACGTCCTTTTGGACCAGTGCCAAACATGCCACTTTTCTTAAAGAGTGACCACTCTAAAAGTAGTTGCTCGAGTCCTTGATTAACTTCGTCAGTATGAAGTACATCTCCGGTTGGGGCTGATACTTCAGTTGCTCGAGTGAGTGGTAGTGAGGCTGGAGTCTTCGGTGGTTCACGCTCTGCAATTGAGTGGACCAGAGGAGCCGCCATGGTCTTCGTCGGTACCGCATTCCATCCACTAGCTGGTTCTGGTGCAGAGGCCGGAATAGGGGCTGGTGGCACATACGGTGCTGGTGGTACTTCAGGTGTAGTAACCGGAGGCTGCCAACTGGTTTGAGTTGGAGGTAGTGGTGTGCTAACAGGTTGTGAGGCCTCTTGCGTTGGCTCATTGAATGTTGGTGGGGGCACCACTGGAGACACTGGTGGTGCTGGAGTTACTGGTATAGAAAAACCAGAGACTGGTTCTGCTACTGGCGCTACCGGAGTCGCTGGTGGAATTTCTTGAGCCGGTACACCTTTATCATGCTTTTCTAATGTTTCTTCAACCGCCGTAAAGGCTGCTTCTAGCCGTCGCATTGCCGGCGCTGGTGAACTACCATCGTTAAGTTTTTTCATCGCATCCAAGAGCGCGCTCATGTACTCTCGACCGACGGTATTATCAATATCAACCAAGTTGACCGGGTTACCCACTCGCTCATTAACAATTGATTTAATCTCACGAATTCGGTTGAGATAGTCTTGGTTATTGTCTGACGACGGTACAGGTGGTGTTTGAGGTGCTGGCTCTGGAGTAGGTTCAGGTCTTGGTGCAGGAGGAGTAGGTACAACTACTGGTTCAGGAATTGGCACGGGCGCAACCGGCGCAGGAGCAGCTACTGGAGCCAGTGTCTCCTGTGCAATTGGAGTTTTTAAAACTGGTGTCACTGGTACACTCATAACTTTTGGCGCAACAAAAGCTGGTGCCATTCGATACGTTCCAATGATTGGTGGCGGTGGTAGTGGTGGAAGCGGAGCGGTTGTTACCTTGGGAGCTACTGGGGTAATACCGAGGGTGGTAATTTTTTGTTCAAGGGCGCGACGCACTGTTGCATCTTTGCCGCCATTTGTGTACTGAAATACAAGGTCACGAACGTCATTTTTATCAGCCGACGAAATATCGCTAGCGCGAATTGAAACAAGAAGTTGTGTAACTCCCGATTGTGAATCCAGGTCAAAAGAACTACCTCCGACAACTGGCAAAGAACTGACGTTCACCATATGCAATTATGATACCACTCTTGTCAGAGATGTGAGAGAAGAAAGTTATCCCGACCTGTGTATTACCTATCCGTTTGAAAATTGTTGCCACAAAATTTCCAACTCTGCTCGAACATACAGTTCAGAAAATGTCATCGCAGCGTGTGGTCGTACAACATGTTGCATAACCGGCACATCTTTCATCCATTCAACATATATACCGTAGTCGATGTGTAAGGCACTCACCCGTTCACGAATCACCGTAAACGATTCCCCTTCTAACATGGCAATCTCTGACAACGGAAGATCTTTCAAGAAGGTATGAAATGCACTTTGATGCACAACACCTAAAAAAGCATCGAGCTTTGAAGGCTGTTCGCGCTTTTCTATTTCTCGAAGTAAGGTTGCTTCAAAAAGCGCTGGTGAACCGAAATAATGTTCAATCACCTTTTGGTATTTTGAGTTAGCTAGGATTTCAGGTGTCAGTAATTCAAGCGGACGTGGCGCTGGTTCTTTTTTCTTAAAGAGCGCATCTGCCTTTTTGGCATGACTAGCAAAATTTCTGGCTGCTGGTTGCTTTCGTTCTGGGATTTGTGACTGTGCCACTTCAGCAGGCGTATAAAATGGTGAGGCAATTCCTTCTCCTGACGAGGGAGCGGTAGTTATCCCAGCATCAGGGTGAGGCAACGTGACTTCTTCAATAACCTCGTCAATGACCTCACTCACCTCTTCTCCGACAGCCGTTAAGAGTGCCATTCCATCACGTGCTTCAGAAAGACTGTTATAGGTAGCTTGAAGCTCATCTACTAAATCATCACTCACCTGATCACTGGTAAATAACTGCCCAAGGGCTTCTATGACCAGTGTTCGTAATCGCTGGTACGCTTCTCCCGCGGCGTAGAACTCCGGCGGGATATTTTCGTATCGCGTGTGATATTCAGCTTGAAGCGTCTCAACTTCCTCGCGTAGCTGGTCGACATGCTCAGCAAATACCTCGAGACCGGCCTTACTGTCTACGGCAATCACATCTTCTTGTTCGGTAGTATCAAAATTTTGTTCCATAGATATTATTGAAGCGGTGGTACTGATAAGACTGGCTTTTGATAACGTTGCTGTATTTCTGCCTCAACTTCGCTCCGCGCCCGGCCATATCGCGCAAAACTCTGAGCTTTGAGACGGACAACCTTTTCTGAATCTGGAGTAATTGGCTGTGGAGCCGCCACACTAAACGGCACGGTCGGAACTCCATTGGCAAGCACTCGCATATAGGCGTTGAAGTTTGGAATATTCATGAGCTCGGCTGCAGTAAACGTCGGACCGAATTGTGATTCAAGGAATTGCCCATCTTCAGGACCGACACGAAACGCGGCCATCGATCCGACGTTACCAAATACGGCGTCCTTAATAACTGGGTCAAGCTGAGCAATAAACTGGTGAGCTACAGTAAGACCAAGTTTGTATTTTCGTGCCTCAGATAAAATTGATGCAATGGAATTAGTAGAAATATTTTGGAACTCATCGATATGGAGGAAAAATGGTGCAAAATTTCCGGTCGGATCATCAACCCGAGACAGTGCGGCCATTAAAATCTTCCCTACAAAAATCATTCCGATGAGATTTGCATTAATCTCTCCGAGGCGACCTTTTGAGAGATTGACTAAGAGAATCTTTCGCTCATCCATTACTTGACGGAAATTGAAAGCACTCCGTTGCTGCCCAATAATTGGCCGCATGAAGTCGTTGGCAGTAAAGACATCGAACTTTGAAACAATATACGGAACGATATTTTCAAGTGACGCTTCTCCGCCCGCCTTCGTAGCAATTTCTCTCCAGAATTGGACCACCACCGGATTCTGAGCTCGTTCGAGCTTATGTCGACGATACCGAGCATCGGCCATAACTCGAGAGATATCCATGAGCGTATTACCGCTGTCTGGATCTTCCATGACAAGCATCGTGGCATTTCGGAAGTACTGTTCAAACATCGGCCCCATTGACTCTGGATTGGCTCCATACAATTTTTGGAAAATTGAGAACAGTTCGTTGACTACAAATGTCTTTTGTTCCGGTTTACTGTAGTCATAATCCAACATGTTGAGGCCAACCACACTCTCCATGTGTGATGGGTCAAAATAGATTACATCTTGCTCTCGCTCTGGAGGAATAATTCCCAACACCTCATCCAAGTCAGTACCGTGTGGGTCAATGAAACACACACCCGCACCCGCATGAATGTCTTGGGCAATGAGATTTGTTAAGAACTTTGATTTACCTGTACCAGTTTGCCCAATGATATAGAAATGACGCATTCGGTCTTTCTCCGTGATGAAGATATCTTTTTTATTACCTCGATGATCATTTACGCCAAGGTACGTACCAGCGGTTGGCATTTCGGTTGGAGCAGCTGCTGTCTTAGCGTATGACTGCTTAAATTGCGTAGCCGACAACACTCCACTACCTGGGAAGTGAATGAGGGTGGCGAGCTCAGTCGTTGAGAGTGACATAGCGGCTTTCAGGGAAAATTCACGAAACGCAAAGGCTTTTCGAGCTTTCGGTAGGGCTGCTCGATTAAGCGGGTTAAACGTGAAGGTATTGCCGTCGTGATTATCAAACTGATTAAAGGTAGATTGAATCTCTTTCATAATTTGATTAACACGGGCACTATCGCTCGCTGAAACCACAATCCGGATATTTGTTTCAAAGATATCGGTTTTGAGCTTTGTTCGAAAGTG
Source organism: Minisyncoccia bacterium (assembly GCA_041738755.1). GTDB lineage: Bacteria > Patescibacteriota > Minisyncoccia > Phycocordibacterales > UBA918 > OLB19. Next base: position 26,723 of record JBGSPE010000006.1, on the reverse strand, counting down.
TTCGAGCGTTACGCTATCAACTTCTTTTGTAACCTCTTTACTCTCATTCATGGCTTCTTTTTTAGCCGTGAAGAAGATGTCAGTCACAAGGCCTTTGAATTCACCAGTCACGGTGCTCCTTGCAATTGCATCTTTTGGCTTCACCCCACGCTCTACTTCTTTGATGATGCTTTTATAATTATTACGAATCCGCTCGTCTTTCGGGTGACGAATCACAAACTGCAACGCAGCTCCCCCACCCTCCCGTTCGATTTTTGAAAATGCATTTAAAATTACTGAGAGCGGATCGCTCGTGAATTGATCATGGGTTCGCAGTGAATACAGAGGGTGTTTTTTAAGTCCCAACTCCACCACTTCAGTAACACCATGTTCAACGAAGACGTTGTAGTCATGTGGCTGGATAGTAAGCACGGCGTTGTGGAACAAGGCGAGCGTTTGTTTTTCAAACAAAGACGTATATTCATTTGGTACCGCCACATAAAAGACGATATCGTCGCTCTTATCAGCAACAGCCACTTCAATCACAAAATGATTTCCCTCTTTTACCGAGCCAATCGTCCGTAACCCCATCAAGAGTTGTTCCATCATCCCCACGAGCTCAGCAGTCTGTCCGACGGGGTTATCAGTATTTTTTTGTCCTGGCAACGTCACCTCGTAGAGTGTCATATGGAGTACATGCCAGGCTGGCATACCTTCCTTCAAATCAGCAATTTGCGCACCGCTACGAATTTCTTCAATCAAACGGCGATGTACTTCATCAACCACATATGGATCTGAAAAACTCTCGAGTACTGTCAGGGCATTTTTAATTCCCTTTTCAAAAGCCAACTGCATAATATCTTCAGCTGGATGATGGGATAACGACACCATTTCAACCGACTGCCGGAGTTGCTCGTCAGTGAGTTGATACTCTTTATCAAGTACCATTTTTGGCGTAAAGCTCGTGTAGGCTTTGATTTCTTGGCGACCGACCGTTTCAATATCTGTTCGGTCAATTTCAGGAGTTCGCTCCAGAAGCGTACGTTCACGTTCAGCAATTTGCGCTCGCAAGTAGGCGATTTCTTGTTCCGGCGTCGTAAATTGTTTGGGAGCACCCTCAGGCATGCCACTATTGTACCGTGAGTCGCTGGTACAACCGCTCGTTTAACCCCAGAGAAATTATTTTTTAGCAATTACCGCACGCTTATAGACACCAAGGTGTTCAAGGGCAATGCCGGTACCTTTTGCTACACAAAAGAGTGCTTGTTCAGCTACCATAGCTTTTACACCAGTGCGACGACGGATGAGTTCTGGAAAGTTTCGAAGCTGTGAAGTTCCACCCGTCATAATAATACCGCCGTCAATAATGTCGGCCGCAAGCTCAGGTGGCGTCTCTTGAAACACGTCACGAATGGCTTTTACCATTTCTCGTAGTTCACGACTAATCGCTCGCACCACTTCATTACTCTTAATCTCTGTCGTTCGCGGTAACCCTGAGAGCATATCGCGACCTTTGATATCCATGACGAGTTCCTCTTCAAGTGGTAAGGCTGATCCGACTTTGATTTTAATATCTTCGGCGGTTTTTTCTCCAATCGCAAGGTTGCGAGTCTTTTTCACATAATCAATAATCGCAGCATCAATGCGATTGCCGGCACACTTGACTGAGTTGGCCGCCACAATACCACCGAGCGAAATCACCGCTACGTCAATTGTTCCACCGCCGATATCAACAATCATGTGACCTTGTGGTTCATAAATCGGAATTCCGGCACCAATCGCGGCCAAGATTGGTTCTTTAACGACGTAGGCATTTCGAGCACCAGCTTTGATAGACGCCTCGACTACCGCTCGGCGCTCAGTTGAGGTCACGCCAGCTGGTACGGATACCATCACGTCCGGCCTAAACAAACTATATTTACTCATCGACTTCCGAAGGAAGTACCGGAGCATGGCTTCGGTCACACGGTAGTCAGCAATGACGCCGTCTCGCATCGGCCGGTACGCTCGGATACTCTCTGGGGTACGTCCAATCATGAGCTTGGCTTCGCTTCCAACGGCCAATACTTTGTTATCTTCACCAATCGCTACTACCGACGGTTCATTAAGAACAATGCCTTGCCCAGGGACAAAGACGAGGATATTCGTGGTACCTAAGTCGATACCAATTTTGGGCGTTAAACCTCCAAACATATATAGGTCTCAATAGTACCTTAAATACAAAAATAGAGGAAATTGAGTACTAAAAAAGCCCCCAAGCGGGCTTGTGGGCTTTGGGTGGCGGCCCCGGGACTTCCTTGCGGAAGCTCCCCGGGGGCTCTTGGCAGAATTATGTCCTACGTTCTTTAACAAACATGTAGATACAAAGAGGTACAAATAACGCCTGCACCACGGCAGCAGCGGTGTCACCGCTGAGATATGTCATGAGACTTACCCCGACACCGAAGCAGGTCATAATTGCCCACACATGCATATGATATGTACTTTCACGCATAAAAAGAACTCCTATATCAATGTTATAATTAATGCATAAAATTGTATAATTGTCAATGTTTATAGCTACCTGCCTATCATAGCATACTTGCTATACTCAAGTCATATGCAAGATATTGGTACCCGCATTGCCGACATGCGCGAAACTGTTGGACTCACCCAAACTGACTTAGCTAAAAAACTTAAAACCACCCAAAGTGCCATCGCCCGCATGGAAAGCGGTCGCCAAAACGTGAGTGCGGATATGCTTAAGCGAATTGGAAAGGCGCTTGGGAAAAACCTCATCACCCTTTCACCCGGTACCGTGAGTGTGGGAGTTACAGGGGGCAAAAAACTCTCGGGAACGATTCAAACCAATACTTCAAAAAATGGGGCCGTTGGTCTCTTGTGTGCTTCCCTCTTAAATCAGGGCACCACCACCCTACACGGCATGCCGCGCATCGAAGAAGTCCATCGTCTGATTGAAGTACTCCGTAGCATCGGGGTTAAAGTCGAGTGGGTGAAAAATGCAGTCCGAATTACTCCACCCGTGAAGATAGATCTCTCAAAAATTGACATCGAGGCTGCCAAACGGACTCGCAGTATTGTTATGTTCATCGGGCCACTCATGCATCGCATGAGTGGCTTTGCCCTCCCCCAATCAGGTGGGTGCAAACTCGGGAGCCGAACTGTCCGCCCGCACTTCTATGCGCTGGAAGAATTTGGCGTCTCCATTAAAGTCACCGAGGACGCATACAATGTCTCAGTCGTTCATAAGCAACCAAGCGAGATCATTCTCTATGAGTCTGGTGATACGGTCACTGAAAATGCCCTTATGGCCGCCGCTTTAAAAACTGGTACCACGACTATCAAATACTGTTCCGCCAACTACATGGTGCAAGAACTATGCGTATTCCTGCAAGCTCTTGGTGTCACCATTGAAGGTATCGGGACCACTACCCTCACCGTGACTGGTCTTTCTAAGATAAAACAAGATATTGAATATTCGTTGGCTGAAGATCCGACCGACTCAATGTTTTTCCTCGCCGCGGCGATTGTTACAAACTCCACCCTTACCATCACTCGTTGCCCGATTGAATTTCTTGAACTTGAACTTCTAACACTCAAAAAAATGGGTTTTAAATATACACAGAGCAAACCGTACCTCGGGAAGAACGGTCAGGTGAATCTCGTAGATATTACGACGAAACCTTCAAAGCTCCGGGCTGCTACTGACAAAATCCACTCTCGCCCCTACCCCGGTATTAATGCTGATAATCTTCCCTTCTTCGCCGTCATCTGTACCCAAGCTACCGGACAGACCCTTATCCATGATTGGATGTACGAAAAACGAGCCATTTACTTTACCGAACTTGATAAGCTTGGTGGTGACACTGCCCTGGCCGACCCGCACCGCATCTACATCACCGGCCCTAGCAAACTCCGAGCTACTGAGCTCGTGTGCCCACCGGCGCTGCGTCCCGCAACCATTCTCCTCATTGCCATGTTAGGGGCTGAAGGTAAATCGATTCTTCGCAATATCTATAGCATCAACCGCGGCTACGAGAAACTCGTCGAACGTCTCACAACTCTCGGTGCCTCTATTAGCTACCTTGACGAGTTTTAGACTAGTAGCTACTATCTTACATAGAGGCACAAATCAAAAGGACAACAGTGATGAAACGTGTATATCAAGCGTTTAGTTATATTGCGCTTTTCCTAGCCATCTGTTTATCAGTCAATACGACGTGGTCGATTCAGATGGACGACTTGAGCGAAGCACAAATCACTTTAACCAGGAACTTGGGTTACAGCCTTGCTTTCGTCCACCTCCTGTTTTTCTTTGCTTTCAAGCTCATTTTGAAATATGAGCGAAGCTGAATTTATTCAGACTTACCAAACCTGCCCGGTCTTTTAGATCGGGCGGTTTTTATGTGCAACTACTTTAATCCCTCACACATCATTCTCTTACTATCATATATGATAGTAAGAGAATGACTGATTCTAAAATAATACCTCTTGGATTTTGTCTTAAATTAAAAATACCTTGACGAGTTTTAGTAAAACATACAGTATACGGAAAGACACTCAGATTGGAGACGCTCGATGCACAACCAAAAATCTAATGGTTCTATGATTCCGCAAGCAACTTTTATCTTTTTCAGCGGAATGATAGTTGGTGGTTTTTTAGTCTTTTTACTAGTTCCCGATGATGCCTTAGTCACTCAAGAAATGGCCTTGGCAGCACTTGAAAAACGGTGTGAGTCGGGGAAGGTTTGGGAATATAGCACACCGAACCCCAACACAGATGAAGCTCTGCTTGTTGTAGAGTGTAATCCCGGTTCCTGAATAGATGTAACAAAACCAAAACCTGCCCGATCTAGCAAATCGGGCGGTTTTCTTTTTTACTCGCAAACCAGCCTTACCCAAAGTCTTCCAATTGATTGAAAGATTTTTGGGTTATGTATCATCAGCATTTTGCGAGTCTGTGCGTTTCGACCTCTGTTCTCTAATTTGTTATACTGGCAATCCATGTACGTTATTCAAGTCACCCCTCTCATTCGCGGTACCCAACTTGAATCATTATCGTATTTCTCTAGTATTTCCTACGAAGTCGGGAGCTTTCTCCAAGTCCCCATTCGAGGCAAAAATCAAACCGCTATTGTCACTGAAATAAAACCCGTCAGCAGCACCAAAACCGCTCTTAAAGCGGCATCATTTTCTCTTCGCAAACTCCCTAACCAACCAGAAGCCAAGGTAGTTCCTAAAAGCATCCGCGACACTGCTACGCTGCTCGCCAAACGATACCCGGCTTCTGTTGGGTCAATCCTTTTTAATCTCTTGCCACCTGATATTAAATCTGGAGCAAGGACTTTTCCAGAAGTTGAATCAGTTACGCAGACCGAGGATTCGGCACCGAGCATCCTCACCGCCCGGCTCGACGAACGACTCCTTCACTACCAGAGTCATATCCGAAGCACGTTTGCGCACCGTGGCTCAGTACTTCTTGTAGTGCCTACGGCGGCAGATGTAGCGTACATCGCCAAAGAACTTCAACAAGGCATCAAAGACCGTCTGGTTGTTCTTTCACCACTTCAGAGTAAACGTGACCGCGACACTGCGTACCTCAAACTTGAAGATACTTCGCTTTCTAAACTCATCATCACAACTCCTCAATACGCATATTTTGAGCGCGCTGATTTATTGAGTATCATTGTTGAGCAATCAGCTAGTCCCTATTATGTGTTGCGGCACAGGCCTTACCTTGATCATCGCGATGCCCTCATGGCATTTGCTAAAGTCTCTGGTCGCAGCATCATCCTTGGTGACACTGTGGTACGAACTGAAGACGAAGTAAAGCGGCGCCAAGAAATCTACAGCACCGTAGGCGAAGAAGCCAAACGAATCGCCTTCTCTGCCCCACTCACCGTTATTACCCAAAAGGACAAACCGAGCGTTGAATCACCCTTTCAGTTATTTTCTCCAACCCTCCTCTCAACCGTTGAACGAGCGCTCGAAGGCCGTGGACACGTCTTTCTCTATGCTGCAAGAAGAGGCTTGGCACCGGTCGTAGCGTGTGTTGATTGTGGATATATCTTCCGCTGTCCCGACTCCAACTCACCATACTCACTCATCCGAACAGTAAAGAATGGTGTGGAGGAACGGTGGTTTGTCTCTAGCACCTCAGGGAGCCGAGTGCGAGCATCTGACGTGTGTGACTACTGTGGTTCCTGGCGCCTGCGTGAACGTGGCATTGGTATTCAACAAGCGTACGACGAGTGGCGGGAAAAAGTACCACACCACGACATTACCATTATCGACCACGAAACTGCGCCAACGTCAGTGAAAGCGAAGAAAATAATTGACCAATTTTATGAACAGAAAAGTGGTGTCCTGATTGGTACCCAGATTGCTCTACCCTACCTTACTCGTGGCGTTGCTGTCAGCGCCATTATTTCACTTGATGCGGCAAGAGCCACACCGACATGGCGAGCAGACGAATCACTCTTTCGGTTACTCTTTCGCTTACGGGAATGTACTCAAAAAGAAGTACTGGTGCAGACCCGAACCGAACCTGACGCCTTGATTGAATACGCTAAACGAGGATCAATCGAACGATTTTTTGATGACGAAATCGCATTGCGACAATTACTTCGGTATCCACCGTTTCAAACCTTTATTCTCCTCTCATGGTCAGGTCCGGCAGAACCGGTTCTGAAAGCAGAACAAACCATCAAAAACATTCTCCAGTCTCCGTTAGTTCAGTACTACCCGAGTCCGCACAGCACTGAACACCGTCTGGCTCGACACGCCCTCATCAGAATCGAACCGTCACAGACTGCAGAGTATGAGGTGTTATTGCAAAAGATTCGGAGTTTACCGCCGTTTGTTAAAGTCGAAGTGAATCCGGAACGAATCGTCTAGCGTTTCCTAAAAATACTTCATCTACTTTGTTGTTTTCACCAGAAAAACACTCATCGTATACGAGATACGCCTCATCTTTTTCTGATTCAACGCCTCGTAGCTAAAGCATTTTAAGCAACCTTAGAGTAACGGGTCGCGATTTTAGATAAGTTTTGCTATATTAAGCAGAATATGGCCAAGTTAGTCGCCCAAAATCACCCTGCCTTGCATACTATTTCTGAGGAAATCACTCCCGAAGAATTTAGTAATGGAACTGTTGAAAAACTTCTCAAAGGGCTGAGACAAGCTATCAAGACATACAAAGTCGACGGCTTTGCCGCTGTAGCTATCGCTGCGCCACAAATCGGAGTTGCTAAACGAATGTTTTTGATTGAAGACCAAAGTGGTGAACCAGATCGTTTTCCAACCATCATTGCAATTAATCCAAAGATTGTTAAATACTCCAAAAAAACGCATGAAGTTGGGGAAGGCTGTCTGTCAGTCCCAGACTTATACGGAGTTGTGAAGCGTCATACCAATGTGACGCTCGAAGCCCTCGATGAACACGGTAAAACCTTCACTCGCGGTGCTGGTGGACTCTTAGCGCAAATTATCCAACACGAATATGATCACCTTGATGGAACGCTCTTCGTTGAGCGGGCGGAGAAGAGTTGGCCGGTAGAGAAGGAGCAAGCCAAACAAAAAGCAGACAAGACATAATCTGCATAAACTCTATGAATGAATCACCAAGAATTGCGTTCTTTGGCGGGGAGCCCCTCGGGCTCCCCGCCCTACAAGCATTAATTGCTGCCGGTCTTACGCCGACACTAGTATTTTGTAATCCTGACCGTCCGAAAGGCAGAGGCCAACAACTCCAGGCGCCAGCGATTAAAACCCTCGCGCTGCAACACTCAATTGCAGTCAGACAGCCAACTTCGTTCCGGGACCAAGTTGAGTTTCCGGAACTTACAGACCAAGCCTGGGACTTATTTGTCGTGGTGGCGTATAACTTCATACTGCCAGCTTGGTTTCTGGCGCTCCCTAAACATGGTGTTATTAATGTCCACCCTTCCCTCCTTCCGAAACTTCGTGGAGCGAGCCCAATTCGCACCGCAATTCTCGAAAATAAACCAGAAGACATTGGCCTTACCATCATGCTTATGGATGAAAAAATGGACCATGGACCAATCTTAGCTCAAGAGCCGTACCAGCCAGCCATCTGGCCCATCACTGGTCCTGAGCTCGATATGGCTCTGGCTGACACCGGTGCTACCTTATTAGCACAGACTATTCCAAAATGGCTTGCCGGCTCTATTACACCACGAGAGCAAGAACATGAAGCTGCCACCTACACCAAAAAAATCACCAAAACAGATGGGGAATTATCCATAAACCCACCTGAACTTCCCTATGGCACTGAGGCCACTGCCTTGTTATACAAAATCAATGCCCTTGCCGGAAATCCTGGAACGTACTTTTTCTACCAAGGGAAACGCGTAAAGGTTCTGTCTGCCTCAATAACCGCAGATGGTCAGCTCTCTATAGAAAAAGTCGTCCCGGAAGGAAAATTCGAAACGACGTTTTCACAATATCTCACACTACTCTCCCAATAACATATCCTTCAGTTCTCGACCGGCGTCTTTGTCGAGGGTGTGTTCTTTGTCCTTAGTACGCCTCAAAGTCTTATCCAATTCATCCCGGACTTCATCAATAGCTTTTTCAAAACTTTCTTCAGTTGCTTCGGCCCGGTGAAGCTGTCCGTCAATGGTGAGATTGGCTTCGACTCGGAAAATTCTCCCATTGTGGTGGCTCCCAATTTTTTCAAATTCTACATCGCAGACAATTTTTGTATCTGGCTTGTAGTATTTCTCCAACGGTGCAAATTTTTGGTCGATGACCGGTGCCAGCGACTTAGCTTCTTCAATACCGTTAAATTTATAGTTGATAGCTGGAAATGTCATACTTTATAAAACGTACTTATTGAGTAATTTCGATTATCTTCGAGGGTGAATGATGTCCTGTAACCAAACGAACATTCGATAGTGGTACTGCGTACAAATCTGCCACAATCTCTCGAGCTCGTACATTTGCAAAATTCCGTTTGGCTGGAACCTTGAGTATTAATTCATACGTATTTTGGGCACGTTTTATTACCTGTTCTCTTTTCATTCCCGGGTAGACGTGAACCTTTACGTACATCTACTTAGCCCTCACACGATTCACAGACAGAACTACTGATATGAACTCGTGGCTTTGCAGTAGCGGCAACAGCCTCCTTCTTTCCACCATGTTCACGCAAGTAGTCGATAATATCACTCGACTCATACATCATCACATCTCGATCGGTATCTACGAGAAATGGCACTTGAGTCTTTCCGCCTTTGGCTACTAATTCTTCAGCTGCATCTGCATCTTCTGAAATATCTTTAAGGTCAAGGGTGACGTTTAAATTTTCTGCCATCTGGAGAACACGTTGGCAAAATGGACAGGTCGGTCGATAAAACAAGGTAAGCATATGGCAATAATTACGTAGTAAGTACCTACAGTATACTACGTTTTCAAAAGACGAGTATCCCCAGGCACGAAAAATCCCTCACCAAGTGAGGGATTTTTCGTGGTCGTTGCGAATACTTACGCAGCTCGACTTACTTTGACAGCGTTTGGTCCCTTTGGACCTTCTCCGACTTCAAATTGAAGCTTGTCTCCTTCTCGAAGTTCGTCAAATGTAACGCCTTGGAGTTCATTTACGTGAAAGAAAAGATCTTTTTCTCCTCCTTCTCGAGCGATGAACCCGTAACCATTGTTAAGTCGTGCGATAGTGCCTGTTTGCATATTGTGTAAAACAAAAGCGGATAAAGTCTCAAACTCTAAGACTGCAAAAACTTTTGGTTTTCTACAATTTCGATTTGAACAACTATACTACAATATAATAAATTATCTGTCAATCAAAACTTTATATTCTAAAAGAAAAGCCCCGGACCAAATTGGTCCGGGGCGTAGATGTACTTCAAGCAGCACGTGGCTTTCATGTTTGAAGTTAGAAGGTAAAGGCGATGCCGAACGTAATCGACGCCGAGCGATCGTCATCAAACCTTTTAACAAGCGGAGCAAGGACTTCTGCTCGTAGTGACCAACGGTCAGTGAGTGGTAATTCTGCCTCCACGCCAACTGTTGTGATGTCAGACAGACCAAAGCCTGTTTCGTGGGTCACCATCGCTCGAGTTGTCATTTCTCCAAGCTCAGGAAACGTATAGCCAAACTGGAGTCGTGTGGCATTTTCACCATCGCCTTCTTCGGTAAATGGTCCATCATCAACCACAAACTTCGTGATTGAGACATCGAACGAATGGTATTCGGCTGTACCGGAGAAAATCCAGATATCATTGAACCCATTGTTCCATGACCGTCCGACCTCTGCCGTCAGCAAAAGCTCGTCTGTAACCGGCAGCTCATAGATAGCTGACAAGTACAGCTCGTCCCCCACCTGTGGTTCTGGATCAACCGCCTGAATATTCCAGACTGCCAAGCTCAAACCATCGACGACTTCGATTGTTGCATAAGCGTCAATAACTGGCTCGTCCACCTGAACAAACGAATCGTGGTCTACATAGCGATTCCAAACCGCTACGTAGCCTTCGACATTGAGCTTTTCCGAGTCCTCTTTCAACTCAGTTTCCTGTGCCTGAAGATCCTCCAGGCAAAATTCCGACTGAATAGATTTACCTTCATTATCAAAGACCACGAGTGGGGCCGATGCGGAAGCGACTACTGCGAGAGCAGTGGTAATTACAGGCATGATAACCCCCTAAATTGAGAACAATGTTACTCGCATATAATACCATTTTACTACATAAAGTCAATATATACCCTTCCACCTACTAAATTTACTCAGTTTTTTATTCAGTAGTGTATACTGGTGGTACCCACGCGCATGTTTTGCGGGGTCATCCCTATGCAAGACGACGCAGCAAGTTTTAGAACGCTACTCAATATTGAAATCCAATCCTGGCTCGAGACCGAAACCACTCGATATCAGGCAATTTCTAGTGCCCCAGAAATTAGTGCTATTTTGAACCATCTCACCGCAGTGGCTCAGGGCGGTAAGCGTATTAGACCGTTCTTGGTCTGGTCAGTGTATCGACACTTCACCCGGGATGCCAGAGAAGCAGACCTTCTACCGCTATTAAAGGCTCTTGAGTTATTCCATGTCTTTTGCCTGGTTCATGATGACGTGATGGATGAAGCTCATACGAGACACGGTGTACCAACCATCCACACCTTTGCAGAAGAACAGTTTTACAGTCAAACAGTAGGACTTCCGCCAAAACGAGTAGCGGATAATCAAGCTATTCTGGCCGGAGATATTCTTTTTAATTCGGTATTTACACTCATTACAGAATTTCGACAGAGTGGTCACCCGCAAGCACAGGCTGTTTGTGCGGTATTTAGCACCTTGATTGATGAGGTATGTATCGGACAAATGCTCGATGTACATCTCACGAGTCAATCCACGGTCACCAAAGCACAAGTTGAAGAAAAAAATCGTCTCAAAACTGCGTACTACACCTTCACTCGCCCACTCCACATGGGAGTACTAGCAGCTAATAAGCCTGAGTTAGTTCCTTTTGTACTAGCCTTTGGTGAACAACTCGGTCTTCTCTTCCAGTTGCAAGATGACTTACTTGATGTCATTGGTGATCCAAAAAATACCAAAAAGCCCTGTTTCCAGGATATAACACAAAATCAACACACCATGTTAACTACGTATATCCGTGAAAATGGAGGTGATGCCAAAGACCTTCTTGAGGACTTCAGTGGTAAACAACTCACTACTGAAGATCAGGCTGAGCTGATGTCTGCGTTTATGCAGTCTGGTGCCGTTTCGTATGCAGAAGAACTCATCGTCTCGTACGAAACTACTGCTAAGGGGCTAATTATAGAGCATAAATTATCACAGTCTGACGCTGCGTTGTTTACCAATCTTCTTGGGCTCCTCACCAAACGAACTTCATAATGAAACTAGCAACCATCAACAAAGCTCGAGGGATTGAACGTACTTATGGTAGCAACTACTACCTTGCCACCTTGTTCTTACCAAAAAAAATGCGCGAAGCGGTATTTATTCTCTACGCCTTTGTCCGTATTCCTGACGAGATGGTTGATAACCCCACGCCCGGCAGTGACCCGGCCGAACTTTTACGCACTTGGAAAGAAGATTGGCAGCGAGTGTACGAAACGGGTGAAGGCACCAATGACATCATGCTGGCCACCCGGGAAGTATTTTTAGAATATGATATCCCGTTTTCTGTGAGTATCGAATTTATTGATGCCATGATTCTTGATTTACACAAAACCGAGTATCAAACCTATGATGAACTCAAGCATTACATGCGTGGCTCGGCCGAAGTAGTTGGGGTAATGTTAACCAAAGTGTTTGGGTGCACGAACGAAGCTGCTCTCCCTTACGCAGAAAAGCTCGGTGAGGCGATGCAGTTCACAAACTTCTTACGAGACATCAAAGAAGACTATGAGTTGCGGAAGCGAGTTTATCTCCCTCAAGCTGATCTTGCTATCTACGGCGTGCACATATCTGACCTCGTAGCCGACACACCCTCACCGAAATTAATTGCTCTTATGAAATTTGAAGTCGATCGGGCGCGTATGCTCTTTCGGGAGGCAGATACTGGTATCGACCTTCTACCACCGAAAGCTAGACGAGCCGTTCGTCTAGCTGCTCGATTTTATGAGGGGATTTTAGACCGAATCGAAAAAAATCAGTACAACATCACACTCCCCAAAGCCAGTCTCAGCCCATTACAAAAATGTAAGTTAGTTATCACCTCGTATGTCAAATAAAAAAACTGCCATCATTATCGGAGCCGGTATCGGTGGTCTGTCTCTCGCCGCTATGCTTGCCAAAAAAGGGTATGCGGTGTCTGTCTATGAAAAAAATAGTACGCTCGGCGGTCGGGCTCGGATTATTGAACATGAAGGATTTGCGTTTGACTTAGGTCCATCATGGTACATGATGCCGGACGTATTTGAGGAATTCTTTACCCTCCTTGGCGAAGACATCAACGACTATCTTTCCTTAAAAAAACTTGCCCCATCATACCGAGTATTCCTTTCAAGCGATGGGAGTTACCAGGATTTCTTTGCTGACCGAGAAAAGAACCAAGAGATTTTTAATGCAATTGAACCAGGGTCTGGTGAAAAACTTGTCACCTACCTTGATGAAAGTAAACGGCAATATCAAATCGCTAAGCATGAGTTTATTTATAAAAACTACAATTCACTCTTCGACTTCTTCAATAAGCGAGTGATGCGAGAAGGTCGTAAACTAGAGATTTACCGCAACATGGAGCAGATTATTAGTCGAACCTTCAAATCAGAGTTACTTAAAAAAGTCATGATGTTCCAGATGGTGTTACTTGGTACCGCACCAAAAGACGCCCCCGGTATGTACCGACTGATGAACCATGTCGACTTTGATCTTGGTATTTGGTACCCAGACGGAGGGATTGGTAAACTGCCTTTGGCAATTGCCGAGGTAGCTAAAAAATACGGAGCTGAATTTCACTTTGATGCCCCAGTTGCTTCTATCGTTACCAAAGATAAAAAGGCGGTTGGAATCACCCTTGAGTCGGGTGAAACCATTCACGCCGATGTCGTGATATCAAACGCTGACCTTCATCATACTGAGACCAAACTCCTTCCGGTCGAATTGCGTGATCATAGTGAACAGTATTGGAAAAATCGGAAACTCGCTCCCAGTGCGTTCATTATGTACCTGGGTGTCAACAAAACCCTTCCGAGTCTTTCGCACCATAATCTTCTCTTTTCACCTGACTGGGACAAAAACTTCAAGGAGATTTTTGATTATCATGACTTCCCTACCGACCCGTCGATTTATGTCTGTGCTCCGAGCAAGACTGATCCAAAGGTAGCTCCCGCAGGGAATGAAAACTTGTTTGTGCTAGTCCCCATCTCAGCTGGCATCACCTACGACCAAGCGACACTCGATAAATGGAGCGACAGAACGATTGCTATCCTCGAAAAAAACATGGGCATGAGCGGACTTCGGGAATTGATTGTATTCAAACGAACCTACTCTGTAGCTGATTTCAAGCAAGACTACAATAGCTACCAAGGAACCGCTCTTGGTCTCGCTCACACTCTGGGACAGTCAGCCCTCTGGCGACCAAATAATATATCTAAAAAAGTGAAGGACCTGTACTTTGTTGGTTCGTACACCAACCCCGGTATCGGGATGCCTATCTGTGTTATCTCAGCCCAAAATGCCTATAAACGAATTGAAGGTTTGACTGGACCACATCCACTGACTGAATTATAGCCACGACTTTTGTAAGAGGATAGTGAAGAAAATAACCATCCCAACAATCCCATTAATCCATGGAAAGTAGGTATACAGTTTAAAAAGCTGCGCTTCATTACTGTAAAGCGAAAGAATCATCATGAGGAGATATGGGATATACAACACAATCGCCATACCGCCAAGATATTGTGATGCTATCCACGCTGCCACGGTATAAAATACCAGACATAACCAAATGGTCACTTTCTTCCCTAGCAAAGTCGCAATAGTTGCCAGCTTGGCAGATGCATCAGCTTTTATATCAGGCACCGCTGAGTAGGCGTGCATTGCCATAGCCCACGCCATCCCTGCGACTACCGGAAGCCATATGGCTCCTGTCGTACCACCTGCCACGTAATACCCAAAGACACCGGTTGCTACATAATGCCCTGCTGAGAATACACTATCATAGCCTGGACGAGCCTTTGCTCGGATAGGTGACGCAGAATAAAATGTCGCACACAGAACAAACACTAAAAGAGCAATCGTCGCAGGCTGAGGCAACCATACCGCCAACAAAATGAATGGTGCGTTGGTATATAAAATGGCTTTTAAGACTTTTGGATGAAGGGATTTTGGTAACACTGCTTCGTACCCAGCTTTTTTCGGATTTAATCGGTCAGTTTCATAATCATAAATATCATTAATGCCGTAAATCAAAAGATTGGCTGGAAAAAGAAAATATAATGCATACAAGAGTACCCAAGGACTAAGTAACACACTACTTGCAGACGCTGCAATCACTACCCCAATAAAAAAGGTTCCTAGTTCATAGAGCCAGAAGTGTGGCCTCGATAATCCCAGCAATCTTCGATGGAATGTATTCATATAGCAAAGTATACCTTATGGACAGCATGTTTCTCAGTTTTTATCACTTTCGTACTAGAATGAACAGATGACGTTTCAGACCTGGCTGAGTAAGGGTACCCCGATTGGATTATTACTTTTGGCTCTTATCGTGGGAGTTGGGGGTGCTATTGGTGCTGCCCTCTTTCATTTTCTGATCTTTTTGAGTACATACGGCTTTTTTGGGTTTTCTGGTAGTGGTGATTTTATTACCACCGTAACAGCGATTCCTACCTGGCAAAGAGTCCTCATTCCTACGCTTGGCGGGTTATTGGTAGGGATTATATTCTATCTCGCCAAAGTGAGTGAAGCTGAAGGTGAAGGTGTTCCAGAAGTTATGGATGCACTCGCGGAACGAAGAGGCCGAATCCGACCCATAGTTGCACCAGTCAAAATTATCACCGCTGCGCTCACTCTCGGCTCAGGTGGCTCAGCCGGACGAGAAGGACCGATTATTCAGATTGGCTCCACCATTGGCTCGACTATCGCTCAGCTCACCAAGCAAGCAACTCCTGAACGTCGCCTCCTTCTTGCCTGCGGAGCAGCCGCTGGTATTGGGGGCACCTTCGGTGCCCCCATCGCCGGCGTATTTTTTACCATCGAAATTCTTCGACACCGTACGAAGAGTTTCTTTCACATCTTCTTAATCACCACGAGTGCAATCCTCTCAAGTTTAATTGCCGCCTTTATAATCGGCCACGAAATCAAATGGCAAACAACCGACGCCATCATGGTTATCTCAATCGGTACGTTTGTGAGCATTATTGGACTTGGCATAGCAGCAGCTCTACTGGCACTTTCATTTGGAACCATTCTCAATCTTGGTAGAAAAATCTTTAAAAAGATTGCCTTGCACCCAATTTTCAAACCAGCACTTGGAGGATTTGTGATTGGCTGCATGGGTCTTCTCCTTCCCTACCTTCACGAACCAGCCGCCAACCCACTCATTATTGACCTCGTCCGACTAACCAGTCTTCCAATAACATTCTTACTCGTTCTTTTAGTTGCAAAAATGCTCGCCACAAGCATTACCCTTGGCTCTAGTGGCTCTGGTGGCATTTTCGCTCCGTTGCTTTTGCTCGGTGCTATTCTCGGGAGTATTGTAGTGAGCACACTCTTACTTTTTGGTCTTATACCACCAACCTTTGCACCATACTTGATTCTCCTTGGTATGGCGGGTGTATTTGCTGGGGCCGCCCACGCTCCCCTTACGGCAGCCTTTATTATATTTGAAATGTCTGACTCTTTTGAATTACTGCTTCCATTACTTTTGGTTACCTATACTGCGAGCCTAATTGCCAAAAAAATTGACTGTAAAAGCATTTACGACTCAAGTCAATAATGACCTTTTTGATAAAGTGTGGTATTTTCCGGGCAACTGACCTGATTCAGCTATAAGTTCCTCTGTCCTTTGAAAGGAGAATCGCGTGAAAAACGCACAAGCCGCAACGATTTGGGAGAGCAATAGCTTTCTCAACAACTTCATGGGCCACTCGCCCGTCTGGTACAAACAGGCGGTCATCGCAGCCCTCATCATCAATCCGCTTGTCTACCTGACACTCGGACCATTCGCCGCTGGCTGGCTGATTCTGGCCGAGTTCATCGCCACCCTGACGCTGGCCATCAAATGCTTTCCTCTCTTGCCTGGTGGGATCATTGCCTTTCAGGCAATTGTCCTGCTTCAAATGGCTACCCCGGAGGCAGTTACGAAGGAAATCGAGCACAATATGCCGATCATCCTCCTGGTACTGTTCCTAGTGACTGCGGTCACCCTGATGAAGGAGTTACTCATCTTCTCCTTCACCAAGCTGATTCTTGGTATCAGGAACAAGACTACGGTAGCTCTGCTCTTCAGTGTGGCTGGCGCTTTGATGTCTGCGATGCTTGACGCACTGACCGTTATCTCGGTGGTGGTCGTGGTCCTCACCGGACTACACACGACCTACCAAAACACCATTTCGGTCTTGGGTCAGCAACTCGAAAAACTTACACCCGAGCAGAAGCAGATTTTTGAGTACCATCGAGATGATGGAGCTCAGTTTGACGCGTTTTTGCGCAGTATCGCTATGCACGCTGCTGTCGGCACCATGCTCGGCGGTATTCTAACCTTGGTCGGTGAGCCGCAAAACCTGCTGATTGGCGAGCTTATGGGTTGGAGCTTTGTTGAATTCTTTCTCATCATGGCTCCGGTCACTTTGCCGGTTACCTTCAGTGGCTTTGTGGTCTGCATCCTGCTTGAGAAAAGCAAATGGCTTGATTATGGTACTGAGATGCCCTACCGAGTCCGGACTGTTCTTGAAATCGAGGCGGCGAAGCTCGCCAAGAAGCGGACGAAGAACGACACAAGCGTTCTCTTGGTACAAGCACTCGGAGCCATCCTCTTGGTGGCCGGGCTGGTAGCCCACACCTACCCACCGTTCCTGGTTGGGTTGGGGGTGCTCATCTTCGTCACAATCAGTAATGGCGTGACTGAGGAGCACCACATTGGTGAGGCGATTAAGGAAAGCGCTGCTTTCTCGATGGTCTTGGCCGTCTTCTTTGCCGTCGTTGCCATGATTCATCAGCAGCATCTGTTTGATCCCGTGACGCAGTGGATTATGAGCTTTGAAGGCAAGCAGCGACTGCTCGCCTACTACGCTTCAACTGGTGGTCTCTCGTCCATCAGTGACAATGTGTTTGTGGCCTCGCTCTACATCACCGATGCCAAGACGTTGTATGACTCGGGCCAGATTACTCGGGCCGAGTTTGACCAGATTGCAATTGCAATCAATACCGGGACGAACATCCCGAGTATCTCAACCCCAAATGGTCAGGCGGCGTTCTTGTTCTTGCTGATGTCGGTCTTGGCTACCAAGCACATCCAACTATCGTATCTGCGGATGCTGGTGCTAGCCTTGCCCTATGCGGTGGTCACCACTATCGTCGGCTTTGCTGGTATCTGGTTCTTCTTGTAAGACCTTAGCCAGGTCTAAACACCTTACGGCCCCCTCTATTGAGGGGGCCGTTTTTTATTTATATGTAGTGGTTCAATAAACGACAAGCCACCGAAATGACCGTTCGGCAAGCTATTATCGCAGCTGTAAATGGTAGAATTGAAGGCTATGAAACACATATCTTCGTTCCTCTTTATTGCTAGTCTTTTCTTTGGACTGGGAGTTAGCCAGACCGTATCAGCGCAGACCGCTACCTCAAGTACCAGCACAGTCCATAATGCAGCGATGGTTGAAGCAGAAGTTCGAAAAGTATTTGCTGATTCACCAGCCATGGTAGAAATTGCTCGCTGCGAATCAAAGTTCCGTCAATTTACCGATAGTGGTAATCCGCTGCGAGGCGGAGCTGGTGGACAAATGATTGGGGTCTTTCAATTTTTTGAAAGCGTACACAATACTGCGGCGCGCTCTCTCGGATTTGATTTGAGTACCCTTGAAGGCAACCTTGGATATGCCAGGCACGTTTACGAGACTCAAGGCACCACACCGTGGAACTCGGCCCGAAGCTGTTGGGAGATACCTGCTGCTGCAGCTATTACAACAGCAACCACTCCAGCTACTCCTTCCCTATCTCAAGATAAAGCTGAACTTCAAAAACAAATTACCCTCCTCCTTGAACTTATTTCTGTCTTAGAAACACTCATTGAATTAAAACAGCAATTAGCGCTTCGATAAAACTGTAGAGTTGCATTACCACCCCTTTTGATGTTTTATACAGGAAGAGGAGATCCTTTGTGAAGATAGAAACCCCGCTCACACCAGAAAAAGCCTATGAAGAGGCAAAGTTGATTCTCGCCCGAACTGGCCACAAACTGTTTACTCCGTCTTGGCTCTATTTCAAACTTGATCGTGGCCTGATTGGGGTTCGACCGTTCAAGCGTTCGGTATTCTATATCGCCCTACACAAGGGCAAGGTCGTGATTTGTGGGATGCACAATAATCATCACGATACAACGGTCTTGAAGGAAATTCGAGACAACTTCAAACCGTTTGTGAAATACAAACCTCGACAACTGCGTCGCTTTCGAGATGACAGTTGGGATAGCTTACACGAAGCAATTACCCCAACCGAACGCGGGGAGTTTGCAATCCTGATCCAAGACACCCGGCTGAGTTCAGTCGGGTGATTTTTTATGTATCAATGTATATTGAAAAATAAAACCACACGTACGTGTGGTTTTATGTTTATTACTTCTTTCCTTTCTTGGCAGCTTTCTTAGCTAATAGTTCCTTTTTAGCAGCTAGACGGGCTGGTGATTTATATGGTCGTTTAGAAGTATTCTTCTTTGGACTTAATGCAATTATTCGTGACATGGAGGCTAGTATATAGCATTTTTGGCTAATTGGAAGCGTTTATAGGACCACAATAAAGGGCCAGTCACTCGCTCTCGCGTCGCAATAAAAAAAATCCCCTTTCGGGGATTTTATTGGCTCCCTAAGCTGGACGGGTTCAGAACTCTTGGTAAATAGATTTATACGAGCAAACTGGTCACAAATTCAGAAAGAGTTAGGTCGGAATAGGATTTTGTATTTTTTCCAAAATCAGGCGCTTCAGAACTTGGGTACATAAAAAGAAACCGCCCTCCAACGGTCTCTAAGTGAGATTGGTTGTGAGCGGTCGTTAGCCCCACTGAGGCAAGAACTTCATGCCGAATGCCAGGCCACGCTTCGTGAGAAACGCCTGCAAACGCTTCATGGCGAATTCATCGCCAGAAAAGGCCTGTGCCAGTTCTTGAACACTGGTCTGTGCCAGGTCGGGGGTGGTTTTGATGCCTATCTCCAGTAGACGTTCGCAATCTGTCGAACGAATCGGTTCATTCTTCAATTCATGCCCAGACGGCTGGTTGAGCCAACTGAACGAATCGAGGCCTGAAGTGTGACGCAGCAGCTCTGTGAGCGTTGAGAACTTCTCGAACGCAGCCAACGACGCTTTGTCACCAGTGATACTTTCCTCACTCAGGACGGTTTTGACCCAGTCGAGGAATTCCTCCCACGTCTTCGGCCCGACACCGCCGATGACAAACCTGAACCTGTCCGGCTTTTTTGCCAGGAAGATGCCGATAACGTCGGCGTAGCCCAGGCCACGAACGACCCGCTGAACCGCCTTTGACGCATCGGCGTACTGTGGAAGTTCACTGAAGCGACGACAAAGACCTTCGTCCAACTTGCCAGGATCATGGTTCTGGTACTCCGACTCAGGGATGGTGCGAAAGATGCTCGAAATTGCATCACCCGCATCAACCAGAGTCAGAATATCGTCCATGTGCGACCAGATGACAGGAAAGATACGGTGCGCTTCATTTCCCCAAGCACCCTGAACCCGTTCGATGTGAGCACGCAAGTTGGACGCAGAGAGTCTTTTAGCTGCTTCAGCAACTGCTTGGTTGTTTGTCATAGGTCGTACCCCCTTTGATAAATTTGATGTGCTGTTTTGCTAATAGCAATATACTTATGAAATAAGTATTTGTCAATAGTGCTCCGCCTATGGGATGATGTTGACCTAATTTTTAATGATTGTAGTGAATATAAAAATGGAAATGCCCTTGTGGTGCGAACTTTTTATATACAAAATGAGACCCCTTGATGTTATCGCTGGGGTCTCGTGATGTTGTTTGAGCTAGGCGTAAATGACGTGCGAGCCATACAGCCAACAGCTGAGATCGTGTCTCGAACTCGAGTAGACCATAACCTGGGTCGATTGGTTCTTCCCATTTTTATCGAACTTACGCCACTCGATTGATGCAATCTGACCGTCAAAGCCATTCTCAACCAACAGATGGCGAAGATCTTCTTCGCTGCCAGATTGTTCGCACAGTTCGTCGATTTTTCTTTCGAGCTGGTCTTTGCTCAAATTTGCATGATTGAAGCTCATTGCATATCCTTCCAAATCTATCCATTTCAAATAATATCATATATATTACAATTTGTCAATATATTACCATATTCCCTTGGTAATGGATCTTCTATTCTGCACTCGTAAGAACAATATGAAAATAAACTTTCATATTGCTTACTCGTTTGAATAGTAGGATTCTTCCATTACATGGACGGTGCAGCGTTTGGATATTTTGATTCACTTCACTCCCAAACTATCTGGCTAACCTTTTCGAATCCTAACGTAACAGTCTCCCAGACTATTACTCCCGCGGTACGATAAGAAAATCCCCTTTCGGGGATTTTCATTGCTCGCTTTGACTGACGATTTCCGAACTATAGATTGGGCTGATGAGTATCCTTATCCCTCGATTAGTTTGTCTGAAATAAAAATGCTTGTACTGTAGTGCTTTAAGTCAATGTGGAAAAAAGTTCACTGAAACTTGCTCTTACTTCCTCTTCTGTAGGTATGTTAAATACCAATTCAAAATCTGCATCCTTAAATTTATGAGCATTTTTCCCAAATTGACTTACAAACTCTTTTTTACAGTATGTTCGGAACTCTCCTAAATTTGCAAAATCCATTGGATTTTGAGGACTTCTCCCTGCAAGTCTAAGTAGTAAATGTTCTGAGTTGTACTCTAAAAATTGAACAATATCGCCATCTTGTAGAACTAGGGTTTCTATAGCAGTAGAATCGTCTATATCTTTATCAAGAAAATAAAACAGTCTTTGATTTTCATATTTTTCCTTAATTAAAATATGCTTTGCTGTGAAGTGAGAAATATCACTTACTCCATCTAATTTACCTTGTGAAATTATTTGATTACCATCTTTTATAATTTCAACTTTGTTACTAAATTGAATATTTGAACCAGTAAAAAGCTCTCTGTATTTATTTCTAGTTAGATAAGCAAATAAGTTAAACTCAGTAGTCCCTTCATTTAGGAGTAAATAATATACTTTAAAACCTTTTTTGTTACCCATAGGCTTTAAAGTAAATTATTTATAATTCTACTAAAGTCGATAGTATCAGGGACACCACCAAGAGAACCTAGGCGATACACTCTCTTTATATTGTCTCTCTCCCTAACCCCATAATCAGACACTTTATTTATAGTTATACCTGTATCTTTCTTTTCTAGGATGTGAGCTTGATTATTTTGCAATAAATCGAAAGTTTCGTGGTTGTGGGAAGAAAAGAATATTTGAGCATTGTGTAAGTTGATATCCTTGTCTTTAAATAAGTTTAATATCGCAATTTCCATATCTGGATGATAGTACTTGCTCGTTTCGTCATACACTACAATACCGCCGTTCTTTATAATCTTCAGAATATCGCTAATGTAAGCAACAAGCTCTCGCGTACCAGCCGAAAGCTCCATCATACCGAGATTTTTATAGAAGTTGGTGTATTTTGCTTCGTAAGTGAATGAGAAAGTCTTGTTTATTGGATTCTCATCAGAACCCTTTTTGATAATAAGACTTTCAAATGAAGGCTCGAAGTATTTTACTACAGAATTAACAGCTCCAAGTTTTTCTTCTTGTGTCTTAGTATCATTGAGGTAATTAACTGCAAAACCAAGTAATCCGTTTATGTTATTTTGTCCCATTTGGACTGACCGTTTGTCAGTTATAAAACAAATTTTATTTCTTATTTCCTTAAGCTCAGAAACACCGATTTCAGTTTTAAGGTTACTAAATACTGATATATCAGAGGTCTCATCCAAAAGAACTGAGAGGAAGGAAGATTTTTTTGGAGCGATAATATTCTTTGCCACAACATCACCAACTTTCTTTTCTATATACTCACCGAAAGAAACTCTGTGTTCGTTTCTACTAAATATCTTCTTACCGTTCTTGTATAGAACCTCCTCTGATATCTCTTTTCCATCATTTATAATTGAGACCAAATAGTTGTACTTGTTATCATCGTCACCAAATATAAAGTCAATCTCTAAGATAATAGGTTTGTCTTTTGAGTCAGAGCTAAAGTTCGGGAAAGCAATTATCGTTTCTTCCTTTATCCCATTAGGGTTTGTTACGTAATCTTGTTGCTTAGAAAGCATTATTCTAATAACTGTATCCATTACGTTTAATACCGTACTTTTACCTGAAGCATTGGATCCGTAAAAACCAGAGATAAGTGATATTCTCTCTTTTCCTTTATTTACATATCCTATTTTCTCTTTCTCTCCACCTTCTGTGAAGACTGCTTCGATAGGATCCTTTATTCCGTAAAAATTACTAGCTTTAATTCTTGTTATTAACATAATTTATGAATATGACAATATTTTGTATTATTATATTACTATATTATACTTTTTGTATTAAAAGTCAAGTATTTTGCCAGAAAACTGTCATTTTCTTTATAACGTACATTTGCTATAATAAACGTAAGCCAAAAAATCTAAATCGTTCATTATAAATTAACCACTGGTTAGTATGAGTGAACACGTCACCAAACCTTATAAAATGACCCCAGAGAGGGTTAAAATCATTCTAGACGCTCTAGGAGATGGAATGACACAAAGAGATGCCTCAATGCTCGCAGGGATCTCCGAGGATACTTTGTGTATCTGGAAACGTACAAATTCAGAATTTTCAGAACAAATGGGTCAAAAAGCAATCGAATATAAGCAAAAGCTTATGAAGCGTATTGAAAAAGCTGGAGAGAAAGACTGGAAAGCTACAGCGTGGCTCCTTGAGCGTAAGTTCAAGAAAGATTTCTCTACAGACACTGAGTTTGAGAAGGATTTATTGTATGATTTTCCACCATTTGGATTCAACTTAGACGCAATAGCAGATAGGGTTATTGAAAGACTGTAGGTTAGATATCTAGGTCTTTTCGTTTCTGCTCCTTATAAATCTCTGTAAAAGTTTTTTTATGCAAAGGGGTTTTTTTGTTTTCTTCTTCAGTCCCAAAAACTTCCATTGACTTGGCTATTGCTTTAACATTGCGGTCAATGTCGTTAATTTTCTTCAGAAGATTACCAATATCGTTAGTAATGATTTTAAAGATTAGTACAACAAATAAAAAGCCCAAGATCGCCTTCCATTGAGAGAGTATCCAAATAATGATTAGTAGTAGTATTTCCATAAGTTTGTCGCGTTTAAAATAGTGAGGTTGTGCTATATACACAAAAAGCCTATCACTAGGAAGATCCGAGGACCTCTACACCAGTTTCCCGATGTAACGCGACAAACGCCCTAATGATAGGTTCTTTACATTTGTCGCGTTTTTCCACCATACCTTGCTGTACTTACAGCAAGGGTTAGGTGAGCAATTATTAAGTTGTCGAGTGTAAGTATATCAGAAATAAAAACTGCAATGAAATAAGGCGTTTTTGAAATTAAATTTGTTAACTATTTAGAACTGTGTTGCAGTCACTTATCCCCTTAGTTTAAGCCATCAAAGTGCTATAATTTAATTACAGCTAAATAAAACTCATCTTGAGAAAACCTCAGTCTTAAGCTTCACTTTTCCCGATTGGTCATTGAGAAATCCAGTCGACAAGAAAAAGCTAAACGGTCAGAGAACTCGAAATTAGATGAACTCAGAGACACTTTGTGTCTTAAGTTCCATTCTACTTTCGAGTTTTTTGTTACCTAAGCATAAATTTGTTTCACCTGCTGTGAACAAATATGGCTTTCAGTAACTCACAATTAAATAAGCAGGATATCTCCGAGCTAGCGAGCTTCTTTGACTTGCTTGCTAAGTTTGATTATGAGGATGCGCTTACGCATAGAGCCGAGGTGGAGGAAATTGGAAAAGGTCTCTCTTTGACTGAGAGGGAGACCTCTTCTAGCGTCTTCCAAAAAGACCACATCGTTTGAGAAACCTTCTTCAAAGAGCAGAGAAGTAAAAGAAGCTCTTTAAAAACGCTTTGTTTATGGCAATCAACTCAAGGCGCAAACAATCAAGGGAGTTATTGGGTCTAGGTGCGAAAGCAGGGAAAATGGTTGCACCGCTTACCACCCTGCCGTCTGACTTAGATCTAATGCTCTCCGATATAAACTAAGAGAAAAATAAAGAAAAGTGAACTGCCAGTCCTGAGGACTAGCTTTTCTGAAGGGAGTCTTAGTTGTGTATCCAAACTCAAACCACATAAAGAAGTAATGAATAGAAGTCCAAGTGAGAGTCTCATAAGGGATAAGCGGGGCGTATTGTCAAAAATTAAGATAAAATGATGTTATGAAAAGTTCCGATGTAAATAGTTCAGTACTATATTGTCGAGTTTCTTCTAAAGAACAAGAAGAGACAGGTTATTCCTTGCCTTCACAAGAAAAATTACTAAACGAGTACTCTACTCGTAAAGGCTTATCTGTAGTCAAAGTCTTCTCAGTTGCAGAGAGTGCAAGTGGTGCAAAGCAAAGAAAAGTCTTTGCAGAGATGATGGATTTTATAGAAAAGCGAGATATTAAAAACTTAGTTGTTGAGAAGGTTGATAGATTAACAAGAAATTTGAAAGAAGCTGTGTTTGCTAACGATTGGATTGACGCAGATATCGAAAGAAAAATTCACTTCGTTAAGCAGAATCTGATACTTCATAGACACGCAAAATCTGACGAGAAATTTCGATGGGATATGGAGATCGTATTAGCAAAAAAGTTTATTTCTAATCTTTCGGAAGAAGTTAAGAAAGGTCAGGCAGAAAAACTGGCTCAAGGCTGGTTACCAACAAAACCTCCACTTGGATACAAGACAATTGGCGATAAGGGGCATAAGATTCACGTCATCGACCCTGATGTGGCGCCTTATATTAAAAGCGCTTTTGATCTTTATGCTAGCGGTAATTACTCTATGGAAGCAGTACGACAGGAGTTATATAAGGCAGGTTTCAGAACAAGGGCTGGAAACAAACCATCTAAGAGTACTGTCGAGAAAATGCTTAACGAACCATTTTATTATGGATCTATGAGGTGGAAGGATATCTTGTATGTCGAGGGTAAACAAGAAGCTATTATTACCAAAGAACTATTCGATAAAGCTATGAGTGTCCGTAAAGGATCGCTTGCTCCAACCTATAGTAAACATAGTTTCCAATTCAAGAAGACAATGAAGTGCGGTGAGTGCAAAGGAACTGTGACGGCTGAACTGCAGAAAGGAATTGTTTACTATCACTGTAGTCATTATCACGAATGTACTCAGAAGCCATATACACCCGAAGCTGAGATTGAAGAGCAACTCTTCGGCGTGTTTAAATTTTTTGAAAATATTACTCCTGCTGAAGCAGAAGCTATTAAAGCTAAAATTAAAGAAAATCACGCTCAGGAAATAGAATACAAGGAAACTACTCTGAAGACTCTCAATTCACGCTACATTCAATTACAGAGCCGATTGGACATACTCTATAACGATAGACTCGATCAAAAGATCAGTACTACTTACTGGGATAGTAAACAAGCCGAGATTAACAAAGAGCAAGAAGACATACGAACTCAAATGGAGAGGATTAAGAATGTCGAGACAAAGTATTTCGAGATATGGTTAAACATTCTAGATCTCGCTCATAGAGCAAGAGAGATATATGAAAAAAGAAGTCCTGAAGAAAGAAGACTTCTTTTATCTCATATTTTTTCGAACCTTGTATTAAAGGACGAAATAGTGGTGCCTACACTCAAGAAACCTATAGAAGTGATTTCTAAACGTGTTCAGGAGAAGATAGACGCTGAAAATAGTTTCGAACCTAAGAAACACCGCTCTAATAAACGACAAAACGACTCTTTCAAGTCGCTTTGTCCTGCATTGCTCCGCGGGTAGGATTCGAACCTACGACCAA